>NZ_CP142675.1:663333-995000 GCF_036365825.1 Qipengyuania sp. HL-TH1
AACGCGAAATATTTCGCTTACAACACCTTCGGCAGCCAGCGTAACCTCTACCAATACGAGGAATACAACTGGACCATGAAGGGTGGCTTGAGGGTGACGTTCTGATGCGCGGTGAATTCCAGATTTTCGCACTTGCCAGCCTCGGGATCGCCGCCGCCTGCGCGACGATCCCGGCCGTCGGCGATCCCGCCGTGCCGGTCTTCGCAGTGGCGGAGACCGTGCCGGTGGTCACCACCAACGAGGACGCCGCCGACGATCCGGCGATCTGGCGCAATGCGGCATCGCCCGCCGACAGCCTGATCGTCGCGACCGACAAGAAGGCGGGGCTGTATGTCTATGGCCTCGACGGCAAGGTGAAGAGCTTCAGCGAGCATCCCGCGCTCAACAATGTCGACCTCGTCGACATGGGCGAGACGGGCGTGATCGTCTTCGCCAGCGATCGCAGCGATCTCGCCAGCGCCAGGATCGTGCTTTACCGTCTCGACACGGCGAAGGGCGCGCTCACCGAACTGGCCCGCCTGGCCACGGGTCCGAGCGAAGCCTACGGCATCTGCGGCACACGCCGCGATGACAAGCTGGTGGTCTACACCGCGCCCAAGAGCGGGCGGATCGGCGAGTGGGAAATCGCCCTGGGCGATACTCCCCGCGCGCGCGAACTGCGCACCATGCAGGTCCCCTCGCAGCCCGAGGGCTGCGCGGTCGATCATCGTAGCGGCATGCTCTACATCGGCGAGGAAGCGGGCGGCGTCTGGCGGTTCGCCCCCGGCACGGTCACGGGCGAGCTGGTTGCCGCGGTCGATGGGCGCAAGCTCGTCGCCGATCTTGAGGGGCTGGCCCTCGTGCCCGAGGGCAGTTCTGGCGGCTGGCTCTATGCCTCGAGCCAGGGTGACAACACCTACATGCGCTACGCGCTGCCCGACATGACCCCGGCAGGACGGTTCCGGATCGCCGAGGGCCGCTTCGGCAGCACCGAGGAAACCGACGGGATCGAAGCCATGCGCGGCGATTTCGGTCCGAACTTCCCCGGCGGCCTGTTCATCGCGCAGGACGGGATCAACGACGGCAAGGCGCAGAACTTCAAGCTGGTCCCGCTGGGCGCGATCGAGGAGGCGCTGGCGGCGGAGTAGGGCGCCTAGGCGTCCTTCTGTACCCGTTTGCGCATCATGCCTTCCTGCGCGACGCTGGCGACCAGTTCGCCCTGGCGGTTGAAAATGCGGCCGCGGTTGAATCCGCGGCCGCCACCGCTCCACGGGGCGTCGGTGGCATAGAGCAGCCATTCATCCGCGCGTGCAGGGCGATGGAACCAGATCGCATGGTCGAGGCTGGCGCCGACCAGTTCGCCGCGCATCCACGACAGGCCGTGCGGAAGCGCGCTGGTGCCCAGCAGCGTGTAATCGCTGGCATAGGCGATCACCGCGCGGTGCAGCGCTGCGTTCTGTTCGATCGGGGGCAGCGGGGCGACCGTTCGAAACCAGCTGTGCGCGCGCGGTTCGCGCGGTTCGCTGTTCATCCAGTGCAGCCGGTCGACCGTGCGCATGTCGATCGGGCGGGGGCGCAGGACGAGATTGCGTTGCTGCTCGGTCATACGGTCACCCGCACGCTCAACCATCTTGTGGCGCATCTCCATATCGCTCTTCAGCTCTTCGGGCGGCGCGACATCGGGCATGGTCACATCGTCATGCGCCAGCCCGTCCTCGGGCCGCTGGAAGCTGGCGGTAAGGTTGAGAATCGGTCGCGGCGCGCCGCTATCGTCCGGCTGGCTGGCGACCACCCGGCGGTTGGCGAAGCTGCGCCCGTCGAAGTCGCGCGCGGTGTTGTAGGCGATATCGACACCTTCCTTGCCGCCGCGCAGGAAATAGGCGTGGAGCGAATGTGCCTCGAGGCCTTCCGGCGCGGTCGCCTGCGCCGCCTGCAGCGCCTGCGCGATGACCTGCCCGCCAAATACGCGGCCCACTCCGTCAGGCTGCTTGAGGCCGCTAAAGGCGTCCTCGGCATCGCGGGAAACGGTCAGCAGGCGGATAAAGGCTGCGACGAGCTCTTCTGGTGTCTTTTCAATGCTCACGCCCAGCGGTTTGCGGGTGCTTTACGTTTGCGTCAAGCGTCACGGGCGCGCGATTGTCGGAAAGCGTAGACTACCAGCCCGATGCTGATGAAAAGCTCGCGATATTCGGAGCTGTCGAAGATCATCACCATGGTATGTCCGAAGGCGAGCATGAACAACTGGCCGGCTGCGACCCATACCGCCAGCGTGCTCCATAGCACCGTGCCATGCCGCGTGATGCTGCTGCGCGCAAAAGCGATGCAGACGCCAAGACCGATCCAGAACGCCGCCTGCACCGGCAGGAGCGTCCAGTGGCTGTAAGTGAAGACCAGCATTGGCGCGGAGACCGCGGCCACCGTGCGGTCGGGCAGGAAGGGCGCCAGCACGCGCACCAGGGGCCAGCGCGCCACTTCGCTTTCGCGCAGCAGGGGAAGCAGCATGAGGAAGATGCCGGTGCCCGAATATAGCGCCAGTTCGGTGATGTCGGTGTGGAAATTGTGCAGGTTGAATTCGCCCTGCCAGTTGCGCGCGGCGACCGCTTCGGGCGTGTCGAAGCCGATCTGACGCTGGAACCAGCTGACCTCTTCCAGGGCCATCAGCGCGAACAGCGCGGTGAAGCCCGCAGCGATCACTACCGGGATCCAGCGGGGACCATGCGCCGGGGTAAGGCGCAGCACTGTTTGCAAACGCAGCGCCATCAATCCAGCGGCACCGAACAGCAGCAGGGCGGACAGCCATTCGATCGCGCTATCCTCTGCGCCGACGCGGGCAAAGGCCGCAGGGCTTATCCCGAGCAGGGCCTCGCCAGCGACCGAAAGCAGCGTGACCGACCAGGCCAGCATCAATGCGCCGCCGCCTATCCGTTCGCTGTGTATGCGCGCCCCGGCCAGCGCCGCGACGAGCAGGAAGCTCAAGCCGGCGGTTACCAGCCTGCGCGTCCAATGCCAGCCATCATGCACCGGCATTTCCTCGCGGGCGAAATGCCAGTCGAATACGCTTTGCTCATAAGCGGCCATGCCGACCAGGAAGCCAAGCCAGAGGATTGCGCTGGAAAGGATGAACCATTGCGAGCGGGTCATGCGGCACGCTCCCACCACGGGGACAGCAGCCGGGACAGCAGCGCGCCGCGCACGAACAGCAGATCGACCATTTCGGGCCCCGGCTGCGCGCCCATTTCGCTCTTGTATCCCGCGTCCCCCAGGCCCCAGCTGATGCGCGTGATGCCGTGTTCGGCCGCGCGGGCGAAGTCGTCATACAGCAAGACGCGTCCGGGCCCGAACTGGGTGAAGCGCTGGTCGTAATTGTTGGCAATGTAATAGCGGACATCCCCCGCCTGCACCCCGAAGGTGAAGGCCGCCGGAGTATCGCCGAGCCACATCAGGCTGCCGAACAGCATGGCGGCCAGCTGCGGGTCCGCGCAGAGCGCCTCCCAATAGCCGCGCATTGCGGGGTTGCGGAACTTGGTATCGCCGCCATGGTCGAGCTGGCCGAGCCAGCTTGCCGCCTCGACCTGCGCCATCGCGTCGCGCTGGGCGGGGGTCCAGTCGGTCCCGGTGAAGAACTCCACGCGCAGCGGTCCGTTTTCTTCCTCGAGCCTGCGCTTGCGCCACCGGTTCTTGCGCTTGGTCTTCGCCGAGGGCCAATCGCCCTGCGCACCAAGCGCCGCGAGATCCAGTTCGAAGACCCGCCCGAGCGGGCGCGACAGCATGTGCCAACCGGCCATCCGGGCGGCGGCGCTCAGCATTTCGAGTGACGGGTCGCCGGCTTCCACGGGCCCCAGCCGCCAGATTCGGCCCAGCCGCTCGCGATGATCGCCCAGCGCTTGTGCGAGCGGCACCACCTGTACATCGCGGGCCAGAGGCACGCCGCGGAACGGCCAGTATCCGCCAGCCACTTCGCGCAGGGTGAGGGGGCCCTTGCGGCGTTCGTTCAGTGCCAGTCCGGCAAGCGGCGCACCGTGCCTGTCGGCGAGGACGAAGCGATCGGGCGCGGGCGTGGCAGCGTCGAACCATGCAGCGCGCAGGAAACTGCGGCGCGCCGGGCCCTGCTCGGCCAGAGCGTCGAATAGCGCGCTGTCGTGAATGCGCCGATCGCCGGACCCCATCCGCTCCATCGACAGCCTATCCCGGGGTCCCGAAGGCTTTGCGCCACGCGCGGTAGGCAAGGGATTTGGCAGTGTTCCGGGCAGGCCAGCGCCGGGGCGGCGCGGGGGTGATGCCGAGCTTGCGTACCAGGCCGTTGAAGCACCGCGCGCCAGCCTCGGCATAGCTCCATTCGCTGCGCCAGGTGATCGAAAGCGAGAGCGAGGGTTCCGAACCGTTGTTGACGAAATGCGGGGCCATCACCGGGACGTATACGGCTTCGCCCGGCTCGAGGGCGATGGCCAGACCGCCGGACCGCAAGCTCTCGTCCCACGGCAATTCGCGCGGTCCGCCCAAGTGATAGCTTTCATGGACCGTATCGGGTGCGTAACGCGTGTCGCCTGCGGGGAACTGCGTCATCACCTTCGTGCCCTTCACCTGCAGCAGGATATTGTGCTCGGGGTCGAAGTGATAGGGCGTCACCGCGTTCGGGCTGGAAGTGAAAATGAACCCCTGCGGCGTCAGCATTTTGCCGGTGGCGGCCTCGATCGACGGTCGCAGTTCTTCGAGCAGCGCCATCAGCAGGGCTTCGTAGGCCGGGACCTGCTCGATATTCTTGAGCACTGCCCAGCTGTTGCTGGTGGCAATATGCCGGATCGTTTCGCCGATGGTCATGCCGTTGGAACCGGGCTTGCCGTCGATCCCGATCGGCAGATCGCCGCGATTGTACTCGACCGATGCGGCGGGCAGGTCCTCGCCCAATTGCGCAAGCCGGTCCAGCGACAGGCGCGCGTCGGCATCCAGCCGGTGGCGCAGGACATGCGGCGTTTCCGGATAGCCGCGAGCAAAGGCGGCCACGGACTGGTGCGGGAACACGCGGATCGCTGCTGCGGAGAGGGCGGGATCGTGTTTGGTCACTGCCTTTTCCCCGTGCGGTAGAGTTCGATCGCCGTCAGCGCGGCCCCGATCCCGCGGCGGAGACGTCCGCCGATGGGGATGGTGAGCATCGCGATTTCGCGGCGGTCAGGCCAAATCTGTCCTATCATCGGGTGGTCCGGTGCTGCGCAACTGTCCGACAGCGTAACACTCTTGCATTCCAGAATGGCGAGGTTTTCGACCTGCAACAGCATTCCGGGTGAAAGTTTCGAGAGGCTCTCGTCATACGCCGTCTTGAAGCCGAAAGCGTGAGGGGGGTGACGAAGCTGGTCAGCATGGCCACCGGGCGCCCGCCGAGATGGAAGGCGAGCCGTTCCAGTTTGCCCAGCTTGGCCGCTTCGGTCAGGCTGGCGCGAAACAGCGCTTCGGTCGCGGGCGCGCTAGCCATGGCGGAGCCCTGTTCCCCCTTCCAGCCGGCACGTTCGAGCGCGAGAAACTCGTCGATCCAGCGATCGACGCCGGTTTCGTCAGTCTGGCGCGAGAAGACGAAATGCCCCGATTCTTCAAGGCGGCGGCGCTTGCGCTGCAGTTCCTTGCGCCTTTTTCTGTCGAGCGCAGACCTGAGATGTTCCTGGGGCGCCGGTCCGGATCGCAACACGGCACGTTGCAGGCTATGGACGACGCTCAGCTTGCGGCCAGTGGTGGCGGAAATGTCCTGTAATGCGGTGTAGCTGGCGCCGTCGGCCGGGATGTGGGTCAGATGCAGGAAAACGCTGGTGCCCGCATGGCTATCGCACCAATCGAGCAAATATTCCCAGAACGGCCGCGAATAGCCTTCCTTGACGAGCGGTTCGCCGCAGAACGCATTGGCGTGTACCCAATTGGCAAGGTGCGGCACAGGCTGCCCGTGATAGTCCCTGTCGCGCATCAGCGGCATCAGCCCGACCAGTTCGCCATCGGATACATGGCAGGCGAGGAATATGCTTCCACCAGGATCGAAGTGGCGCAGCGAATGCGCCAAAAACCATTCTTCGGCAAAGGGGTTCGGCGTGGCGCAATGTTGCGCAAGACGGCGCCAATGTTCGGCAAAGCTGCTGCCGACAACCCCCGTCCACGGCAGGACCGAGAATCCTTCGGTGAGGGCTGCATCTGCGGGAAGCTCCCGAGCGCGATCGGACCATGCACCGGTCGCAAGATCGTCAATATGCGTCACTCGGCCCTCCTTTGGGGCGAAAGCTTAGGGGGCAAGGCGCTTAAACTCGGTTAACGCGCTGAAAAGGATGGCGCTAAAAGGGAAGGGCGGCGGCACCTGGTGATGCCGCCGCCCCTCGACTTGGTTGGGTCGGAGATCAGCCCGCCGCAAGTGCTGCCAGCAGCAACAGGGCGACAATATTGGTGATCTTGATCATCGGGTTCACCGCCGGACCAGCCGTGTCCTTGTAGGGATCGCCCACGGTATCGCCGGTCACTGCGGCCTTGTGGGCTTCGCTGCCCTTGCCGCCGTGATGGCCGTCCTCGATATATTTCTTCGCATTGTCCCATGCGCCGCCACCGGCGGTCATCGAGAGCGCGACGAAGATCCCGCCGATAATCACGCCGAGGAGCAGGGCCCCGACAGCGGCGAAGGCGTTCTCCTGCCCGGCGAGGAAGTAGATCGCATAATAAACCACGATCGGCGCCAGCACCGGCAGCAGCGAGGGCACGATCATTTCCTTGATCGCGGCCTTGGTGACGAGATCCACCGTGCGGGCGTAGTCGGGCTTGCTGGTGCCCGCCATGATCCCCGGGTCGCCCGCGAACTGGTCGCGCACATCCTTGACCACGTCGCCAGCGGCGCGGCCCACCGCGGTCATGCCCATCGCACCGAACAGGTACGGGAGCAGCGCGCCGAGCAGCAGGCCAACGATCACGTAAGGGTTCTCGAGGCTGAAATCGACGTCCGCATCGGGGAAGAACTCCGCGAGGTCGGTCGTATAGGCCGCGAACAGCACCAGTGCGCCCAGACCTGCCGAACCGATCGCGTAGCCCTTGGTCACCGCCTTGGTGGTATTGCCCACTGCGTCGAGCAGATCGGTCTTTTCGCGCACGCTGTCGTCGAGACCGGCCATTTCGGCAATTCCGCCGGCATTGTCGGTCACCGGACCATAGGCATCGAGTGCCACGACCATGCCTGCCAGGGCCAACATGGCGGTGGCCGCATAGGCGATCCCCATCAGCCCGGCGAGCTGGAAGGAGGCGATGATGCCGGCGACGATCACCAGCGTCGGCAGCGCGGTCGATTCAAGGCTGATTGCCAGACCCTGGATCACATTGGTGCCATGACCCGTCTCCGAAGCCTTGGCGATCGACTTCACCGGGCGGAAATTGGTGCCGGTGTAGTATTCGGTGATCCAGATGATCAGGCCGGTGATGGCCAGACCGACGACCGAACTCCAGAACAGGTCCCAGCCGGTGAAGGTGCGGACCTGTTCGGCCATACCTTCTTCCGCCAGCGGGGCGCCCGGGTCGATCCCGGCGGGTGCGCCGCCGATTTCGGTAGTCATCCCGCCAAGTGCCTGGTCCATGACCAGCCAGATCAGCGGTACCGCCAGCACGGCGGTGATGATGAAGCCCTTGTACATCGCGCCCATCACGTTCGTACTGCCTTTGCCGAGCTTCACGAAATAGGTCCCGATGATGCTGGTGACGATACATGCACCGCCGATCAGCAGCGGCAGGGCCATCATCGGCATGAGCAGGTCGCCCAGCGCGTCGCCGAAAAGCAGCGCGGTGAGGACCATCGTGGCACCCACGGTGACGACATAGGTTTCGAACAGATCGGCAGCCATGCCCGCACAGTCGCCGACATTGTCACCGACATTGTCGGCGATGACCGCAGGGTTGCGCGGATCGTCTTCGGGGATGCCCGCCTCGACCTTGCCGACGAGGTCGGCACCGACATCGGCGGCCTTGGTGAAAATCCCGCCGCCAAGACGCGCGAAGATCGAGATCAGCGAGGCCCCGAAGGCGAGGCCGATGAGGCCGTCGATGACTTCACGGCTGTTGGGTGCATGCCCGCCGGGTCCGGTGAGATACCAGAAGAACACCGCGATCGCGAGCAGCGCGAGGCCGGCCACCAGCATGCCGGTGATTGCACCTGCGCGAAAGGCGAGGGTCAGGCCCTGCTGCAAGCCGCTTTGCGCGGCGGCGGCCGTGCGGACGTTGGCCCGCACCGAGATGTTCATCCCGATGAAGCCCGCGAGACCCGACAGGATCGCCCCGATGACAAAGCCGATCGTCGGCACGGTGCCGAGGAACACGAATACCAGCACCGCCACGACCACGCCGACGAGCGCGATGGTGGTGTACTGCCGTTTGAGATAGGCCTGCGCGCCTTCCTGGATTGCGCTGGCGATTTCCTGCATTCGCTCGTTGCCGGCGCCTGCGCCAAGCACCTGGCGGCTGGTGACGAAGCCGTACACGACGGCCAGCAGTCCCAGCAGAATTGCTATGAGAACTAGGTCCACGAAATTTCCCCCTCCCGTTTGATTTTTATATTTATGCGCCCCGGCGTGGGAAACGCCGGAGCACGTCTCGAGAGGTATAAGCGGCGCGGGTTGCGTGACAAGGCCGAAATGCGCAGCAATCGGAACCTGCCAGCTGCGTGCGGCGCAACCGATCAGTGGCGGTAGCCGAGACCGTCTTCGGGCGTGAGGATGGCCCCGTCCAGCGCGAGCCGGGCCGGACCCTCGGCAACCGTCCCGATACGCGTTGCGGGGACGGGCAAATCGGCGTCGGGCGACGCGGTGAACAGCAATTGGTAATCGTCGCCCCAGCGCATGCATTCGTCCGCGCGTTCGGGGTCGGCGACGGGGATCGCGCCGCGATCGAGGTGGAACCTGACATCGCTCGCTTTCGCCATGCGCCAGCTGTCGAGCAGCAGACCGTCCGAGATGTCCATCATCGCGCCGACATGCGGTGCCAGGGCGCGCCCTTCGGCCAGTAGCGGACGGGGGCGGCGATAAGCAAGGTCGTCGGCGCTGCCAGACCCGCGATCGACCATTCCCAGCATTGCCCGGCCAAGCGTGCCGGTGACGAAGATCGCGTCGCCTGCACGCGCGCTGCGCCGGTCGGGGACGGGCGTGTGCGTGGCCCGGCCGATTGCGGTGCAGCCCCACACACGGCGTCCATCGGCGCGCACCGTGTCCCCGCCCAACAGCGGGGTGGCATAGGTCTCGAGCACCTCGCGCAGGCCCGCGACGAAGCCTTCGTCGGCGTCGCCCAGCATATGCGATACCAGCACCCCGACGGGGGCGGCGCCCTTGGCGGCAAGATCGGACAGGTTCACCGCCACCAGCTTCCACGCGATATCGGCCGGGTCCTCGTCCTCGCGGACATGGACGCCCTGGACCAGCGTATCGTGCGTCAGGACGAGCTGTTCGCCGCCGATTTCGATAATCGCGGCGTCATCGTCGAGGCCGCGCGCGGCGGGCGTGTCGGCCAGCGCCTTCAGCGCGGCGATGAACGCGCTTTCGTTCAGCGCCCCGCCTCTTTGGCGACCGCATCGAGAATGCCGTTGACGAATTTCGCCTCGCGATCGTCGAAGAACGCCTTGGCGACATCGACATATTCGCTGATCGAACTCGCCTTGGGCACATCGGGCCGGGCGATCAGTTCATAGGTGCCTGCGCGCAGGATCTGCAGCATGGTCTTGTCGAGCCGTGCCAGCGTCCATCCCTGCGCCAGACGCGCGGTCAGACGCTCGTCGATTTCTTCGCGCCGCGCATCCACCCCACCGACGATATCGTCGAAGAAGTCGGTGTCGGCATCGGCATATTCCTCGTCCTCGATCACGCGGCCGAGGCGATGCTGGTGGAATTCGTCGAGCAGGCGGGCAAGCTTGGTGCCCTCCATATGCTGCTGGTAAAGCGCCTGGACAGCGCCGAGGCGGGCGGCGCTGCGGGCCTGGGATTTGGGGTTCTGGCTCATTTCAGTCTCGTGGAAATCGATAGGGCGTGCGCGGGAAGGCCTTCGGCTTCGGCCAGCTTCACCGCTGCGGGGCCGATGGCGGCAAGCGCGGCGTGGGAAGCATCGATAAAGCTGGTGCGCTTCATGAAATCGAGCACCGACAGTCCGCTCGCAAAACGGGCGCGGCGGCCAGTGGGAAGGACGTGGTTGGGACCGGCGATATAATCGCCGACCGCTTCGGGCGTGTGCCGGCCGAGGAAGACGCTGCCGGCATGGCGCAACCGGTCGAACAGCGCCTGCGGCTCGTCGACCATCAGCTCGACATGCTCCGCCGCTAGCCGGTCCGACAGGGCGGGGGCTTCATCGAGGCTGTCGACAATCATGATCAGCCCGTGACCATCCCAGCTGGTCTTGGCGGTCTTGGCGGTCGACAGCCTCATCAGTGCGACATCGATCGCATCTTCGACCTGGCGCGCCAGCGGCTCGCTGTCGGTGATCAGGATCGACTGGCTGGTCGGGTCGTGTTCGGCCTGGCTGAGCAGGTCGGCGGCGATCCAGTCGGGATTGTTATTGCCATCGGCGATGACGAGGATCTCGCTGGGCCCGGCGACCATGTCGATCCCGACCACGCCATACAGCTGGCGCTTGGCTTCGGCGACCCAGGCATTGCCCGGTCCGGCAATGACATCGACCTTGCCGATCCGCTCGGTGCCATAGGCGAGCGCGGCCACGGCTTGCGCACCGCCGACCCGCCAGATCTCGTCCACCCCCGCGATATGCGCGGCGGCGAGCACCAGTTGATTGACCTCGCCCTTGGGCGTCGGGGTGGTGACCACCAGCCGTTCGACGCCCGCGACCTTGGCGGGGATCGCATTCATCAGCAGCGAGGAGGGATAGGCCGCGCGTCCGCCAGGAACATAGAGCCCGGCAGCATCGACGGCATTCCAGCGGGCGCCCAGCCGCATGCCGATATCGTCGGTATAGTCGCGATCTTCGGGCAATTGCCCTTCGTGATAGGCGCGGATGCGGCTGGCCGCGAGTTCGAGCGCATCGCGCAGCTCGGGGTCGAGCGCGTCATAGGCGGCGTGGCAATCGGCAGCGTCGATCCGCCAGTCGGTGTCTTCGCTCAGCCGGTGATGGTCGAAGCGCGCGGTGTAATCGACCAGCGCATCATCGCCGCGCTCGCGCACTTCATTGATCATGTTCGCGACATCGCGCCCGACCTGCGTGTCGCTTTCGCGCCGGTTGCGCACGATGCGCGCAAAGGCGTTCTCGAAGCCCTCAGCCGAAGTTCGTAACCATCGCATCAGGCGGCCTCGCGCTTCGCTGCATCGGCGCGAAAGCCCTCGACCAGCGCGGCGACCCGCGGATCGGTTTTCAGCGCCGCCCGGTTGACGATCAGGCGCGCGGAAATATCGAGGATGCGGCTGGTTTCGACCAGGCCGTTCTCGCGCAGGGTGGTGCCCGTCGAAACGAGATCCACGATCCGTCCGGCGAGGCCCAGCGCAGGGGCGATTTCCATCGCCCCGTTGAGCTTGACGCACTCGGCCTGGATGCCCTGCCGCTCGAAATGGCGGCGGGTGAGGTTGGGGTATTTGGTCGCGACGCGTAGGTGGCTCGCGCCATCGACACTGGCGCCGCCTTCCCTGGGTTCGGCCACCGACAGGTGACAATGGCCGATGTCGAGATCGACGGGCGCGTAGAGATCGGCATAATCGAATTCCTCGATCACGTCCGATCCGACGATGCCCAGCTGCGCCGCGCCATGCGCCACGAAGGTCGCCACGTCGAAAGCGCGCACGCGGATGAGGTGCATGTCTGCGCGCGTGGTGGCAAATGTCAGCGAGCGGTTGGCCTTGTCGTGGAAGCCGTCTTCCGGCACGACGCCGGCACGCGCCATGACCGGCAGCGCCTCATCGAGGATGCGGCCCTTGGGAACGGCGAAAGTCAGGCGATCATTCATGGGAAGCGCAGATAGGCAGCGGGGGTGTAAAGGGCAATGGCGATCGACAAGGCTCAGTATCGCGTAACCGAACCGGGGGCCATCGGCCCCGAGGCAGTGGCGCGGGCGTTCGAAAACCAGGTTGCCTATTGCCGCGACAGCGGGGCGCCGATTACCGCGCTGGTCTGCGAGGCGCTTTATCAATTGCTCGACACCGAACGCGGCGGCGCGGTGATGCGCCGTGTGCGGCGCTGGGCCGGACCCGCGCTGGCAGATGCGCTGCCCCTGCGTATCGCGGGCGGGCTGCATGCGTTGCACCTTGGGGGCGAGGAACCCGCGCTGGCCCCGATCTACGAAGGGCTGGGCCCGACCCATGCCGCCGAACTGATCGCCGATGCGATCGAGCGGCACGAACCCTATCTCATGCCCTGGCTCGACGGACCGCCGCAGACCAATGAGGCCGGGCGGTCGGCCAATTTCGCCGCGGCTTTCCTGTGGCTGGTGGATCGCGGTCTGCCTGCGGATCTCGACCTGCTCGAGATTGGATCGAGCGCAGGGATCAATCTGATGATGCGGCGTTATCGCTACGAATTGGGCGGGGTGGCGGTCGGGCCGAAGACCTCGCGCATGAAACTGATGCCCGAATGGCGCGGGGAGGCGCCGCCTGCGCGCAGCTTCGATATTGTCGGCGCGCGAGGGTGCGATGTCGCCCCTGTCGACCTCACCGACCCGGCGCAAGCCTTGCGCCTGAAGGCCTACATCTGGCCCGAGTTTACCGAGCGTTTCGCGCGCATGGATGCCGCGGTCGAAGCCGCGAACACCTACCCGCCCGAGATCGAACGGATGAACGCGGCCGATTTTCTCGAGGACCGGCTTGGCGAGCCGCAGCCCGAAGGGACCACGCGGGTGTTGATGCATTCGGTGGTCTGGCAATATATCCCCGCCGACGAGCGCGAGCGGATCGTCGCCCTGATGGAAGCGGCCGGCAAGAGCGCGGGCGAAACCACGCCGCTTGCCTGGGTCAGTCTCGAGGCCAACCGCGATACCCACCGGCACGAATTGACGGTGCGCTACTGGCCGGGCGGGGACAGCTGGCATCAGCTAGCCACCGCGCATCCGCACGGCGCTTGGATCGAATGGGCTGGCTGATCAGGCGGTGCGTTCGAGAAACGCGTCGATCGCCGCGTTGAAGGCAGTGGGTGCTTCCCACTGAACGAAATGCCCGCAATCGGGGACTTGCACGACTTCCGGGTCCGCAATCACTTCGTCCAGCCCCTTGAGATTTGCCGGCGGCAAGGCCTCGTCGGCCATCGCCCAGATCACCAGAGTCGGCAGCGTCAGTTTCGGCAGCGGGTAGGGCTGGTAGTTTTCCGGAAGCTCGTAGGGCGCATCGAGCGGCAGCACCTCCATCGGGCTGGCGCGGTAATAGTTCAGCATTCCGAACGCGGCATCGGGATCGGACCAGTCCTTCAGCATTGCTGCGGCTTCATCTTCCTCGATCCTGCTCATGACCTGGCCTTCGAAGGCTTTCATCAGCAGCGGGGCAAGGCCATGTTCGCGCACCAGCGCATCATTCGCGGGATCGCGGAATTCGGTAAAATACTGGCTCGCCTCGCGCTGCTGGCGATTGGTGTAGAGCAGCTTGGGAAACAGCACCGGATGCGGCGCATTGGCAATGATCGCGCGCGTGACGCGGCCGTTCGCCATGCCGCCATAGGCCACGCCCCAGGCGATCGCGCCGCCCCAGTCGTGACCGACGATGGTGAACCGGTCAACGCCCAGCGCATCGGCGAGCAGGAACACATCGCCCACCAGCTTGTCGGGCGTATAGGCCTCGACCTCCTGCGGCTTGGACGAGCCGCGATAGCCGCGCTGGTCGGGCGCGATGCAGCGAAAACGGTCGGAGAAATGCGGGATCTGGTTGCGCCAGGTGCGGTGGCTTTCGGGAAAGCCGTGCAGGAAGATCAGCACGGGCGCATCGCGCGGGCCTTCGTCCGCCACATCGAGTTCGATGCCGTTCGCCAGCACCACGCGCTTCTGCTGCAGCGGCATGCTCAACTGTCCGCCTTCATCTTGTCCATATATCCGGCCGCGACCATGCCCGCGACCTGGTCGAGCAGTTGATCGGGTGTCCGGCGCAGTTCGCCCATCGCCTCTTCCACGCCTTCGGCGACGATGATCTCGCGCTGGTTGGCCTCTACCGCGTCGACGATCCGTTTGGCGGCCTCATTCGGGGCAATGCCGTTGTCGATCACCTTGTCGCTGTGCCCGCGCTTGCTGCCGTCGGCGGTCAGCGCGTTGCGGCTGACATCGGTGGCGACCGAGCCCGGGCACACGACATGAACCGAAACGCCCTGCTGCGACAGCTCGGCCCGAAGCGCGTCAGCATAACCGATGAGCCCGAACTTGGCCGCGCAATAGGCGGTGCGCATCGGCACGCCGACCTTTCCGGCGATCGAACTGATGAACAAGAGCGTGCCGCTCTGCCGCGCGACCAGATGGGGCAGCAGCGCCTGTGTCGCGGCAATCTGCGCGGTGAGGTCGATATCGATGATCTCGCGGTATACCGCCATGTCGGTATCGACCGCCGCACTGCGCTGCGAAATACCCGCATTGGCGACAAAGGTGTCCACCCCGCCGCGCCAGTCGATCGCCTGCTGCGTTGCGGCTGTCATCGCGGCCTCGTCGCGCACGTCGAAGGGCAGGATCAGCGTTTCGCCCTCGATACCGCCGGCGACCTGCGTCAGCCGCGCCGCGTCGCGGCCCGACAGGATGATCCGCGCGCCGCGTGCCGCCCATTCACGCGCGAGCGCCGCACCAATGCCGCTGCTCGCGCCCGTGATCCAGGCGGTCTTGCCTTCGAAACTCATTATTCTCCCCCCTCAAGGATAGGTTACGGTCTTCGGCGCGCCTTCGGGCAGCGGGATGCGCTCATCCTCGTCACCCGGTACTTTTGGAAAGCGGTCCTGGCGCCAGTCCTGCTTCGCCTGCTCGATACGCTCGCGGCTCGAACTGACAAAATTCCACCACGCATGGCGAGGGGTGGTGAACGCCTCGCCGCCCATCAGCATCACTCGCGCACCGCCTGTGCTCGCCAGCGTCATGTCGCGCCCCGGCTGGAGCACGGCGAGCTCGAATTCCTTCAGCGCATGGCCATCGACGCTCGCGTCGCCGCCGACCAGCATGACCGCGCGTTCGTCGGCATCGTCTTCGAGCGGGATCGCGCCGCCCGCGCCCAGCACGATCTCGGCATAGATCGTCGCGGCGTGAGTGGTCGTCGGCGCGCATTCGCCCCACAGTTCGCCCATTATGACGATGGCCGTGGCGCGCCCGTCCTCGATCACCGGCAGTTCGGTAATCGCTTCGAAGGCGGGATCGATTTCCTCGCGCCCGTCGGGCAGCGCCAGCCAGGTCTGCATGCCGTACAGCTTGGGTCCGCCCCTGCGTTCCGAATGGACGATGCCGCGCCCGGCGGTCATCAGATTGACCTGTCCGGGCCGGATGGTCGAAAACGTGCCGAGGCTGTCGCGGTGGTCGATCGCGCCTTCGAACAGCCAGGTCACCGTGGCGAGATTGATGTGCGGGTGCGGGCGGACGTCCATGCCCGCGCCAAGATCGAGCTGTGCGGGGCCGAACTGGTCGACGAAGATGAATGGCCCGACCATGCTGCGCTGGCGTGCGGGCAGCACGCGGCGGACCGTAAACTGGCCGAGATCGTGCGTAGTCGGGACAAGGACTTGGTCGATCTGGCTCATCTTCGCGAACCTCCTAGCTGGTCGGGGCCGAAGCCTGGATGGCCAGCGCATGGACGCGCTCGCCGGGGATATCGCCCAGCGCGCGGTTCACCATGCGCTGGCGTTCGAGGCGGCTCTGGTCGGCGAAGGCGGCGGCTTCGATCACCACGGTGAAATGCGATTCGCCGCTGCCGTCGTCGCCCGAATGGCCGGCGTGCTTGGCGCTGTCATTGATCACTTCGAGCCGGGTCGGGCTGAATGCCTGGCTCAAAAGGCGTTCCATTTCCTGCTGGACGGGTCCTGACACGGGTTCGAATCTCCTCTTTGGGGGTTTCCTTAGCGCACTTCGCTCCCCATCCTAGAACGAATGCGCCAGACAAAGTTTCACGGACAACATGCAGGCTCGGGCCGGGTCTGCGCCCATCCCACCTGCGACGAGCCGGGCGAATTTCGTGCGCCCAGCGGGCAGGGCCACGGTTTCGACGGGCCCGCCGAATGGCGCTGGCTGTGTCTCGACCATGTGCGCGAATTCAATGCCGGCTATGACTGGTTCGAGGGCATGAGCGCCGAGGAAATCTTCGCCGCGCAGGCGCCGGGTGCGGGCTGGCGCACCGAAAGCCCGAGCTTTCGCCCCACCGCCGGGGTGGACGGCATGCCGCGCTGGGCCGATTTCACCGACCCGCTCGACGCGATTTCCGCGCGCGCCAGCGGGATCAAGAGCCGCGCGCGCCGCGAAGCCGAAATGGCGATGGACGGCCGCTTCAGCCGCGAGGAAGCCGAGGCGCTCGAAACCATGGGGCTGGGGCTCGACGTCGACCGGCGCGGCCTGCGTCGCCGCTATTCCGAACTCGTGCGCCGTTACCACCCCGACCGCAACGGCGGAGACCGCCAGCACGAAACGCGGCTCAACCGCGTGGTCGAAGCCTATCAGATGCTGCGCAGATCACGCGCGATCGCCTGACCAGCCTACCAGGTGCCGTGGGCAATCCGAGCTTGCCGTTCCGCTTCGCGGTCGCTGGTGCTCGGTGTGAGCGCGTCGGCAGGGTATGCCGGCAAATCGCCACCCGGGGCAAAGCTGGCAATGATCGTCCCTTTGTCGGTGACGTAGTGGTCGATCATGTCCAGCTTGCGAGCCGGCGTTTCCGCCCCGAACCAGCGTTTGCCGCGGCCCAGGATTACTGGATAGGTTATGAGGATCAGTCGATCGAGCAAACCGGCGTCCAGCAGGCCAGGGTAGATCGATCCCGAACCTTGCACGATCAGGTCCGGGCCCTCGCTCTCCTTTAGCTTGGCCACCTCCTCCCAATCCGTCAGGCGGTGGCTGTTCTCCCACGGCAGCGGGGCGTTGTTACCGGTGAGCACATATTTGTTGGCGTGGGAAAACGCCTTGCCAAGCGCTGCCTCGGGGCCTTCGACATACGGCCAATAAGCGGCAAAGATATCGTAGGTCCGGCGGCCAAGCAGCAGATCGTATGCGCCGCCGAACAACTCGCCCAAGGTCTGGTTCACGCCGTCGTCCGGAAGCTTGAACAGCCAACCACCTTCGTCGAACCCGTTGGTGGGGTCTTCGGTTGGCCCGCCGGGTGCCTGGATCACCCCGTCGAGAGAAACGAACAGCGAACCGGTAATCTTGCGTGCCATATCAATCTCCGCGTTTGGCGGCTTCGATCGCGGCGATGTCGATCTTCTTCATCGTCAGCATCGCTTTCTGCGCGCGCTTCGACGCTGCGGGATCGGGATCGGTCAGTGACGCCATCAAGGCGCGGGGCGTGATCTGCCAGCGATAGCCCCATTTGTCCTTGCACCAGCCGCACATGATTTCCTCGCCGCCATTGCCGACAATCGCATCCCAGTAGCGGTCGGTCTCTGCCTGGTCCTCGGTATAGACCTGCAGCGAATAGGCATCGTTGGGGACGGTGTGCGGCCCCGCATTGAGCAGCGCGTAGGGTATGCCGAGCAAGGTCATCTCGACGATCTGGACCTCGCCGGCCTTGGTGCCGGGCACGGCGTTTACGGGGCGCACGAGATTGTCGATCCGGCTGTCGGGGAATGTTTCGGCATAAAACCGCGCCGCGTCCTCCGCCTCGCTGTCGAACCATAGAAATACACTCGCCTTGCGTACCTCAGGCATCGGCGCCCTCCCGCTGTGCGATCAGGTCGTTGTCGATTTTCTTGGCGGCAATATACGCCTCGCGCGTTCGCAACCGTTCGGCATAGGCGGCGAAGGCATCGCGCTGCGGCAGGGTGCCAAATGCAAGGCCCCAGTCGACTTGGCTGCCGACATAGACGTCCGCCATCGTGAAGTGATCGCCGCACACGTAAGCGCGCCCGGTCAGCATGGCTTCGAACGCGTCGACCATGCGTTCGTAGCTGCCAAAGCCCAGCGAGCCTTCCTTTTGCGGATCGACCGACCAGCCCATCGAATTGGCGATGATGGCCTGCTCTACCGGCCCGGCGGCAAAGAACAGATAGCGGAAATATCGCGCTTTTTCATGTGCTTCGGGAAGTAGGCCGGTATCGGGGTGCATTTCTGCAAGGTAGTGGCAAATCGCGGCAGCCTCGGTCACGACATGATCGTGATCGCCGTGATGGTGGACCAGAGTGGGAACCTTGCCCATCGGGTTGGCCGCAATGAACGCCGCGGGCTTGCCCTCCGTCGGGCCATATTCGACGATCTGCTGTTCGTAATCCGCACCCGCTTCGTGCAGTGCCCAGCGGACGATCTGCCCGCGGCTCATCGGATTGGTGTAGAATGTATAATCCGCCATTTTCCCAGCTTCCCTACTTACCGATCAGCGAGACCATCGCGCCCTGCGGATCGACCGCCTGGAGCGCAAATTCGCCGCCCGGAATTTCCATCGGCCCGTTGACGACCTGCCCGCCGTTTGTCTCGATATAAGCCTTCGCCGCGCCGATTTCGGGGACGCGGAAATAGTAGCGCCACAGCGACACTGGCATCTGTTCAGGCCGCGCCATCATTGCGCCAAGCCCGTACTCGGCATGGTTGTACATCTGGTAGAGGCCCAGTTCGCCCATCTCCATCGCCTCGCCCTTCTGCCAGCCGAACAGCGCGGAATAGAAAGCGCCCGCTGCGTCCCGGTCGTCGGTGACCAGCTCGTTCCAGGCGCAATGCCCATCGCGCGGTTCGTGCTTGGCGAAGGATTCGCTGCCCTCGCCTTCGGGCTGCATCAGGTAGAAAGGCGCGCCCTGCGGATCGGCGACCATTGCCATATGGCCCACGCCGTCGAGGTGGTTGGGTTCCATGAACAGCTGGCCGCCCTTGTCCTTCAGCGCGGCAATCGAAGCGCCGATCTCGTCCACTGCGATATAGCCGATCCACGCCGGGCGTGCGCCCCCCAGCTGCATCTCCTCGCTCAATTGCATCATGCCGACCACTTCGGTGCCTGCCATGCTGCCGATCCGGTAATCGACATCCGGCGTGCCGCTATCCGCGAAGGTCCAGCCGATCAGCGGTTCGTAGAACGCCTGCGCTGCATCGGCATCCGTGGTCATCAGCTCGTACCACACGAAATCGCCCTGGGCGTTGGTCATGGTCATGCTCCGTTGAGTTCGGCGACGGGGGCGAACCCGCCGAAGATCAGCCGCTTGCCGTCGAACGGCATGGGGTTCTTCTCCTGATCCATCCGCTCGTCGGAGAAGTCCTCGGACATTATCTTCGCCATAGCGGCATCGCGGGTCTGCTTGTCCGGCCATTCGATCCAGGAAAACACCACGGCCTCGTCATCCTTGGCCTTCACCGCCTTGCGGAAATCGGTGGTTTCGCCATCGGGCACGTCGTCGCCCCAGCATTCGATCACACGCGTCGCGCCTAAGTCGATGAAAACATTGTCCGCCATTTCGGCATGCGCAGTGAACTTGTCCTTGTTGGCGGTGGGGACCGCCATCACAAATCCGTCGATATACATCTGCTCGCTCCTCCAGTCTGCTGTCAGGCCATCGCTTCGGCGGGCGGACCTTCGGCGGCCATTTGCGGGTCCATCCAGCTGATCTCGAAGATATGGCCGTCGGGATCCTCGAAGCTGCGCCCATACATGAAGCCCATGTCCTGCACCGGTGTCGGGTCGAGTGCGCCGCCGGCGGCCCCGGCCTGCGCGACCATGGCATCGACCTCGTCCCTGCTGTCGCGGGTCAGGCACAGCAGGACCTGCGCCCCTTTGGGCGCATCGACAATCTGCTTGTCGGTGAAGGTCTTCCAGAAATCATGCCTGAGCAGCATGAAGTGAATTGTGTCCGACCACACCATGCACGAAGCCTGCTCATTGCTGAACTTGGGGTTCTTGGTGAAACTGACCGCCTCGTAAAACGCCGTGGATCGTGCCAAGTCCGTGACCGGCAGGTTTACGAATATCAACTTGCTCATGACGCTCTCCCTCAGGGCCCGACCGACTCGGACCTTGAGTGTGATGCGTCGATGAGTTACTAAAAGCAACTATGAAGTTACAAAAAGAAACTATGGGTCACGGAAAATGGTACGACGACGCTTGCGGAACGGCGTTTGCGATGGAGCTGGTAGGTGAACGCTGGGCGCTGCTCGTTGTGAGGGAACTCATGTTCGGTGCCCGGCGGTTTTCCGACCTGCGCGCCAACCTGCCGGGCATTTCCGCGAAGGTCCTGACCGAACGGTTGGCAGGGCTGGAGGAAGCAGGCGTGCTGAACCGGCGCAAGCTGCCGCCGCCGGTGTCGGCGCAGGTCTATGAACTGACCGAATGGGGCTATCGCGCCGAACCGCTGGTGCAGGAGCTGGGGCGCTGGGCGGCGATGTCGTCGCGGCACGATCCCACGCTGCCGCTTTCGCCGGTATCGCTGATGCTGTCGATGCGCACGATGTTCGATCCCGCCAAGGCCGCGGGCATGCAGGCGACGATCGGCTTCGACATCGGGGGCGAAACCTTCGTCGCGCGCATGGCGGATGGCCGACTGCCGATCGAGCGCGCCGATCCGGGTGTTGCCGAGGCGGTGTTCCGCGCCCCCGGCGCCCCGGTTCTCGCGGGCTTGCTCTATGGCGGGGTAGGAGCCGAAGAGCTGGAGCGTGATGCCGGGCTGGTGATCGAGGGGGACCGCGATCTGGCGCTTGCCTATGCCGATATCTTCGAATTGCCCGCGCCGATCGCCTAGGTCTGGCGGAATGCCCAACGCAGCGTCTTGCCCATCCCCCAGGTTGCCGCGCGCGCGGGGATCGCCGCCAGCCCGGGGCGTTCGAGACCGAGCATCGAGCGCGCGAATGGTGGCAGCAGCGCCACCGCTTCGGCACCGAGCAGAGCCTGCACCGCGGGCGGGGCGCCCTTGGGGCGCTGGCTAAGCACGAGATCGGCCACCTCGCGCGCCGCGGGCGATGCGGCCAGGTCGCTGCGCAATTCGCGAAAGATCGCCTCCGCCTCGGCGCGGTTCGTCGGCACCGGATCGGCGCCCAGCGCCAATGCGATAACCGCGAACTGGCGATAGTATTCGTCCTGTTCGGCGCCCGGCATGTCGGGTCGAACGTGGCGCAGATAGGCGGCGAGGAAGCTGGTCGCTTCGGCCACATGCACCCATGCCAGTACGCGCGGGTCGCTGGCGGAATAGGGCCATCCGTCGGGCAATGTCCCGCCGACGGCTGCGTGGATGCGGTTGACCCGCTCGATCGCCGCCTGCGCATCGTCCCGGTGGCCGAAGGTCGTCACCGCGATGAACCGTGCAGTCCGGCGCAGCCGGCCGTGCATGTCGCTGCGGAAGTTCGAATGGTCGAGCACGCCCTGCAGCGCATGCGGATGCAGCATCTGCAGCAGCAGGCCGCGGATCCCCCCGACCATCATTGCCACGATATCGGCATGGACCATCCGGATCGGCGTGTCCCTGGCGAACAGCGCCTCGTCCGAGGGCGGCACCGGCTGTTGCCCGCTCTCCACGTCGTTGAACACGCCGCGCACCTGCTCGACGAGCTTGAGGCGGAGGCGTTCGGACAAGGGGATCGGCGGCATCGGCGCGACTATGCGACCGCTTGCAAGGGGAGTCGAGGGATGCTTGGGCCGGGGTGCAATTTCGTTGCTTGCAGCTACCTATCCATCCCGCTACCCCGCCACACGCGATGAACGATATGACCGACAAGAGCTTCGACGCTTCCGCCAAGACCGTCCTCCCCGCGCCCGACACCACTGTCGACGTGCGCGAAACCTTCGGGATCGATATCGACTGGCAGGTGCCCGCCTTCTCCAAGCCGGACGAGCGCACGCCCGACCTCGACGAATCCTACGTGTTCGACCCGGACACGACGCTGGCGATCCTGGCAGGCTTCGCGCACGATCGCCGCGTGATGGTGCAGGGCTATCACGGCACGGGCAAATCGACGCATATCGAACAGGTCGCCGCGCGGCTCAACTGGCCGTGTATCCGCATCAACCTCGATGCGCATATCAGCCGGATCGACCTTGTCGGGCGCGACGCCATCGTGCTGCGCGACGGATTGCAGGTCACCGAATTTCGCGAAGGCCTGCTGCCGTGGGCGCTGCAGCACCCGGTGGCGCTGGTGTTCGACGAATATGACGCGGGCCGCCCCGATGTGATGTTCGTGATCCAGCGCGTGCTCGAACAGCAGGGCAAGCTGACGCTGCTCGACCAGAACCGCGTCATCCGCCCCGATCCGGGCTTCCGCCTGTTCGCCACCGCCAACACGGTCGGGCTGGGCGATACCTCGGGCCTTTATCACGGCACGCAGCAGATCAACCAGGGGCAGATGGATCGCTGGAACATCGTCGTCGGCCTCAACTACCTGCCCGCCGAAACTGAGCAGAGAATCGTCGAGGCGAAGAACCCCGATATCGATCCCAAGATCCTCGCCGACATGATCAAGGTCGCCGATTTGTCGCGGCAGGGCTTCATCAATGGCGATATCAGTACCGTGATGAGCCCGCGTACGGTCATCACGTGGGCGCAGAACTACGCCATTTTCAAGGATGTCGGCTTCTCCTTCCGCCTGTCCTTCCTCAACAAATGCGACGAGGAAGAGCGCATGCTGGTGGCCGAATACTACCAGCGCGTGTTCGGCGACGACCTGCCCGAGAGCGTGGTTGGCAAGAGTTAAGGCGAGACCCCCTATCGCTGCCTGTATTGTTCGGTTAACACAGTAGGCGATGGGCGTATTCAACCTCTTCCGGCGCAGGCCGCAGCCGCAGGCGGAACTTCCGTCGCATAGCGGCTATTACGCCACCCACGATGCGCTCGATTACGACGATTGGGACAGCCGGCTCGACCGCCACGACAGCGCGCTCGAGGCGGAAGAGAAAAAGCGCCTGCGCTGGTGGCAACGCGTTTACTGGCGCGAACGCCGCAAGCGCTGGTGGCTGGGGCGCATACTCGCGGCGATAATCGCCCTGTTCATCGTGCTGGTCGCATGGCTGGCGATAACCGCGCCGCTGTCGAAATCGCTCGAACCGATAGCCGCCCCGCAGATCACGCTGCTTGCCGCCGATGGCACGCCGATCGCACGCAATGGGGCGATAACCGACGAACCGGTCGCGGTCGCGGACCTCCCCCCGCATGTGGTCGAGGCGTTCCTCGCCACCGAGGACCGGCGCTTCTATTCGCACTGGGGGATCGACCCGCGCGGGATTGCCCGGGCGGCCTTCACCGGGACCGGCGGGGGCAGCACGATCACCCAGCAGCTGGCAAAGTTCACCTTCCTGACCCCCGAACGCACGCTGACGCGCAAGGCGCGCGAGGCGCTGATCGCCTTCTGGCTGGAAAGCTGGCTGACCAAGGACGACATCCTCAGCCGCTATCTCTCCAACGCCTATTTCGGTGACAATGTTTACGGACTGCGCGCGGCGAGCCTGCACTATTTCTATCGCAAGCCGGAGAACCTCAAGCCCAACCAGGCAGCGATGCTCGCGGGGCTGTTGCAGGCGCCGAGCGCCTACGCCCCGACGCGGCATTACGACCGCGCCGAACGGCGCATGCGGATCGTGGTGCAATCGATGGTCGATGCGGGCTATATCACCGAGGCCGAAGCGCGCGCGATGAAGCCGCCCGCGCTCGATGTGCGCACGCGCAACGATCTGCCCACGGGGACCTATTTCGCCGACTGGGCGCTGCCCGGCGCGCGCGAACTGACCGAGCAGGGCTATGAACGCCAGACGCTGACCACCACGCTCGACAGCCGCCTGCAGAATATCGCGCGGCAGGTGACGCAGCGCGCGCCGCTGGGCGGGGCGCAGGTCGCGCTTGTCGCGATGCGCCGCAATGGCGAGGTCGTGGCGATGATCGGCGGCAAGGACTATGCGAAATCGCCCTTCAACCGCGCCACGCAGGCCAAGCGCCAGCCGGGATCGACCATCAAGACTTTCGTCTATCTGGCGGCGCTGCGCGATGGCTGGTCGCCCGACGACGAGATCGCGAATACCGAGATCACCGAGGGCAGCTACCGCCCGCGCAATGCCAACGAGCGCTATTCGGACACGATCACGCTGCGTGATGCGCTTGCCCGGTCGAGCAATGTCGCGACGCTGCGGCTGTTCAACGAAGTGGGCTCGGAGAAGGTAATCCAGACCGCGCGCGACTTCGGCATCCGCGCCTCTTTCGTCGAAGGCGATCCGAGCATCGCACTGGGGTCCACCAGCATGACGCTGATCGAACTGACCGCCGCCTATGCGGGGATTGCCGCCAATGCCTTCCCGGTCGAGCCGCATGCCTTCGCGCGCGAGGAAAAGGGCTGGTGGGAGACGCTGTGGGACGGGCCGGGTTCGCTATCGGGCCGGACACATGACGATATCCAGGGTATGCTGCGCGCCGCCATCAATGACGGCACCGGGCGCGCGGCGATGCTGCGCGGGCCGAACTTCGGCAAGACCGGGACCAGCCAAGACAATCGCGATGCGCTGTTCGTCGGCTATGCGGGCGATCTGGTGGTCGGCGTATGGATCGGGAACGACGACAATTCGCCGCTCGCAGGCGGGATCAGCGGCGGGGGGCTGCCCGCGAAGATCTGGCGCGATTTCATGAACGGGGCGATGAACGTGAAGGCTGCGCCGAGCCAGCCCGCGCCGCGCGAACAAAACGACCCCGGCACGCCGATCGAGCCGCTCGACGTCCCCGGCCTCGATGATATTCCGCTGGGCGATGGCAATTCGCGCCTGCGCATCCGCGATGGCGAGGCGGTATTCTCGACCGAGATCGACGGCATCCCGGTCGACATTACTATCGGTGAGGATGGCCTCGCCGTGGACGAACAAGCGATCGAGGAAGCCCGTCGCCGCGCGGACGAGCGCCGCTTCGAGGCGATCCGCAACCGCCGCGACGAGCGGCTGCGCGAGACCGAGGACGCGGGTAACTAGCCGGTCGGTCCGGCCATCAGGACATTCATCACGGCAGTCGCTATCGGGCGGCTGCGCTCGTCCTGCCAGGCTTCGACGGTGATGTTCGCGCTGCGCCGCCCGAGCTTGGTGATCCGCCCCTTTGCGTAGCTGGTGCGGCTTTTGCCCGCCGCGAGATATTGCACGGTGATGTTGATCGGCTTGAGCATGGCGGCACGGTCCTGCCGTGCCAGCTCGGCACGCAAGACGGCGTAGCCCGCGGTTTCGAGCAGGCCGCCGGTCGCACCGCCATGGTAATGATCTGGGCGTCCCTCGACTATCTCGTCGAACGGCACCGACAGAATTGGCGTGCCATCCTCCCAGCTGTCGAGCGTAATGCCGAGCGAACGGGCATAGGGCGTCAACGCCTCGATTTCGGGGATATCCGCCATGGTCACAGCCTCGCCGTCGACGCGATCTTCATGAAGACCGCCTGGATATGGGCCACCGGATCATCGGCATCGCCATCATGCGCGAGGCCCCGGACGAACGCCGCGCTGCGCGTGAGGCGATAGCATTGCGACCGCCCGAAGACGCTCGCCCCCTCACGTGCGGGGCGCACGTAATCGACGCGCAGGTCAAGCGTGGCGATGGCGGAAAATTCGTCCATCGCGCGCCAGATCGCCATGCCGCTGGCCATGTCCATCAGGCTGAGGATCGGTCCCGAGGCGAGCACGCGCTGGCCTTCTTCACCAAGCAGGTCTTCGCGCCACGGCAGTTCGAGTTCGACCCAGTCGTCGCCATGGTCCGAATATTTCAGCCCCAGCCAGCCCGGATGGCCGCGTCCCGTGAAGAAGGACGTCGCCTTGGACGGATCGAATTTTCGCGGCTGCTCGCTCATCGCCTGCCGCGATAGCCGCGCAGTTCACGCGCTTACAATGTTTTAATTTCATGCGGGCCGCGCGCTTCGCCAGTCTCGCCAGTGGCGGACGGGGACACGGGGTCGGGGTTCGCCCGAATGTAGGAGAACCACATGAAATTTCCCGAGATCGAGCTGGGCAGTCTGCCCGATCTGGATGCCGCGACCGGGCTGTTCGGCAGCTTCTCGTCCGCTGGACCGGACGACACGATCGTGGCGATCATGGTCTATGTTTACGACCACATGCTGGTCGAAATGCTGCTCTGACCGGTTGACGGCGAGATGCATATCGATCCGCAAATCGGCGCGCTGCGTGGCGACACTGCCGCGCAGCGCGCCATGAGCGAGGCAGTTGTCCAAATTGTTGCGGAGTGCCGCAAGGACGCGGGCCTGGCGCCTGTCCTGCGGGAGCTCGAGGCCTACGGTTCGGGGGCAAGGCTGGATGATTGTCCGGCGCTCACGGGCCTCTTTGCCAATGGCGGGGCGGCGATGCGCGTCATGGCGCCGCTCGTCGGGAGGCTGGTGGAAGTGCACCGCGCGTGTCCGCTCGCACAGCTGGCATTTCGCCACCAGTCGCGCCCGGGGTTCCACTTTCTCCAGCTGGCGGCAAAGGGGCGCGCCGCGCTGGGTCTGGCGCTCCACGACGATCAAGCGGCGCAGGATGCCAATGCAGTGGCGACGTTCCCCGATAGCGAATGGGATGAAATCGTGCTGGCGGGGGCGGCCGATATCGCGCTGCTCGAAATCCGCGGAGAGCGTCGCGATCATGCGGTCATCGACAGAAGCTGCCGCACCATCGGGGCAGGCGACCGGCTCAGCTTTGCCGGCGCGGCCAAATCACGGATGGTCCGCCGGGTTTACGGACGGTTTCTCACTCTGCGCCTCACCCGGATCGCCCCACGGCCCCGGCCGACCCGCCAGTACGACCTCGCCACGGGCAGGTTGGTGCATCGCGCGAGCGGGGACCGGCACGAAAGCCGTGACGAGATGATGATGGCCTTGCTTGGCCGGATGCGCCGCAAGGATGCCGCGCCCGTGCTTGCAGCGATGACCCGTTCGGGCAGCGATCACTTGCGCTGGCAGGCCTTGCGCGAGTGCCTGGCGCTCGACAGCGCGGCGGGATTTGCCGCGCTCGGCAGGATTGCAACCGATCCCACCGATGATCTGGCCCCCGAGGCGGGCGCATTGCGCGCCCGGCTGGTGGAAGCCCATCCGCAGCTCGCTCGATGGGAGCCCGCTCCATGCCCCGCATAATCGCGAACCACGAAACCCGGTTGGCGAGCCTCGCTGAAACCGTGGAAGCGATTGCCGACGGGTTCGATCCGCAGGACGAGAGCAGCACCATGGAAGCGGCAGCCGCGCTCGCGCGGCTGGCCAACAACCGCAATTTTCTCGGTGACCTGCTGATCGACCATTTGCGCGAGCGGCATCGCGATACATTCGAGGACAGCGCCTACGGACCGCAGGTCATCGTGCTGTCCCCAATGGTCGGCGGCTGTTTCCTCCGCGCCAATATCTGGCCGAGCGAGGATGAAAGCTGTTTCCGCAGCAGCGGCGCGGGCAGCTTTGTCTATGGCGTGCCGCACGACCACAATTTCGATTTCCTCACTGCGGGTTATTTCGGGCCCGGCTATCGCAGCGACTATTACGAAATCGACTACCCCTCGATCGCCGGCTACTTAGGCGAGCGCGTCGCGTTACGGTTCGTCGAACGCAGCGCGCTGCATAAGGGGCGGCTGATGCACTACCGCGCGCATCTCGATGTGCATGCGCAGCTCCCGCCCGAGGCAACCTCGGTTTCGCTCAACATCATGCGCGTCGGGGCGGGGCAGGACTGGTTCGACCAATATGGCTTCGACCTCGAGAGGTCGGAAGTGAGCGCGGTGCTGAACCCTTCGGCCAGCGAGACCTTCCTGCGCTGCGCAGTCGCGCTGGGCGATGCCGACGCTCTCGATTTGGCCGAAGACTTCGGACGACACCATCCCAGCGGACGGATGCGGCTGGCCTGTTTCGAAGCGCGAGCGGGCCTCGCCAGCAGCGCGGCGGAGCGCGACGCTCTGTGGCGCGAGGCTGAACTGGCGGGGGATGTCATGCTGGCACGCGAGGCGCAGGCGCGCCGCGCCCGGCTTCAGCCATAGAGCATCGCGAACAGCGCGAAGCCGAGGATCAGGAAGATCGCAGCGATAATCGCCAACGCCCGCGACAAGGCGCGTTCGCGGTGGCCCAGCCCGGTGTCGGGATCCGCACCTTCGCCGGTCACGAGGTGCCTGAGGGCGTCGATCAGCCGCATCGCGGCTGGCACTATAGCCCGCCGCCGGCCAGCGCGTCTATCGCGCCCTGCAGGATGATCGCGGCGGCATGGCTGTCGATCTTGGTGGCGCGTTTGGCGCGGCTCATGTCCTGCCCGATCATCGCGGCCTCGGCGCTCGAAGTCGACCAGCGCTCGTCCCATAGCAGGACGGGCAAGTGCAGCGTCTGCGCAAGATTGCGCGCATAAGCGCGGCTGGCCTGTGCGCGCGGGCCCTCGGTTCCGTCCATATTGCGCGGCAGGCCGATCACCACACCGGCAATTTTCCGCTCGGTGACGATCGTGCGCAGCGCGCCGCAATCCTTGGTGAACTTGCTGCGCGTGATGGTCTTGCCCGCGGTGGCATAACGCCAGCCGGCATCGCAGGTCGCGACGCCGATGGTCTTGGTGCCCAGATCGAGCCCGAGCAAAGCACCGCCCTCGGGCAATGCATCGCCATAGGTCAGCGCGTTGTCGGTTACGAGACCCGCGCTGCCGTCCATGCTTTCACCCGTGCAATGACGTCTTCCTGCAAGTTCTTCCAGAACAGCGGGATATCGTAAACGTGGTAATTGCCGCCCGGCAGCACGCCTTCGCCCAGCTCGGGCGGATCTCCGATATAGAGCAGGCCATTCGCGCCGCAGCGCGCCGGGATTGCGCCCGCGACCAGTTCGCCTTTCGAAAGGGTTTCGTCGGGGACCAGCGTGCCCAGATTGGCGCTGGCGGGGGCGTCGCCATTTGCGCTGCCGGTCAGCGGATTGACGCACAATATCGGCCCGGTGCCACGCGGCTCGCCGTCATAGCCTACGGTGGCCTCGTAGCGGCGCATGATCATGTCGGCATCGCCATCGTCGGAAAAGGCCGACCAGGCGAGCAGGCATTGCGCCTGGTCCGCCGAAGCGCAGGCGGGGAAGGGCAGCGAAGGCAGATCATGCTCGACCGATACCGGCCAGCCGGGCGCGTAAACTGCGGCAATCCGCGCTTCGAGCGGCGTCCCTGCAACCCTGTCCTGCAGCAGGCGCAGGATATGCGCGGCGCCCTGGCTATGCCCGGCGAGCACGATCGGCTTGTCTTCGTCCACGCTGTCGAGGAAATAGTCGAACGCCTGCGCGACATCGGCATAGGCGGCATCGATCGCCTGCTGCGCTTCGGGCCGGTTGGTCAGGAAGGCCCCTGCCGCCGCCTGACGGTATTTGGGCGCCCACAATTCGTCCGCGCGATTGAACGGGCTGGCAAGTCCCTTGAGGAAGACGCGCGCGCGATTGTTGGTGGTCGCATCTTCGAGCGTCGCGTTCCAGTCGCCGCCCGCCTGGATATAGCTGGTCGGCGGAACGAAGAAGACCGCGAACTCGGGTAGCGCCTGCGGGTCTGCCGCTTCGCCCGTGGTCGAGGTGGTGGTCGCAAGCGGGTCGCCGCGGTCGAGGCTCTGTTCGGCAGCGGGTGCGTCGGGCGAGGGTTCGCGTCCAGCCGGGTCTGGTTGGGCGTCGGCGACCGCCGGCTGGTAGCGCGCCGGATCGCTGGTGCCGAGGCCGGGGCGCGAATACCACATCTCCGGGTCCTGGTAGGCATTGGCGTCGAGCGGCGCCTGCTCGACGAAGTCGCCACGGGGGACGAAAGCGATCTCGGTCGCTTCACGCGACCAGATCGTCAGCGCGATCCCGCCGATGATGACCAGCACGATGCAGACCGCAATGAAGTACAGGAACTTACGCGCCATCTTTGGCACCCTCTCTGGTTTGGTTCTCGTTCGCCTGTTCGGCCCGGCGTTCGAGCGCGACCTTGATCATCGCCAATAGCGGATCGGCCAGAAACAGGCCGAGTATCCCGAACAATATGCCCATGATCAACTGGAACGCGAGCACCAGCGCCGGCGCCAGATCGACCGTCTTCTTGGCGATCATCGGGATGACGACATAGCCGTCGAAATTCTGCACGAAGAAATAGACCGCGATGGTGTAGATGCCCATTTCCGCCCCGCCCGAGAAGCCGACCAGCACCATCAGCGCGCCCGAGATCAGCGCGCCCAGATTAGGGACGAAGGCCAGCAGGCCGGTCAGGATCGCGAGCAGCGCCGCCATCGGCACCGCGCCGATCCCCACCAGCGGGGCGACCCAGGCGAGCATCACATAGGTGAACACTGCCTCGACCACCATGCCGAGTAGGCGCCCCGCCATCAGGCGGCGCATGGTCTGGCCCATCCGCGCAGCGGTGACGTAAAAGCGGTCGCGCTGCTCGCGTGGGAGCATCCAGGCGACCCCGCGTTCGTAGAGCTGCGGGTCGATCGCGACATAAACCCCGATCACGAGGATCAGGACGATGGTCGCCGCGCCGCCGAGAATGCCGCCCAGCGCCTTGGTGACGGTGCTGATGCCGCTGCCGATATTGCCGAGATAGTTCTGCAGCTGTGATTGGTCGACCTGGAAGCCCTGCCGGCCCGCCCAGTCGATCAGCTCGGTAATCTGCCGTTCGATGATCGCGGGAAACTGCGCCGCTTCCTGCGAAATCGTCGATCCGGCGAAATAGGCCAGCCACAGCAGGAAGGCGGCGGTGACGAACAGAACGATCGAGACGCGCCAGACCCGCGCGATGTTGAGCGCCCGGCCAAGCAGGCGCGCGCCGCCATCGATCATCGAGGCGAAGACCATGGCGCCGAAGATCACCAGCAAAGGGCGGGCGATCCAGATCGCCAGCGCCACTGCGCCGACCACGCCGACCCATACGATGGCACGGGCAACCTCGTGACGGATACGTGGATCGTTGATCCGCGAAGGGCTGGTGCCGAGGTCCTGGTCGTGAATGTCCTGCGTCTCGTCGGCCATGCGCGCCCCTTCGTTTCAGGACCCTAGCGCTCGGAAGCGGCTTTTCGTTCCGCAATGGCGGGACGCAGGGTCGACCAGGCGCGGCCTTCGCGCAGGCTTGTCCACCAGCTCACCGGATTGAGCGAGGTGGTGCCGTCGAGCGAGAAGGTGATGAATTCGGCGCGCCCGCCGATGTTTTCGAGCGGGATCGGGCCGAGCAGGCCGCGCGAATGGTTGAGCTCGCGACTGTCGGCCGAATGGTCGCGATTGTCACCCATCACGAAAACGTGATCGTCCGGCACCGTGATTTCGGCGAAATTGTCGAGTTCCTGGGTCTGGTGGTCGATCACCAGATAGGTCGCCCCATTGGGCAGCGTCTCGCGCATCACCGGTACGCGGCAGACGGGCGTGCCGGCGGCGTTCTCCGCGCGGAAATCGTCGAAGCCGAAGCCATCGCAGCGCGAATTGGCATCGAGCGGCAGCGCGATGGCAGGCTCGACCTTCTGTTCGACCGGCGCGCCATTGAGGATGATGCGGCCGTTCTGCACCGCGATCCGGTCACCGGGCAGCGCAACCACGCGCTTGATGTAATCCTCGTCGCGCTCGGGATGCACGGGAATGACGATGTCGCCATATTCGGGCGTCGATCCGGCAATTCGCCAGTCACCGCGCGGGGCGAGGTGGAAGCTGATCGAGCTCCAGTTCCAGCCATAGGGATATTTGCTCACCACCAGCCGGTCGCCCACCAGCAGATTGGGCATCATCGATTCCGACGGGATATAGAACGGCTTGGCGATGAAGCTGTGAAAGGCGAACACCGCCAGCAGCATCAGCGCAAGCCCGCGAATTTCCGCGATCCAGTCGACCTTGTCGTCGGATTTCTTGTCGGATGTCTTGTTCACTGCCGTAGCACCGGTGGTCACTTGGGTAGGGCCTCGATGATGACGTAGGCCTGCGCCCATGGATGGTCGTCGGTGAGGGTGAGATGAATGCGCGTCTCATGGCCGTGCGGCACCATTTCCGCAAGCACGATCGCCGCGCCCCCGGTCAGCGCCAGCGTGGGTGCGCCCGATTGCGCATTGACCACCCCGATATCCTTCATGAACACGCCGCGGCGGAACCCTGTACCGACTGCCTTGGAGAACGCCTCCTTGGCGGCGAAGCGCTTGGCGTAAGTGCCCGCGATGGTGAAGGGGCGGCGGCGGGCCTTGGCACGCTCGATCTCGGTGAAGACGCGCTGCTCGAAGCGTTCGCCGAACCGGTCGAGCGAATTCTGGATCCGCTCGATATTGCACAGGTCGGAGCCAAGGCCGATGATCATGCTCGGGGTTTCCAGGTACAGATCGGTGTGCCGGCGAAGTGGTTGATCAGGCGCCGGCCGATTTCAGCGAAAAGCCCTGCGACCAGGACCAATCCCACTGCCGGCAGCGCGAGTTCGTCCCAGCTGGATCCCGCGCTGTCATCGCCGTGCAGATTCGCGAGGATGACGAGCGGAACCACGACCAGGAACAGCACGAAGGTGGTCCGTATCGACCGCCAGATGTTCAAGGCATTGTCGAGCGACACCTAGCGCGCCTCGTCCATCAGGTCGCGCATCCGGCGCACTGCGGTTTCCAGCCCGACGAAAACCGCTTCGCCAACAAGATAATGCCCGATGTTGAGTTCGGCGAGTTCGCGGATGGCGGCAACGGGCTTCACGTTCTCATAGGTCAGGCCGTGCCCGGCATGCGGCTCGATCCCCATCTCGCGCGCCAGCCGGGACATGGCCGCAATCCGCTCAAGCTCGCGCGCCTCGCGGTCGTGATCGCCGTCGAGACCCGCATGCGCATATTCGCCGGTGTGGAATTCGACCACGGGCGCGCGCAAGCGCTGCGCTGCTTCGAGCTGCCGCTCGTTCGCTTCGATGAACAACGAGACGCGGATGCCGTTGTCGGACAGCTTCCCGACGATCGGGGCGAGCTGGTTGTGCAGCCCGGCAGCATCGAGCCCGCCTTCGGTGGTGCGCTCTTCGCGTTTCTCGGGGACGATGCAGGCGGCATGCGGCTTGTGCGCAAGGGCGATCGCCAGCATCTCTTCCGTGCCTGCCATCTCTAGGTTGAGCGGGAGATCGGTCGCCTTCTGTATCCGTTCGAGATCGTCATCGCGGATATGCCGCCGGTCCTCGCGCAGATGCGCAGTGATCCCGTCGCCGCCCACCGCCGCGACGATTTCCGCCGCGCGCACCGGGTCCGGATGATCGCCGCCGCGCGCATTGCGGATAGTGGCGACGTGGTCGATATTGACCCCGAGGCGCAAGGGAGCACTCACGCCGCGCGGCTGCCCGGCTTGGTCACCCCGATCGCCGCCAGTTCGGCGGGCACTTCGCCTTCGGCATAGGTCGGGAAATTGATGTCGACGAGCGGGAAGAAGGGTACGCCGAGATCGGCGGCGCCATTGCTGCGATCGACCAGCGCGACCTCGGCGATCACTTCGCCGCCCTCACGCGCAACCGCGGCGATCGCTTCACGGCTGGAGAGCCCGGTGGTGACCACGTCCTCGACCATCAGCACCTTGGCGCCGGGCTCGAGCCGGAAGCCGCGGCGCAGGTGGAACTCGCCCTCGGGCCGTTCGAGGAACATCGCGTCCTTGCCCAGCGCGCGGCCCATTTCCTGACCGATGATGATCCCGCCCATAGCGGGGCTGACCACCACATCGATCCGGCTGCGAATATCGCGCGGGATCTTCTGGGCGAGCGCAAAGGCGAGGCGTCCTGCGCGGTCGGGGTTCATCAGCACGCGCGCGCATTGCAGGTAGTGTCCGCTGTGGCGCCCGCTGGACAGCTTGAAATGGCCCTCGAGCAGCGCTTCGCTGGCCCGGAACTCGTGGAGGATTTCTTCATCGGTCATGATGCTGTGGTCCAAAGCGTCTCGCGCGCGATTGCGCAAGAGGCAAAGGCGCTTGCACATTTTTATCGGCCAGCCGCTTGAGGCATACGCAATCCCTGCCTATAGGGCGGGCGCAATCGGGCCCTTGCATGGGGCGCGTCCCGCCACGCAGCGCGGGATTTGCCCCAGCCACAGGCCCCGAACGAGACACGACACGAAAGAGTGCCACGACGATGAAGAACTTCGGCTCCCTCCACGGGTTCCACCGGATTGTCGCCAGCCTGGCGATGGCGGCGATGCTGGCTTTCGGCGCGCAGGCCGCGGCGGCGCAGGACGCTGCCGAATCTGCGGCGACCGAACAGCTTGAAACGCTCGACCCGGCGGTTGCCGCCGACGCATCGAGCGAAGATGTGGCTGCCGGTGCAGGCGCCTATACGCCGATGAAGCCGACCGAAGGCAAAGGCATGCCGGTTGCGGGTGCGATCGACGTGCAGTCGCAGTTCTCGCCGATCGGCAAGCAGGCCAACGGGCTGCACATCGCCCTGGTATGGATCATGGCGATCATCAGCATCTTCGTCCTGCTGCTGTTCCTCTATGTCATCGTGCGCTTCAACAAGCGCGCCAATCCGGTGCCTTCGAAGACCAGCCACAACACGCTGATCGAAGTGATCTGGACCGTCGTTCCGGCGCTGATCCTGCTCGGCATCGCCGTGCCGTCGATCGGCCTGTTGAGCGCGCAGTACAAGACGCCCCCCAAGGATGCGATCACCATCAAGGCGATCGGCTACCAGTGGTACTGGGGCTATGCCTATCCCGACAATGGCGATTTCGAAGTCGTTTCGAACATGCTGACCGAGGAAGAGGCCGAAGCGAGCGGTGAACCGCACCAGCTGGCAGTCGACAACCGCATGGTCGTCCCCGCCGGCGTGCCGATCCGTCTGCAGACCACTGCTGCCGACGTGATCCACTCCTTCGCGGTGCCGAGCCTGTGGTTCAAGCTCGACGCCGTTCCGGGTCGTCTCAACGAGAAGCTGCTGCTGATCGAAGAACCCGGCGTCTATTACGGCCAGTGTTCGGAACTGTGCGGCGCGCGCCACGGCTATATGCCGATTGCGATCGAAGCACTGCCGATGGCGCAGTACAATGCCTGGGTTCTGGCGCAGGGCGGCACCGTCGCCGGTGCCGCAGACGCCGCGGCTTCGGTCGCGCCGCTGCAGGAACCCGAAAGCTCGGTTCCCGGTGCACCCGGTGCCGGCGCCGCCCCGACCGCTTAAGATTTACGATTAGCTCGAGAGTATAGCACGATGGCTACCACCGCCGACAGCTTCCAGGCCCACACCGAAGACCACGCGCATGATGATCATCATACGCCCGGTTTCTTCGCGCGGTGGTTCATGTCCACCAACCACAAGGACATCGGTACGCTCTACCTGATCTTCGCGATCATCGCGGGCATCGTCGGTGGCGCGATTTCGGGCATCATGCGTCTGGAACTGGCCGAACCCGGCATCCAGTACCTGCAGTGGTGGGCGCAGTTCATGGGCGGCAACGCCGATTTCGACACCTCGCTGCATATGTGGAACGTGTTCATCACCGCCCACGGCCTGATCATGGTCTTCTTCATGGTCATGCCCGCGATGATCGGCGGCTTCGGCAACTGGTTCGTCCCGCTGATGATCGGCGCGCCAGACATGGCGTTCCCGCGCATGAACAACGTCAGTTTCTGGCTGACCGTGGCGGGCTTCATGTCGTTGCTGTTCTCGCTCTTCGTGCCGGGCGGTACGGGTCCGGGCGCAGGCGTGGGCTGGACCGTCTATGCGCCGCTGTCGACCACCGGCAGCCAGGGCCCGGCAGTCGATTTCGCGATCTTCTCGCTGCACCTTGCCGGTGCCGGTTCGATCCTCGGCGCGACCAACTTCATCACCACCATCTTCAACATGCGCGCGCCGGGTATGACCCTGCACAAGATGCCGCTGTTCGTGTGGTCGGTGCTGGTCACCGCTTTCCTGCTGCTGCTCGCACTGCCGGTTCTGGCCGCCGCGATCACCATGCTGATCACCGACCGTAACTTCGGGACGACCTTCTTCGATCCCGCTGGCGGCGGCGATCCGATCCTCTACCAGCACCTGTTCTGGTTCTTCGGTCACCCTGAGGTCTACATCATGATCCTGCCGGGCTTCGGCATGATCTCGCAGATCGTCTCGACCTTCAGCCGCAAGCCGGTGTTCGGCTATCTCGGCATGGCCTACGCCATGGTCGCGATCGGCGTGGTCGGGTTCGTCGTGTGGGCGCACCACATGTACACCGTCGGTCTCGACGTGAACACGAAGATGTATTTCACCGCGGCGACCATGGTCATCGCGGTCCCGACCGGGGTGAAGATCTTCAGCTGGATCGCGACCATGTGGGGCGGCTCGATCGAGTTCAAATCCCCGATGGTATGGGCGATCGGCATGATCTTCCTGTTCACGGTCGGCGGCGTCACCGGCGTCTATCTCGCCAATGGCGGCATCGACGACGTGGTCCATGATACCTATTTCGTGGTTGCGCACTTCCACTACGTGCTGTCGATGGGTGCGGTGTTCTCGCTCTTCGCCGGGTTCTATTACTGGTTCCCCAAGATGAGCGGCCGGATGCACTCCGAGCTCCTCAGCCACCTGCACTTCTGGGGCTTCTTCATCGGCGTGAACGTGATCTTCTTCCCGCAGCACTTCCTCGGTCTGCAGGGCATGCCGCGTCGCTATCCCGACTATGCCGACGCCTATGCCTATTGGAACGAGATCAGCTCGATCGGCTATGTGATCATGGCCGGCTCGATGATCTTCTTCTTCGTCAACATCGTCTACGCCTTCGTGGCGGGCAAGAAGGCGGCGGACAATCCGTGGGGCGAAGGCGCAACGACGCTCGAATGGACGCTGTCGAGCCCGCCGCCGTTCCACCAGTTCGAGACGCTGCCGGTGATCGAGGATCATCACACCGCTCATGATCACATGAGCAAGGCTGCGCCCGCCGCGAGCTAGGCGCGAAGCACTGGACACAAGCAAACGGTCGGTCCCATGGTGGACCGGCCGTTTTCTTTTGTCTGCCGGATATCTGCACGGGGGAGTGCCATGCTCGAAATGCGTACCATCGATACGGGAAAGGTCAGCCTGCGCTGCGCCGTGGAAGGTGAGGGGCCGCTGGCGATCATGGTCCATGGCTTTCCCGAAAGCTGGTACAGCTGGCGCCATCAGATCGGTCCGATAGCGCAAGCGGGCTTTACCGCCTGTGCGATCGATGTCCGCGGCTATGGCGGGTCGGACAAGCCGGAGCCGGTCGATGCCTATGGGATGGAGCATATCGTCGGTGACCTCGTCGGACTGCGGCAGGCGTTGTCGCCCGATGCGCCCGCCGTGCTTATCGGCCATGACTGGGGCGCGCCGATCGTGTGGAATTCCGCGCTGACGCACCCCGAGCATTTCCGCGCAGTTGCCGGTCTGTCAGTGCCCTTCGCGGGCGTGCCGAGCCGCCCGTTCACCGAGGTCTTCCGCGAACACTTCACCAGCCAGGGCCGCTTCTTTTACCAGGAGTATTTCCAGGAGCCCGGTATCGCCGAGGCGGAGGCGGAGAAGGACCCGCGCGATTTCGTCCAGCGGATGATGTATTCGATCAGCGGCGATGTCCCGCCGGGCGACTATTGGGACAAGCCGCTGGGCGCGACCTTCCTCGAAGGGCTCCCTGATCCTGCACCGGTCGCCTGGCTGACCGAAGACGATCTCGATTTCTACGAGGCGGAATTCGCCGCCTCGGGCTTCCGCGGTCCGCTCAACCGCTATCGCAATCACGAGGCCGATTACGCATGGTTGCAGGGCTGGGCGGGCAAGCGCATCGAACAGCCCGCTTTGTTCATCGGCGGCACGCGCGATCCCGCGACCTTCCTGTTCGGCGCGATCGAGGATCCGGTGGCGCTGGTGAAGATGTTTGCGCCGCGCGCCGAAGGGCATATTCTCGACGGCGTCGGGCACTGGACCCAGCAGGAGCGGCCCTATGCAGTCAATTCGATCCTGATTGACTGGCTAAAGCGCCTTTGACGCCCTATATGCCGCCCGATTCCATGACCCAGACAGTTCCCACACACCTCCCCGCGGAATGGCGCGATTTCTTTGCGCTGACCAAGCCGCGCGTGATGAGCCTGGTGATCTTCACCGGCCTGTGCGGCCTGCTCGCCGCGCCGGGCCATATCAATCCCGTCCTCGGCTTCAGCGCCATCCTGTGCATCGCGCTGGGCGCGGGCGGGGCGGCGGCGCTCAACCAGTGGTGGGAAGCCGATATCGATGCGGGGATGAAGCGTACTGCTGCACGCCCGCTTCCCGCAGGACGCATGAACCGCACCGATGCGCGCGATTTCGGCGTATTGATCTCGGCCGCTTCGGTGATGATCATGGGGCTCGCGGTGAACTGGCTCGCGGCAGCGATCCTTGCGCTGTCGATCTTCTATTACGCGGTCATCTATACCATCTGGCTCAAGCCGCGCACGCCGCAGAATATCGTCATCGGCGGCGGGGCGGGGGCCTTTCCGCCGCTGATCGGCTGGGTCGCAGTGACCGGCGAGATCACGCTGATGCCGGTGCTGCTGTTCGCGATCATCTTCATGTGGACACCGCCGCATTTCTGGGCGCTGGCACTGTTCGTCAAGACCGATTACGCCAATGTCGGCATTCCGATGATGCCGGTGGTCAAGGGTGAAACCTCGACCCGCCGCCAGATCCTGATCTATGCCGCGCTGCTCGTGCCGATTGCCGCCGCGCCGTGGTTCATCGGCGGGACGGGCTTCGTCTACGGTGTTGCTTCGCTTGCGCTATCGCTTGCTTTCCTTGCGCTTTCGGTCCCGGTCGCTTTCCGGCAGACTGGAGCCAACGACACGATGAAGCCCGAAAAGCGCCTGTTCGCTTTCAGCATCATCTACCTTTTCGCCCTGTTCGCCGCGCTGGTCGCGGACCGGGTGCTGGCTTATCAGGGATGGATCGCATGACCCCCGAAGAAGAAATCGAATTCAAGCGGCGGCAAAAGAGCCGCAACCTCGTGCTGGGCGGCATCCTGCTGTTCTTCGCCGTGCTGTTCTATGTGATTACCATCGCCCGGATGTGAGCCACGCCATGACTGCTGCAACCCTCGAAACCCGCAAGAACCGCACCGCGCTGCTGGCTTTTGGCGGCGCTCTGGCGATGCTCGGTCTGGGCTATGCCGCAGTGCCGCTGTACCAGCTGTTCTGCCAGGTGACCGGTTTCGGCGGCACGACCCAACGCGCCACCGAGAGCGAGGCGAACATCGCCCAGCGGCTTGGTGCAAGCGCAGGCGGCAAGACGATTTCGGTGCGCTTCGACGGCACCACGGCGGGTGACGTCCCGTGGAGCTTCCGCCCCGAGCAGGTGACCGATACCGTCACCATCGGGCAGCGCGACATGGCGATCTATCTGGCCAAGAACAATTCGAACCAGACGATCACCGGCACCGCGACCTTCAATGTCGAGCCTGAGCAGGCCGGCGCCTATTTCAACAAGATCCAGTGCTTCTGCTTCACCGAGCAGGTGCTGCAGCCGGGGCAGGAAGTGCGCATGCCGGTGCTCTATTACATCGATCCCAAGGCGCTCGACGATCCCAATATGGACGGGGTGGAGCAGATCACGCTCTCCTATACTTTCCACCGGGCGCTGGATTCTGCCGAGTAGCCCCTAGACCCGCGCGCGATGGCGCATTAAGGGCACCCGCAAAGCGAAACCCAGGACGCGAGTACAATGGCCGGTAACGTCAATCACGAATATCACATCCTCGAACCCGATATCTGGCCGCTGATCGGCTCGCTCTCGGCGCTGACCTTCACCAGCGGCATGGTCCTGTACATGCACGAAATGGGGAGCGCGCACCTCGTGCTCGGCCTCGGCATCGCCGGCCTGATCGCGACGTTCTATGCGTGGTTCTCGAACATCGTGAAGGAAGCCGAGCGCGGCGACCACACGCCGATCGTCCAGCTGCACATGCGCTATGGGATGATCCTGTTCATCGCGTCCGAAGTGATGTTCTTCGTGGGCTGGTTCTGGAGCTGGTTCGATTTCGCGCTGTTCCCGAGCGAATTGTCCGACGTGGTCGGCGGGGTGTTCCCGCCCGCGGCGATCGAGGCGGTCATCGACCCGTTCAGCCTGCCGCTGCTCAACACGCTGATCCTGCTGTGTTCGGGTACGACGGTGACCTGGGCGCACCACTCGCTGATCCATGGCGACCGCGACGGGCTCAAGAAAGGCCTGTGGCTGACCATCATCCTCGGGGCGATCTTCACCGCCATCCAGGCATATGAATATGCCCATGCGCCGTTCGCCTTCGGTGGCAACACCTATAGCTCGGCGTTCTACATGGCGACCGGCTTCCACGGTTTCCACGTGCTCGTCGGCACGATCTTCCTGATCGTTTGCCTGCGCCGCACCTATCTCGGCCACTTCACCCCGCGCCAGCACTTCGGCTTCGAAGCGGCAGCGTGGTACTGGCATTTCGTCGACGTGGTGTGGCTGTTCCTGTTCATCACCGTCTACGTCTGGGGTGGCTGGGGCGCCGCCGTCCACTGATGGCTGCCGACAGGCTCGAACAACGCGAAGGGCAGCCCGGCACCGCCGAGGCTGCCCTTCTCGGTTTATACCCGCGAGTGGGCGCTGGGACGATAGCGCCTACAGGCGATGCGCGCGAGACAAAGAGTTGGAATCTGTAATGCGTTTTCCGATCGTTCCGACCGTCATAGTCGCTGCCGCGATCGCCACGATGGTCGCGCTGGGCGTCTGGCAGCTTGGCCGGATGAACGAGAAGGAAGCGCTGATCACGCGCTACGAAACGGCGTTGCGGAATTCGGCCGATGTCGATTGGCCATCGCCAAGCGAGTACGAAGCCAGCCTGTTTCGGCACACCACGGTCGAATGCAGCGACGTTCGCGCGATCGATAGCGTCGCGGGTCGCTCGCGCTCGAATGCGCCGGGATGGGCGCACATCGCCCGCTGCGCGAACGGTGGCGAGGGCACGGTCGATATCGCGATTGGCTGGTCGCGTGAGCCGCAGCCACCCTCGTGGGATGGCGGCGCCGTCCGCGGATTGATCGCACCCCAGGGCGACACGGTGAAGCTGGTCGCGGACGAGGGGCAGGGCGGTCTCGAACCGCTCGCCCGCCCCGATCCTGCCAATCTGCCCAACAACCACCTTGCCTATGCCGGGCAGTGGTTCTTTTTCGCGCTCACCGCGCTGGTGATCTACGTGCTCGCCCTGAGGGCGCGTTTGCGCAAGCAGGGCTGACCTATTTGTAGAGCCCCTGGCGCAGGTTGATGCCGTGCTCGATCCACGCCTTGAGCGCGAGGATCACACCGGTCCAGCCCTCGCAATTCATATAGGACCCGCGCAGCGCTTCGGCGGTCTCGCGCCAGCCTTCCTCGACGATCTCCACCAGCGTGCGGCCATCGTCCGTCGGCTTGAACAGCATGGTGACGGTGGTGCGATAGTCGCCATCTCGGCCCTTGGCGCCGATCTCGCCGCTCTCGGCTTCGTGCCCGGGCCATTCGAGCACGATCTTTTCATTGGGGACCACCTCGATCACCTCGACCGGGAAGGCGCCAGGGAAATCGTGGAAATCCCACATCACCGTGGCCCCGGTTTCGAGGCGTCCCTTGGCGCCGCCAGTGGTGAAATATTGCGATAGCTGCGCCGGGTCCGCGACTGCTTCGAACACTTCCTCGAGCGGCTTGGCGATGCGGCCGGAGACACGAAAATTGATTTCCATCGAGCTTCTCCCTTGAGTCGCGGTCCATTATGTTATAAAAAACTAACATGTCAAACGAGAACAGAACTCCCGACGACGATCTCGACCGTGTGTTCAAGGCGCTTGCCAATCGCATTCGCCGTGCGATCTGCGATGAGTTGAAGGTCCGTCCGCTCACCACCGGTCAGCTCGCCAGCTGCTTCTCCGAACTCGATCGCACCACCGTGATGATGCATTTGCGGGTGCTGGAAGAGGCGGGGCTGGTGGTGCCTGTGCGCAAGGGGCGCGAGCGCTTCAACCATCTCGATGCCATGCCCATCCAGGCGCTGCACGCCCGCTGGATCGGCCCCCATGCCGAGCGCGCGGCGGAAGGCCTCCTGCAGCTGAAGTCGGCGCTCGAAGACAAAGCGGAAATCACGACTGGCGAATGACCGCTTGCTTGCCCGCCTTCGCATGCCCCGCTAACCGCCCAACCGATGAAATACGTTTCCACCCGCGGCAGCGCTCCGTCGCTCGATTTCGCCGGCGTCACGCTCGCCGGCCTGGCCAGCGATGGCGGGCTCTATGTCCCGGCACAGTGGCCGCAGTTCACGCTGGAAGAAATCGCGGCGATGCGCGGCCTGCCCTATGCCGAACTCGCCGCGCGGGTGATGCAGCCCTTCGTCGGCGATTGTCTGACGCCCGAACGGCTGCGCGAACTGACCGCCAAGGCCTATGGCCGTTTCGCCCATGCCGCGGTCACGCCGCTGACCCAGCTCGACGAGCGCCAGTGGCTGCTCGAACTGTTTCACGGCCCCACGCTCGCCTTCAAGGACGTGGCGCTGCAATTGCTCGGCCTATTGTTTGAGGAATTCCTTGCGCGGGACGGCGGCACATTGACCATCGTCGGCGCCACCAGCGGAGATACGGGTAGCGCGGCCATCGATGCAGTCGCGGGGCTCGACCGGGTCGAGATATTCATGCTCCACCCCAAGGGGCGCGTCAGTGATGTCCAGCGCCGCCAGATGACCACCGTGCGCGCGCCCAACGTCCACAACATCGCGATCGACGGCAGCTTCGACGATGCGCAGGCGATGGTGAAGCGCATCTTCGCCGACAAGGACGTCACCGATAAGCACCGGATCGGTGCGGTCAATTCGATCAACTGGGCGCGGTTGATGGCGCAGGTGGTTTATTACTTCGCCGCCGCGCTGCAATTGGGCGGACCCGAGCGCAAACCCGCCTTTAGCGTTCCTACCGGGAATTTCGGCGATGTTTTCGCGGGCCATGTCGCGGCGCAAATGGGGCTGCCGATCGAGAGACTGCTCGTCGCCACCAACGTCAACGACATCCTCCACCGCGCTCTGAGTGCGGGTGATTATTCCACCGGCACCGTAACCCCGACTGCCGCGCCGAGCATGGACATCCAGGTCAGCTCCAATTTCGAACGGCTGCTGTTCGACGTCGGCGGACGCGACGGGGCCGCCATGGCCGAACAGATGCGCGCGTTCGAGAAAGCACGCGCGATGCGTCTGACCAATGCGCAGCGCGAAGGCGCCGCCGCGCTGTTCACCAGCATGCGCGCGGACGAGGACGACATGGCGCGCGCGATGCGCTGGGCGAGCGAGGAATGCACCGAGATCGTCGACCCGCATACCGCGATCGGTCTCCACGCGGCGCGCCACGCCGAGCTGGCTGGCGATACTCCCGTGGTGACGCTTGCCACCGCGCATCCCGCGAAGTTTCCCGACGCGGTCGAACGCGCCACCGGCAATCGGCCCGCGCTGCCGACGCGGGTCGGCGACCTGTTCGCACGCGAAGAAGCCTATATCGAATTGCCCGGCACCTATGAGGCGGTCCGCGACCATATCGTCGAGCACGCGGCCTGATGGCGGAACTGCGGCGCGATCCGGTGCTGATGGTGGGCGAAGGCTGGGATGCCTATCGTCTGCTCGACAGCGGCCATGGGCGCAAATTCGAGCAGTACGGCGCCTATCGCTTCATCCGGCCCGAACCGCAGGCAATGTGGTCTCCGCGTCTGGTCGAATGGGACGCGCATGGCGAATTCGTCCCCGGCAGCGATGAAGATGGCGGCGGGCGTTGGCAGTTTGCACAGGACGTCCCGCAGGATGGCTGGACACTGGGCTGGGGCGACGAAGCGCGTTTCACGGCCCAATGCACACCGTTCCGCCATCTCGGTTTCTTCCCCGACATGGCCCCGGTGTGGGAATGGATGGGCCGGCAACTCGGCGATGCGCGCGATGCCGAGATGATGAACCTGTTCGGCTACACCGGCGTGGGCACCCAGGCGCTGAGCCGGTTCGGGCGCGTCACGCATGTCGATGCGAGCAAGAAGGCGGTGGCGCAGGCGCGCGAGAATGCCGCCATGGCGGGGCTGGAGGATCGCCCGATTCGCTGGCTGGTCGAGGATGCGATGAAATATGCGGCGCGAGAAGTGCGGCGCGAACGGCGCTATGACGGGATCATCCTCGATCCGCCGAAGTTCGGGCGCGGTCCCGATGGCGAGGTGTGGCGGCTTGAGGACAGCCTGCCGGAGCTGGTGTCCGATTGCCGCCAGCTGCTCGATGCCGACAGCCGGTTCCTGTTTCTCACCGTCTACGCCGTCCGCATGAGCAGCCTTGCCTTGGCCGGCTTGCTGCAGGAACTGTTTGCCGACCTGCCTGGCACGATCGAACATGGCGACCTCGCGGTGCAGGAACAGGACGATGGCCGGCTCCTTCCAACCGCGATCTTCGCGCGCTGGTCAAATCCGCGCTAGGACGCTGCCCATGGACGATTCGCTGATCCTCGAAGTGGCCGATTTCGAGCACGATGTGCTCACCGGCATCTATTCCGAAGAAACCGGCCGGCCGCAGCCGTTGAGGTTCACGATCCAGGCGCGGATGAAGCCGCTGCATCGCTACGAGCCCGATACCTCGCTCGAGCATTCGAAGAACTACATGGACCTGAAGTTCGCCGCTTCCGCTGCCTTGCCCGAAGGCGTGCACTTCAAGCTGATCGAGGCTGTCGCCGACCACGTCTGCGAAACGCTGTTCCTCCAGGATGTGCGCATCACCGCGGTGACGGTGAAGATCGTCAAGCTGGCGATTGCCGAGGCGGGCGAGAAGATCGGCATCACGCTTCACCGCGAGCGGCGTGAATGAAACGCATCACGGTCGACGGGCTGCCCGGCGACCCGCTGGCTGCGGCGGGAGTCTTCCACCAGCATTGGCTGGCGCATGTCGAGCAAATCCTGCGAACGGGCGAAGATGTCCTTTTGGCGCTGCCCGCCGCCGATCACACGCATCGCGAATGGCGGCTGGCGATCGCGGCCGGGCTCGCCCGTAAGCATACGCCGCGCCGGATCAATATCGTTGCGGGCGAGGGGCCGGCAGTCGACGCGACCGCGGCCTATCTTGGCGGAGCACCGGGGATTACCGGGCAGTATCTGGAGACCTGAGCCATGAGCGTGCGCATTCTCTTCCTGGGCCCGCTGGCCGACCTCGCCGGTACGCAGGAGCGTGAGGTGGCCGCTCCGCTCGATTGGACAGGATTGCTTGCCGCAGCCGGTCCCGAGATCGCCGCGCAATTGGATGACGCGCGCGTGCATGTGGCATGCGGCGGCAAGGTGCTGGCCGACAAGACCGCGCTCGACGCGCGCGATGGCGATGAAGTCGCGCTGCTTCCGCCGGTGAGTGGTGGCTAGGCTTACGCTCGCGACCCCGCTCGACGTCCGGCTGCTCGACAAGGGGCTGTCGGTCGGCGAAGCGCTGGCGGCATTCAATGCCGCGCATGAGCAGGCGGGCGGGATCGTTTCCTTCCTCGGCAAGGTCCGGCCCGATGACGGTGTGAAGGCGCTCGAACTGACGCATTACGAACCGCTGACGCATTCGGGCATGGCGGCGCTGGCGCAATCGGCGCAGGCGCGATTCGGTCTGGGCGGCGTGCTCGCCTGGCACCGGATCGGGGTGATGCGGCCCGGGGAGGCGGTCGTGCTGGTCGCTACTGCGGCGCGGCATCGGCGGGATGCGTTCGAGGCGGCCGATTACCTGATGGACCATCTCAAATCCGCCGCCTGGTTCTGGAAACGCGAGAAGCGCGATGACGGCTGGCACTGGATTACTCCACGTGACCGCGATCACGCGGACCTTGCGCGGTGGAATTAATCGCCGGTTCTTGATCCAGATCAAAGACCGCACGCTCAGCTGACGGCATCACGGCTCCAACAAAGGAGCACGTCATGTCCAAGCATCTGATCCGTGAACTCGTTGCCGAACAGGCCATCATCCGCGACGCACCCAAGGTTGCGCACGAGGCCGACCGCAGTTTCGAACTGCCCAAGGGGTTCTATGTCGGGACCGTCGCGCTCTATCTGGGCTTTCTGGCGATTACTGCAGTCGGGTTCGCGTCGCCGGGATTGATCATCCCGATGGCCATCTTCACGCTGTTCATCGTTGCAGGCTTCGGTCTCCCGGCGCTGTGGACGCGGATCGGGCCGGAGCACAGCGGCCGGAATATGAGCTGGGCCCAATTGTCCAGCCAGGGCATCTCCACGCATACGGGCCGGGTGACGGCGCGTGACGCGATGGCGCAGGTCCTGATCCTCCCGGCGCTGATCTTCTGCTGGGGCATAGTCACGGTAACGATCGCTGCGCTCGTCTGAGCGATCGAATACCGGGGAGAGGCGCGGGGCCGGGCAACCGGCTCCGCGTTGCTTGCGCGTAGGAACTAGCGGACCTGCGCGCGTAGCCGGGCCAGAACATCATCCTCTTCGGCCACCAGCGTGATCACCGTCATGCGTGCCGCGGCGATCGGTGTGGCATCCCCGGCCTGCACCGTCGCGGCAGTATAGAGGATATCCAGATCGCCCAGCGCAATCGCGGCGATGCTGCGTGCCGAATCGAGATCCGCCAGCGCGACCTGCGCCGCTGCCCAACTGTCGCTGCCGATAGCGCTGCCCGATGCCGCCTGAACCCGGCGTTCGGCGGAGGGAACGGCGCCGGTAAAGTCGGCGTGCGCCTGCCGCGCCTGTTCGACCAGGGCGGAGAGCCGGGCATCGAGCCCGCCGGCCAATTCGACCGGGACCTGCGGTACATCGAGGCGCGGGCTGGGGACGGGCTCGAAGGTGCCCTCCGCCCGTTCGACATCGCGAACGGCGAGCGAAGGGTAGCCATCACCCGAGCCGGCTGCACAGCCCGCCAGCAGGGATACGGTGAGCGGAAGGACGAGATGCTTGCGGTCGATCATCGCCTTCTCCATATCACGCGGGCCGCAGCGCGCCAGCGAGGATGCAAATTTCCTCGCACCGGGCGTTGACTTGCGGCCACCCATCGCTTAACGGCACGCTTCTTTCCGGGGCTGGCTCTGACAGCCTGACGGGTGCGCCGTGCAATCGCAAGATCACGGCACAGCAATTTGAACGAGAGATAACCACCATGTTCGCAGTAGTGCGCACGGGCGGCAAACAATACCGGGTTGCCGCCGGAGACAAGATCGCGGTTGAGAAGCTGGCTGGCGAAGCCGGCGACACCATCACGCTGGGCGATATCCTGCTTGCAGGCGAAGGCGATACGCTTTCGGATGCCGGCAAGGTTACCGTTTCGGCGGAGATCATTGCGCAGGCCAAGAGCGAGAAGGTGATCGTCTTCAAGAAGCGTCGCCGTCACAACTATCGCCGCAAGAACGGTCATCGCCAGCAGATGACCCTGCTGCGCATCACCGATGTCGGCACCGGCTCGGCCAAGAAGGCAGCTCCGAAGAAGGAAGCGGCCAAGCAGGACGACGCTGCAGACCAGCAGGCTGCTCCGAAGAAGGAAGCCGCCGAGAAGAAGGCTCCGGCCAAGAAGGCAGCGCCTGCGAAGGCCGCCGCCAAAAAGACCGCAGACAAGAAGTAAGGAGCACGGACGATGGCACATAAGAAAGCAGGCGGTTCGTCGCGCAACGGTCGCGATTCGGCCGGTCGTCGCCTCGGTGTGAAGAAGTTCGGCAGCGAGAACGTCGTCGCCGGCAACATCATCGTGCGCCAGCGCGGCACGCGCGTCTATCCGGGCGCCAATGTCGGCATGGGCAAGGACCACACCCTGTTCGCGCTTACCGACGGTATTGTGCGATTCCACAAGGGCAAACTCGACCGCAAATTCGTCTCGGTCGAAATGATGGCCGAAGCCGCCGAATAACAGGACGCTCCGATAACGGGATCGTCCAGACAGGACGGTCCCAGCCGGGTCCATGATCCGGCAACCGAAGAGGGAGATGGGGCCGACCCGTCTCCCTCTTGTCGTTTCTCCCTCTTCGATTTCGCGGCGAAACTTTCTTTCGCCATCACGCAATTGTCACGCGTCCGGCCTAGGAGCCCGGAGCGTGGACCACAGGGGAGATAACCGATGTTCCATGTTACCGAGAGGCTGCTGTTGCGGCCTGCCTGGCCCGAAGATGCCGATGCGCTGTTTGGCGGGATCGCCGACGAAGCGATCGTCCGCAATCTTGCGCGCGCGCCGTGGCCCTATCTTCCCGAACATGCGCGTGAATTCGTCACTCGCGAAACCGATCCGCGAATGCCCGCCTTCCTGATGACGCTGCCCGGTAGCAAGGGCTCGCGGGTCATCGGAGCGGTCGGCCTGGGCGACCATGAAGACGGGGTGGAACTCGGCTATTGGATCGCACGGCCTTTCTGGGGGCGGGGATATGCCACCGAGGCGGCGCGCGGCGTGCTCGAGATCGCCCGGTTGCTCGGCCATCGCAAGATCACCGCCGGGCACTTCCTCGACAATCCGGCATCGGGGCGTGTGCTGCGCAAGCTCGGCTTCGTGCCCACGGGGCGGGCGGTGCCGCGGTTCAGCAAGGGACGCGGCGAGGACGTGCCCTGCGCGCTCTATCGCCTGTGCCTCGACGAATGCGAGAAGGTCGCGCCGATCGCGGCGTGATAAGGAAAAGGCCCCGCGAGCGATCGCGGGGCCTGCTTGTTCCGGCCCGTCCCGATTGGTGCCAGCGCCTATTCGGCGGGCATCACGGCGTCTTCGAAGTCGCCTTCGTACAGCTTGATCAGCGCGCGGTCGTCATGGTCCCACGGGTGGAAGCCCGGCTTGAAATAGGCGAGCCATGCGGGGAAGATGCGGCGCACGATGCCGGGGGTGGCGGTGAGGTATTTGAACAGGCCCCACTTCGCCTTCCAGCCGGTGATGCCGTCCTGTTCGAGCAATGCCAGCGAATCGGTCCAGCGGTTCTTGAAGAAGCGCGCCGTAACGGTGAGCATGACGAGGCTGCGGACCTGCCAGCGCTTGCTTGGTTTCCAGTCCCTGGTCGCGTGGTTCCAGGTGTCGAAGGCAACGCCCTTGTGCTCGATTTCCTCCGCCGAATGCCAGCGCCACATGTCGCGGACTTCGGGGTCGGCATCCTTGAAATGCGCCGGATTCGCGAGGAATTCGGCCGCCATCATCGCGGTGTAATGCTCGAGCGCCATGGTCACCGCGAGATTGGCTATGGCCGGGCGATCCTTGGTCAGCGCCAGCAGTTCGGCCACGCGGGCGTCGATCGCCTTGATGTCATAGCCGGCATCTTCGGCGAGCCGGTTGAAGGCGATATGCTCGCGCGTGTGGTTGATTTCCTGCTTCACGAAAGCGCGGATTTCGGCATCGAGCTTGGGCGGTGCGCCTTCGCGATGGGCCTTGACCGCTTCGATGAAGAACGCCTCGCCGCGCGGGAAGGTGGCCGATAGCGCATTGTGCCAGGCGGTGCCGAACGGTTCGCCCGCCCACCAGCGCCGCGGATTGGTGCCACGGTTGAAGCGCTCGTCGCGCACGGTGATGGTGAGATCGGCCGGAGTCGGCGCGGCTGTACGGTAGTCTGAATCGATCGAAACGGGCGCGTTCATGGGTAGCTCCGCGAGATTTAACTGACATTGATGTAAGTAACGCTTACTTACAGGACTGTCAATAACGGGGTCTAGCTGCTTCCCACGACCCGATCGATGGGTTAACGCAGGCGGTATATGGCGACACGCAAAAGACTTAGCCCCGAGGAATCGCGCCTCGCCGCGCTCGAGGCAGCCCGCCTGCTGTTGATCGAAACCGGCCCGCAATCGGTCACGCTAAAGGCGGTCGGGGCGCGGATCGGGCGTACGCATGCCAATCTGCTGCATCATTTCGGCTCGGCCGCGGGGCTGCAGAAGGCGCTTGCCGGGCATCTGGCGGGGACGGTCTGCAACACGATCATCGATGCGGTCCGCGCCAGCCGCGCCGGGCTCGGCAGCCCGCGCGAAGTGGTGGACCTCGCTTTCGACGCTTTCGACAAGGAAGGCGCGGGCGCGCTGGCCAGCTGGATGATCCTCACCGGCAATGAAGACGCGCTGACGCCGATCGTCGAGACCATCCATCAACTGGTCGACGAAATCGCCCCCGAAGAGGCCGGGCATGGCGCTGGCCCGCTGCAAGTGCATGAGGAAACGCTCGCGCTGGTCCTTATGGCGATGGGCGATGCCTTGATCGGAACGGCGCTGTCGCGGTCGCTTGGCCTGCCCGAAACCGCCGCGCGCGACCGCGCCGAGCGTATGCTTACCCGTTCGATTGATCCGACGGTTCCGCAGGGCTAAGCGCGCCCCGCATCCAGTCGGGTGCGATTTCAGGATCGATGTCCGCCACCCGCAAGTGGTCCACCGCCAGGCCAAGGTCGCGATATTCCGCCTTGCGGCGTTTCTCCTCCGACTGGTCGAGCGGCACCACGACCAGCCGCCGGTTGACCTTGCTGCGCCAGTTCATCCGCGCGGTGTTTTCCTGCCCGACATAGCACCCCTTGCCAAAGCTGACCCCGTGGAGTTCGACCGCATTGGTTTCAAGCCACAGGATATCGCTCAGTTCCGCGCGGCCTTCGGGAACGCCAAGCGCAAGGCGGTGCGCCTGCCACGCCGTGTCTGCCGCTTCGTCGCTCTCGCTGGCGGGAGCGAGCCAACGCTGGCCCAGCGCGCCCAGCCGCGGGTCGGCCGCGCCGCCATCGCCCATCTCGCGCTGCCAGTGCACCGCGACTTCGGGATCGACCGCGATCTCGATCTTCCGGCGCAAACGATAGAGCGACAGGCGCTTCACCAGATCGTCCGCCGCATCTGCCTCGCAATCGAGCAGCAACTCGCGCTGGGCACCCGGCCAGACGATGAAATCGAACAGCATCTTGCCCTGCGGCGTCAGCAGCCCCGCATAGGCGGGGAGCGTGCCAGCAACGTCATTGGTGACGAGCCCCTGAAGGAAGTCGGCAACGTCTTCCTCCGGGTCCTCGGTCCTCAGGCGGATTACGGCGCGGTCGAACAGGCGGGTAGCAGTCATGGGTGACAGATAGGCCGCCCGACGCCATAGGCAACCACATGGTCGAATCGCTGACAATCCGCCGCCCCGACGACTGGCATCTGCATTTCCGCGATGGTGACACCATGCGTGCCGTGGTCCCGCATACCGCGCGGCAATTCGCCCGCGCGATCGTGATGCCCAATCTGGCGCCTCCGGTGACTACCACCGCGCTGGCCGCGGCCTATCGCGACCGGATCCTTGCCGCGGTGCCCGCGGGGATGGATTTCACCCCGCTGATGACCGCTTACCTGACCGATGAAAGCGATGCGGACGATCTCGCCGCAGGGCATGCCGACGGCGTGCTTACCGCCGCCAAGCTCTATCCCGCTGGCGCCACCACCAATTCCGCGCACGGCGTCACCGACGTCGCCAACATCATGGGTGTGCTCGAACGGATGGCCGACATCGGCATGCCGCTGTGCGTCCATGGCGAAGTGACCACGCCCGATATCGACATTTTCGACCGCGAGGCAGTGTTCATCGACCGCGTGCTGCAGCCGCTCGTCGATCGGCTGCCAACGCTGCGCGTGATCTTCGAACATATCACTACCATGCAGGCGGTCGGCTTCGTGGAAAACGGGGGGCCCAATGTCGCGGCGACGATCACCCCGCAGCACCTGCAGATCAACCGTAACGACATCCTCGTCGGCGGTATTCGCCCGCATCTCTACTGCCTCCCGGTGGCCAAGCGCGAACAGCACCGGCTGGCGCTGCGCGGCGCGGCGACCAGCGGGTCGGCCAAGTATTTCCTCGGCACCGACAGCGCGCCGCACCACCGGCATACCAAGGAAACCGCCTGCGGCTGCGCGGGTATCTTCAACGCGCCCTTTGCGCTCGAAAGCTACGTCCAGGTATTCGAGGATGAGGGGGCGCTCGGCCATTTCGAAGCCTTCGCCAGCCTCAACGGTCCTGCCTTCTACGGTCTCGCGCCCAATGAGGAGCGGATCACGTTGGAGAAGGCCCCGGTGACGGTGCCTGCCGAAGTCGACGGCGGGGAGGCGCGGATCGTGCCGTTCCACGCGGGCGAAACACTCGACTGGCGCGTGCAAGCCTGATTGGCGCGGACCTAGCTGGCGGCCCTGATCCTGCTCTGGCTGCGTGACCGTTTGACCATGTCCCACATGAAGATCACCGCGGCTGCCCAGATGCAGGCGAAACACGCGGCCTGCGCGGGCTTCAGCTCCTCGCCGAAGACGGTCAGGCCGAGAATGAAGACGATGCTGGGTGCGAGGAACTGGATGAAGCCGAGCGTCGAATAGGGCAGCTTGCGCGCGGCGATGGCGAACAGCAGCAGCGGAAAGGCAGTCAGCAGGCCACCCGCCATGATCGACAGGCTCATCTCGGTCGACACGGCGAAGGACGAGCCCTGCGTCTGCGCGAAATACCATGCCACACCAAGCGAAGGCAGCAGCAACAGCGTCGATTCTATGGTCAGGCCGGGCACTGCGCCCACATCCAGCTGCTTGCGGATAAGGCCGTATGTGCCGAAGCTCAGCGCCAGCGTCAGGCTGATCCACAAGGTCGTCAGCGCGCCGGCTGCAAGCAATGATACGCCAATCGCGGCGAGGCCGACCGCCACCCATTGCGCGCGGGTCAGTTTCTCGCCCAGCAGCAACGTGCCGAGCAGCACATTGACCAGCGGGTTGATGTAATAGCCCAGGCTTGCGGCATAGACCTGCCCGTTCTGGATCGCCCAGACATAGACCACCCAGTTGATCGCGATCAGCGTTGCGCTCGCGGCGAGCCAGGCGACCGTGCGCCGGTTTCGAAGCGCGGTGCGCAAATCGGGCCATTGCTTGCGGGCCAGCACAATCAGCAGGCACAGCGGCAGCGTCCAGATGATCCGCCAGCCGACGAATTCGAAGGCCGGAACACTGCGGACGAGAATCAGGTAGAGCGGCAGGAAGCCCCAGATGACATAGGCGCCAAAGGCCGCGGCGAGGCCCGTCCGGTCATGCTGGGGTGGGGCGCTCGCATCCATTCCCCGCGCGCTAGGCGGGTGCGCTGGCGCCCGCAAGCGGCAATTCGTCGGCGCCCAAACCTCGCTTCGTCGAATTTCCCGAAAGCTGACGGCGGCGTTGCAAACGGTTCAGGTTAGAGTGCTTAAAGCTTAACGGCATTGCAGGGGTGCCCCTCTCGGCTCCCGCTCAGGAAAGGACCTATCATGCTCAAATCGTTTCGGAACGCCTCGATGGCGATCGCCGCAGCGGGTCTGGCATTCGCCGTGCCGGCCAGCGCTGCCCCTGCCACGCATATAGCCCCCGGCGCCCACGTTACGGTCATCGGGGACATGAGTTTCGAGCACAAGCGACAGCGCTCGCACGGCCATGATCGCAACCGCAACAACGATTATCGCGGCGCGCAGTCCCGCCCCTATTACATGGGCTACGACCGCCAATACGGTCAGCCGGTCCGCGCCAATACCCGTGTCTGGCGTGGAAATGACGGGCGCTACTACTGCAAGCGCGACAATGGCACGACCGGCCTGCTGGTCGGAGCCGGGGTCGGCGCGCTGCTCGGCCATGAAGTGGCGGGCAGCGGCGGCGACCGCACGCTGGGCGCCATCCTCGGCGGCGCAGCCGGGGCCTTGCTCGGCCGTTCGATCGACCGCTCAAGCACACGCTGCGGATAATCAGCTTTACCAGTTCCGGCCGTGCCCACCCACGGCCGGATACCACGGTTCCACCGAGCCGTGAGGGCGTCGTCCGATCTCCCACAGAGGAGGCGGGCGGCGCCCTTTAACCTTTGCATGCGCGCATGTCCCGCTATGGTGCAACGGTGTTCGCCGGACTGGCACAGTTTGGCGGTCCGGTCTTATGCCGTTCGTGTTCCCAAGCTGAAGGTCTACCGATGAAACGTCGCCTGCTCGCCTCCCTTGTTCCCGTCGTCCTGCTCGCAAGCTGCGGCGACAAGACCGAGGACGAGGCGGCAGGCGACGCCATGGACCCGGCCAGCGAACAGGCTCTCAACGACGAGTTGATGACCGATCCGGATCTTGCTGGCCGCAACGAGGCGAATGCCGCGCTGTCGGGCACGGGCAATGCCGCGATCCCCAATATCGACAAATCGCCGCGCGCCATCGAGGCTGCGCGCAGCCGCGCGGCCGAACTGGTCGGCGGGCGCAGCGCGCTGATCGCGGTTCCCGCTGCACGGGCACTGGCTGAAGACGCAAAACCGAGCCAGGCGATGGTCGCTGCAGCCCGCGCCGCGGTTGCCCCCGGGGGCGAGAATTGCGGCGAGAAGGTCGAATACACCTCGGCCTGGGCGGCAAAACTGCCCGCCGCTTTCCCCGTCTATCCGCGCGGCAATACGCAGGAAGCAGCCGGGACCGACGAAGGCGATTGCGCGCTCCGCGTGGTCACCTTTCTTACGCCGGTCGCGCTTGAGGACGTGCTGTCGTTCTATCACACCCGCGCCAAGGCGTCCGGCTACAGCGCCGAGCATGTCGTCAGCGCGGGCGACAACGTGCTGAGCGGGACCAAGGGCAAGTCGGCCTATGTCGTCTACGGTCGGCGGCTGCCGCAGGGTGTGACCGAAATCGACCTCGTCACCACCGACTGAAGAGCGGTTTAGCTTCCCTTGATGCCAACGCCGATACTGGCGCGCGGCTGTTCCATCTCATTGCTGGCAACCGGATAGGCGCAATAGTCCGCGGCATAGAAGGCCGCCGGCCGGTGGTTGCCCGACAGGCCCACACCGCCGAAGGGGGCGGACGAGGACGCGCCGTTGGTCGGGCGGTTCCAGTTGACGATGCCGGCGCGGATCTCGTTCCAGAACGTCTCGAAATCCTGCGGCTTGCCGCCGATGAGCGAGGCCGAGAGGCCATAGCGCGTGGCGTTCGCCTCGTAGATTGCCGCGTCGAAATCGGCCACGCGGACGACCTGCAGCAGCGGGCCGAACAGCTCGATGTCGGGCCGTTCATGGATATCGGTCGCGTCGAGGATCGCCGGCGACAGGAACGGCAGGTTCTCGTCGCGCCGCTTCATATGCATGATCGGCGAACCGCCGCGGCTCATCAGCGCGACGAAGCTTTCCGACAGCAGGTCGGCGGTGCTGTTGTCGATCACGCAGCCCATGAAGGGTTGCGGATCGGCGAAGGGTTCGTCGACGATCAGCTTTTCGGTCAGCGCCTTCACCGCGGGGACGATCTGGTCGAACACCGAATCGACCACGATCAGCCGCCGCGCGGCGGTGCAGCGCTGGCCCGCGGTAGTGAACGCCGACTGGACGATCGTTGCCGCAGCATCCTCGATCTTGGGCGTGTCGAGCATGACGATGGGGTTGTTGCCGCCCATTTCCAGCGCGACGATCTTGCCCGGGTCGGAGGCGAGCTTGCGGTTGATCGCGATGCCTGCGCGCGCCGAACCGGTGAACAGGACGCCGTCGACCATCCAGTGTTCGACCAGCGCCTGGCCCACCTCGACTCCGCCGTGGATGCACTGGATCACGCCCTCGGGGAGCTTGGCCTCGTGGAAACAGCGGGTGAAGAATTCGCCCACTGCCGGGGTCTTCTCGCTTGGCTTGAAGATCACGACATTGCCCGCGATCAGCGCGGGGATGATGTGGCCGTTCGGCAGATGCGCGGGGAAGTTGTAGGGGCCCAACACCGCCATCACGCCATGCGGCTTGTGGCGCAGCGCGGCAGTGCCCTGAAGCGCGCTGTTGAGCTTCTTCTGACCAGTCCGTTCGGCATAGGCGGTGACCGAGATTTCGACCTTGCCGATCACGGCTTCGACTTCGGTCCGCGCTTCCCAAAGCGGCTTGCCGGTTTCGCGCGCGATCAGTTCGGCGAAGGGTTCGGCATGCTTGCGCACTTCATTGGCGAAGCGGCGCATGAATTCGATCCGGCGGGCCAGCGGCTCGCGCGCCCAGTCGCGCATCGCCTTGCGCGCGCGCTCGATTGTAGCATCGACATTGCCCGACTTGCCACGCCAGATTTCCTTGCCGGTCGCCGGTTCGGTTGAGACCAGATCGGTTGCCATTACGGTATGATATTCCTGTTTGCGCCTCGAAGTGCGTCTTAAGTGGGGGGTCCGGCGCGCAACGTCAATTCAAGTCGTGGCGGTGTCCCACACATGGCCGGCGGGCAGCGGGGGTGCGCCATGCGCCGCGCCCATGTCGCGCAGGGCGGCAACCTTGTCGCTCAGCGGCTGCCAATCGTCGGCTTCGGCAATGGCCGCCCAGATCGCCTCGACCTCGTCGATCAGCATGGACTGCGGGCCCGGTCCGTCCCAATAGGAATGTTCGCTGGCGAGCGGTTCGTACCCTGCAAGCGCATCCGCCAGATCGCCTTCGGCGGCGCGCCCGGCGCGGTGGGTGAAAAAGAATCGGTCGGGCGCCACGCCGGTTTCGCTCAACGCCTTCTCGCTCGCCGCCACCACTGCGGCATCGCCCTCGGGCCCGCGGCTGGCAACGCCCAGCCGCCAGCACCAGCGCCGACCGATCGCTTCCATGTAGAGCGGCCCGAAGCGCTCCATCGCGGCAATCAGCGGCGGCGCATCGGCCAGCAGCCGCAGCGCAATCGCGAACTGGCCGCAATTCCAGTGCAGCGCCTCGGGCTGGCGCCCGAAGGCGTAAAGCCCCTGATGGTCGAAATAGGCGGCGGTGAAGCCCGGATCCCATTGGGGCAGGAAACGCCACGGACCGTAGTCGAAGCTTTCGCCCGAAATGTTCATATTGTCGGTGTTGAGCACGCCGTGGACGAAGCCCGCGACCATCCAGCTGGCTGCCAGATCCGCCATCCGCTCGACCACCAGATGCATCAGCCGCACTGCGGGGTCGTCGCGCCCCGGCGCATCCTCGGGCGGGGGCGGGCCGGGAAACTGTTCGAGGCAGTAATCGACCAACTGCGCCATATGCGCGCGCTCTTCGAGCGCCAGCAGCCGCTGGAACGTGCCGATGCGGATATGGCCGTGGCTCAGCCGGGTCATGACCGCCGAGCGCGTCGGCGAAGGTTCGTCGCCGCGGGTCAGCTCCTCCCCCGTCTCGATCACGCTGAAGGTCTTCGACGTATAGACCCCCAGCGCTTCGAGCATTTCGGTCGCAAGGATTTCGCGCACCGCACCCTTGAGCGTCAGTCGTCCGTCGCCTCTCCGGCTCCACGGCGTCGGGCCCGATCCCTTGGTGCCGAGGTCGAGCAGGCGATCCGCGCCGTCGCGCAGCTGCGCAAACAGGAACCCGCGGCCATCGCCGATCTCGGGATTGTACACGCGGAACTGGTGCCCGTGATAGCGCAGCGCCAGCGGGCGGGGCAGATTGCCGGGCAACGGCTCGAACCGCCCGAAATGCTTGACCCAGTCCGCGTCCGACAATTGCGCCAGGCCGATACCGGCCGCATGGCGATCGTTGCGAAAGCGCAGGATGGTTTCGGGAAAGGCCGCCGGTGCGACCTCATCACCGATCCATTCAGCCATGGTTTCGATCGGCGTATCGGCGCGATAGCTCGCGTCCGCTGCGACATTGCTCGGGACAGGTTGCGGTTCGGCGCGCATACGGCGATAGTGGGCGGCGAAACAGCCCGATACAAGGGCAGGATTGCCAAGCGACTAAGGTTTTCGCCGCCAGACATGGATACCAGCTTCACCGACCGTCACTGGCACAGCGCCGACGGTCTCACTCTGCATTGCCGCGAATACGGCACGGCCAGCGATCGCCCACCGGTGATCTGCTTGCACGGCCTGACGCGTAATGCGCGCGATTTCGAAGCGCTTGCGCCGCATATCGCCGCGCAGGGCTGGCGCGTGCTGGTCCCGTCGATGCGCGGGCGCGGCGACAGCGATTATGCCGAGGTTTCGGATAGCTATGCGCTGCCGACCTATGTCGACGACCTGCTGGCATTGCTGGAGCAGGAAGGCATCACGCAATTCGTGTCGATCGGGACATCGATGGGCGGGCTGATGACGATGCTGCTGGCGCAGGCGCAGCCCGAACGGATTGCCGCGGCGGTGCTCAACGATGTCGGGCCGGTGCTCGAAACCGCGGGTCTCGATACGATCAAGACCTATGTCGGGCAGGGCCGCAGTTTTCCCACCTGGATGCACGCGGCACGCGCGCTCGAGGAAGTGCATGGCACATCCTTCCCGGCTTTCGATCTCCACGCGTGGATCGCCATGGCCAAGCGCACGATGACGCTGTCGAGCAGCGGACGCATCGTGTTCGACTATGACATGAAGCTGGCCGAACCAATCCTTGCCACGCCCGAGGCGGCGGCACCGGTCGATCTGTGGCCCGCATTCCACGCGCTCAAGGGCAAGCCGCTGCTGTTGCTGCGCGGTGAACTGTCCACGCTGCTGTCCGCGCGCAGCCTTGCCGATATGCAAAAGGTTGCGACGGGGGCGGACAGCGCGGTGATCCCCCATGTCGGACATGCGCCGACGCTCGATGAGCCCGAAGCCCGCGCCGCGATCGACGCCTTGTTGGCGCGTGTCGCATGAACACGGCGCGCGGCGGGGCGGTCCCGCATATCCTCCACCTGCATTCGACCTTCGCCCCCGGGGGCAAGGAATTGCGCACGGTCCAGCTGATCAACGCCTTCGGCAAGAAGGCGCGGCATACGATCGTCTCGGCGGAACCCGAGCGGCTGGGCGCGGCCGAACGGATTGCCCGGACCATCGATGTCCGCCTGCAGCCCGATTTTCCCAGCCTCAAGGGGCGGCCCACACCGGGGCGGCTGCAGAAACTGGCCAAGGCGATGCGCGGCTTCGATCTCGTCTGCACCTACAATTGGGGCGCGATGGATGCGGTGATGGCGCATACGCTGTTCAAGGACCTGCACAATCTGCCGCCGCTGATCCATCACGAGGATGGCTTCGACGAAAGCGAGCTGAAGAAGCTCAAGACCAGCCGCACGTGGTATCGCCGCATTGCACTGGGCAAGAGCGCCGGGCTGGTCGTGCCGTCCGAACGGCTCGAGGAGATCGCGCTGGTCGATTGGCAGCAGCCGCTGGGCCGGGTGCGCCGCATTCCCAACGGGATCGATACCAAGGCCTTCGCCATGCGCCCCAAGAAGGACGCGCTGCGGCTGATCAAACGACCGGGCGAATATTGGGTCGGCACATTGGCGGGGCTCCGCACGATCAAGAACCTGCCGCGGCTGGTCCGGGCATTCACCGACCTGCCCGAAAACTGGCAATTGGTGATCCTGGGCGAAGGCGAGGCGCGCGATGCGATCCTTGCCGAGGCCGACCAATTGCAGATCAACCACCGGGTCCATCTGCCCGGCGCGGTCGCCGCGCCGGAACGGGTCGTCGGCCTGTTCGACATCTTCGCGCTGTCGAGCGATTCCGAACAATTCCCGCTGTCGGTCGTGGAAGCGATGGCGGCGGGCCTGCCGGTCGTCGCCCCGGCGGTCGGCGATATCGCGGGGATGGTGTCGCAGCCGAATGCGGAGTTCATCGCCCCGCCGGGTGACGAGGAAGAACTGCGGATGGCGCTGGTCCAGCTCGCCGTGTCGAAGGAACTGCGCAAGGAGGTGGGCGAGGCGAACCGCGCGAAGGCGGTTGCCGAATTCGACGCGGCGAAGATGATCGCGACCTATCGCCGCCTTTATTCGAGTGCGATGAAAATTGACCTCTAAGCCGTTTCAGCCAGCGTTCACGCGAGCGGGGACAGGCGGTTGCGACCATTGCCCTTGTCCGCGCCGGGCCTTAAAGAGCCGCCCAAACCGATATCTATCCAGATGGAGCCCGCCCCTGTGGCCCTGACACCGAAGAACGAACTGTCCCGCGAAGAGAAGCGCGCCAAGCAGGAAAATGCCCAGCAGGAAGCGCTGCTGCGCGAAGTCGATGAAGCCGTGCGGCAGAGCGATGCCGAGCAGTTTCTCGATCGCTGGGGCAAGCCGCTGTTCGGCCTGCTGGTCGCGGGGCTCGTGGCCTTCGGCGGGTATCTCTATTGGGACAGCCGCCAGGAAGCCGCGATGGAACGCGATTCCGAGGCGCTCGTGGGCGCGCTCGACCAGATCCAGTCGGGCAATATCGACAGCGGGTACGACCGGCTGGAAGAGCTTGCGGGCCGCGAAGGCGGCGGCGCGGCGGTCGCTGCGGCAATGATGCGCGCCGGAATTGCCGAGCAGCGCGGCGATAGTGAAGAAGCCTCGACGATCTTCAAACGCGTTGCGGACAATGACAGCGCGGCGCCCGCGATGCGCGATCTTGCCCGCCTGCGCGATGTGGCGCTCAATTACGACAGCATGAAGAGCGCCGATATCATCGCCACGCTCAAGCCTCTAGCGGTACCGGGAAAACCCTATTTCGCCAGCGCGGGCGAGTTCGTGGCGCATGCCTATCTCGACCAGGGCAAGCGCGCCGAGGCCGGGGCCATGTTCGCCCAGATCGCCAAGGATGAGAATAGCCCGGAATCGGTCCGCTCGCGTGCGCGCCAGATGGCGGGTGTGCTCGGTGTCGATGCAATCGAGGATGTCGATGCGGTGCTCGAGGAGCAAGGGGTCCAGCGTGACGAAGCCGCGAGCGAAAACGCCGCGGCCGCAACCGAATAGGCCCCTGCGGCCCGCCAAGAGATACGGAACGAGGATACAGATGAAGCGCAAGAACCTATCGCGTACGGCATTCGTTGCGGCACTGGCCATCGGGCTGGGCGGCTGCAGCGGCGGTCTCTTCGGCGGCGGCGGAGACAAGAAGGTCACTCCGACGCTGGGCGATCGTCAGCCGATCCTCTCGCGTATCGAAACCGGCGCACAGGTCGATCCGGCGCTGGCCGGCGTGTCGGTGGTCCTGCCCCCGGCGCAGGTCAACGATGCCTGGGCGCAGGCGGGGGGCAATGCGGGCAAGTCCTATGGCCATCTGGCGCTGTCGGGTTCGCCCACCAAGGCCTTCACCGTCTCGATCGAAGGTGCCAGCCAGCGCCGCCGCTTCGGTGCCTCTCCGGTCATCGGCCAGGGCATGCTCTTCGCGGTCGGCAGCGACGGCATCCTGACGGCCTTCGATGCCCAGTCGGGCGCGCAGCGGTGGAGCTACAATCCGGATCTCGCGAGCGATCTCAAATCCTCGGCCTTCGGCGGCGGCGCCAGCTATGACGATGGCAAGGTCTATATGACCGATGGCGCGGGCGACGTCGTCGCGCTGACCGCCGCCAGCGGATCGGTACTGTGGAAGGTCAAGCCTTCGGGCCCGCTGCGCGGCGCCCCGACGATCGCCTTCGGTTCGGTCTTCGTGATGACGCAGGACAACCAGATCTTCGCGCTCGATGCCGCCGACGGTTCGGTGCGGTGGCAGGAATCGGGTTCGTCGACGCAGGCGGGCGTGTTCGGGGTCGCGGCTCCGGCAGCCGCGCAGGGCACGGTAATCGCCGGCTACAGCTCGGGTGAACTGATCGCGCATCGCTATGAAAACGGGCGGACATTGTGGGCCGACGCGCTGGCGCGCACCTCGATCTCGACGCAGGTCGGCTCGCTTACCGATATCGATGCCGATCCGATCATCGACAATGGCCGCGTTTACGCGCTGGGGCAGGGTGGCCGCATGGCCGCCTACGAACTCGTCACCGGCCAGCGGATCTGGGAACTCAACCTTGCGGGGATTTCGACCCCGGCAATCGCGGGCGAATGGATCTTCACGCTGACCGACGATGCCCGCCTGCTCGCCATCGCGCGCGCCACGGGCAAGGTGCGCTGGCTGACGCAGCTGCCGCGCTGGCGCGATGAAGAGGACAAGAAGGGTCCGATCTTCTGGTCGGGACCGGTGCTCGCCGGAGGCAATTTGTGGGCGGTGAATTCGGAAGGCGAAGTCTACCGCATCAGTTCGGGCGAGGGTTCGGCCAGCCTGTTCACCGATCTCGACCAGCCGGTGTCGCTGGCGCCGGTGGTGGCCAACAACACGCTCTACATCCTCGACGACAGCGGCAGGATTACCGCTTTCCGGTGATTTCCATGCTAGCGTGACCGCCGTGTTAACCAAATCGGGCTAACGAGGGACGGTCATGAGCGCGACGGAGCAAGCACCCCACGCCCGGCCGAAGAGCGATGTCTCCGCGGCCGTGGGGCTGGTGGGTCTGGCCGGGCTGTTTGCCTGGGTGGCGTTCGCGCGTGCCTTTCCCGCACTGGCCGAAGCCTTCGACTGGCCAGTACCGCTCGATACGCTGGGCGGGCGCAATTCGGCGCTGGTGGGCCTGCTCGCCGCCGCGATCCCGATGGCGGCATGGTCGATCCTGGTCGACAAGGTGCATCTGCGCGCCTCGACCGGGCTCGACTGGTCGCTGGTGCGTAGCCGAGCGCCCGATCACGGTGTCACGCTGGTCAAGCTGGTCGGCCTGTGGGCGACCTGGGCGATCATCGCGGGGCTCTATTGCCTGTGTCGCTGGTACTGGGAGGGGCAATATGTCTTCGCAATGCAGGTGCTCGCCTATGCCGCGCTGCCATTGGTGGTGCTGTCGGTGCCTTACGTCCTGTGGATCGACCGCGCGCTGGTGAACCGGCGCGATGCCGCGTGGCATTTCGGCGCGCTGTTGCTGATGCGCCCGGGCTGGGACATGGGCCAGATTGCCAAGCACTGGCAGGCGTGGATCATCAAGGCCTTCTTCACCGCCTTCATGCTCTCGATCACCCCCTTCGCCTTCAATCATATCGTGACCGCGAACTTCGCCGAGGTGTTTGCCCGGCCCGAACGGATCGCGCTGACGATCATCGAGGCGATGTTCATGATCGACGTGATGATCGGCACCGTCGGCTATATCGTCACCATGCGCCCGCTCGACGCGCATATTCGCTCGGGCAATCCGCTGCTGGGCGGCTGGGTCGCGGCGCTGATCTGTTACCCGCCGATCGTGTGGGGCATCCTCGGCGGCGGCCGGGCAATCAATTACGAATACGATACCGCGGGCTGGCTGCACTGGATGGCGGGCAATGACACGCTGATCGCGCTGTGGGGCGCGCTGCTGGTGGTGCTGACCGGCATCTACGCCTGGGCGACCTTCGCTTTCGGCCTGCGCTTTTCCAACCTTACCTACCGCGGTGTGGTGACCAATGGCCCGTACCGTTTCACCCGGCATCCGGCCTATGTCTCGAAGAACCTGTTCTGGTGGGCGGCGATCCTGCCGTTCCTGGTGACCAGCGGCTCGCCGGTCGAGGCGATCCGCAATTGCTTCTTCCTCGCGGTGGTGAACGGCATCTATTTCTGGCGCGCCAAGACCGAGGAAGCGCATCTGCTCGCCGAAGACCCGAAATATCGCGCCTACCATGCGTGGATGGCGCAGCACGGCCTGCTGACCGCGCCACTGACGCGGTTGTGGAACCGGATCAGGCCGCGCCCGTCGCTGACGGCGGAACCCGCCGAGTAATCAGCCGAGCGGCTGGCCTTCGTCGGTTTCATAGACACGCAATTCGCGCGCCTTGGGGGGATTGGCGGCCATGAAGGTCTGGAACTCGGCCATGTGTTCGGACTTGCCATGCGCGTCGAGCGCGGCGCGATCGCGCCAGCGTTCGAACAAGATCAGCGTGTCCGGATCGGCGAGGTCGCCGGCGAAAGCGTAATCGAGGCACCCGTCCTCGGCGCGGCTGGCGCGGACCATCTCGACAATCGCCTTGCGCGTCGCGGCGTCGATCGAACGCCCCAGCTTGATGGTGCCGTTGATCTGGATCATCGCTTGTCTCCCACGCTTCTCAGAAGCTGTATTTGTAGATGCGGTCGATATCGCCGCCCCATTCGCCATGATAGCGGTCGAGCATCACCTGCGCCGGGACCTTGCCCGTGGCGACGATCTCGTCGAGCGTTTCGAGAAAGCCGGTTTCATTGTCGCCCGAGGTGTTGAGACGGCCGCGGGCTGCGAGGCCCGAGCGCGCGATCGCCAGCACTTCCTTGGCCAGATCGTGCAGCTTGCCGCCGCCGGGCAGCGGCGCGTCGAGCGCCAGCTTGGGCACTGCATTGCGCAGGGTCTCACGCTCTTCCATCGACCAGTGCTTGACCAGATCCCAGGACGCATCGAGCGCGGACTGGTCGTAGAGCAGGCCGACCCAGAAGGCGGGCAATGCACAGATCCGGCTCCACGGGCCGCCATCGGCACCGCGCATTTCGAGGAAGCTCTTGAGGCGCACTTCGGGGAAGGCGGTGGACAGATGGTCCCACCAATCGCTTTCGGTCGGCTTCTCGCCGGGCAGGACGGACAGCTTGCCCTCGAGGAAATCGCGGAAGCTGAGGCCCGCGGCGTCGATGTACTTGCCGTCGCGGAAGACGAAATACATCGGCACGTCGAGCATGTAATCGACGTAGCGCTCGTAGCCGAAGCCGTCTTCGAAGACGAAGGGCAGCATGCCGGTGCGATGCGGATCGGTATCGCTCCAGATATGGCTGCGATACGACAGGTAACCGTTGGGTTTCCCTTCGGTGAAGGGTGAGTTGGCGAACAGCGCAGTGGCCAGCGGTTGCAGCGCCAGCCCGGTGCGGAACTTCTGCGCCATGTCGGGTTCGCTCGAATAGTCGAGATTTACCTGGATAGTGCAGGTGCGCAGCATCATGTCGAGGCCCAGATTGCCGACCTTGGGCATGTGCCGCATCATGATGTCGTAGCGCCCCTTGGGCATGACCGGCAGTTCCTCGCGCGTCTTGTCGGGCCACATGCCCAGACCGAGGAAGCCGACCCCCTTGCGCTCGCCGATTTCCTTGACCTGCGCGAGATGGCGCCCGGTTTCGGCGCAGGTATCGTGCAGGTTTTCGAGCGGCGCGCCCGACAGTTCGAGCTGGCCCGCGGGCTCGAGGCTGACGGTGCCGTCGTCGCCCCGCATCGCGATGACCTTGCCGCCTTCCTCGACCGGTTCCCAGCCGAACTCGCGCAGCGACAGCAAGATGTCGCGGATGCCGCCCTCTTCGTCATAGGACAGCGCGCGATGTTCATCGCAGCAATAGACCAGTTTTTCGTGCTCGGTACCGATGCGCCAGTCGGCCTTCGGCTTCTCGCCGCGCTGCATCGGGGCGACCAGCTGGTCGCGGCTTTCGATAATGGGATCTTCGGTCCCCGATGTTTCGCGCGTGCTCATGACGCGTGGCGATAGGCAACCGAACCTTGCGTGAAAAGGAAATTAATCTGCGTCGAGCCAGTCGCCCGCTTCGGCCATCCATACCGCCATGCCCGCAATGGCCGCGGTTTCACCGCGCAGGATACGCGGACCGAGGCTGATCGCGACGGTGGCGGGATGGGCGCAGATCGCCGCGCGCTCGGCCTCGTCGAACCCGCCTTCGGGGCCGATCAGCAGCGCTGCGGGGCGATCAGCATAGCAGAACGCATCGGCGGCAGGTTCGCCGCCTTCCTCGTCGGCGAAGAACAGGTCGCGCTCCTGCGGCCAGTCGCGCAGCAATGCGTCGAGCTTCGCCACGGGCGCGATTTCGGGCAGCGCGGTGCGCGCGCATTGTTCGGCCGCCTCGGTCACGATTGCGGCAGCGCGTTCGGCATTCAGCTTGTCGGCGACGCAGCGCCGCGTGAGCACCGGCGCGATCCGCGCCACACCGAGCTCGGTCGCCTTCTCGAGCACGAGATCGAAGCGGTCCTTCTTGAGCAGCGCGGGGCAGAGCCAGAAATCGGGCACCGGCTCGCGCGGCCGCTGGTGGTCGCGCGGCTGGAGCAGGACCTGCCGCTTGCCCGCCTCGATCACTTCGGCGGCCCATTCGCCCGTGACATTGTCGCACAGGATCACCGCGTCGCCGGGCGCAACGCGCATGACCTTGGACAGGTAATGCGCCTGGTTGCCTTCGATCGTCACCGGTTCGCTAGCGGAAAGCGGCTGTTCGACAAACAGACGGGGTGCGCTCTTGGGCGGCCAGGCGGGGGTAGCGGGCATGGCCCCTCTAATCACATCCGCCATCCCGGCGAAAGCCGGGATCGGGTCACTTCTGGCAAGAAGGCCGGCAGCGATCCCGGCTTCCGCTGGGATGACGAGATTGATAGGGCGCATCCCGATGAATGAAACCGTCGTCCCCGATAGTGAACACCGCGGCCTCGTCGCGCGGCTGCCGCAAATGCCGCGCGATCTGGCGCAGCTCGCGCGGTTCGACCGCCCCATCGGTTGGTGGCTGTTGTTCTGGCCCTGCGCCTGGGGCGTCTGGCTGACCGGCGCGGGCTGGCAGCTGGCGCTGCTTGCCTGGTTGCTGCTGGGGGCTATCGCGATGCGCGGTGCGGGCTGTGTCTATAACGACATCGTCGATGCCGATCTCGACCGGAAGGTCGCGCGTACTGCGGTGCGGCCCGTGGCAAGCGGACGGATATCGAAGAAGCTCGCATGGGGCTGGCTGTTCGTGCTGTGCGCCATCGGGCTGCTGGTCCTGCTGCAATTGCGTCCGCTCGCGCAGGGCGTGGCGCTCGCCAGCGTAGCGCTGGTCGCCGCCTATCCATTCATGAAGCGGATCACCTGGTGGCCGCAGGCCTGGCTGGGCATGGTGTTCACCTGGGGGCTGCTGGTCGGCTGGACGCAGTTGCGCGCCGACCACTGGGATGCGCTTGCGGCGATGTATGCCGGCGCGGCACTGTGGGTGATTGGCTATGACACGATCTACGCCGTGCAGGACCGCGAAGACGATGCACTGGTCGGTATCCGCTCGAGCGCGCTGCGGCTGGGCGGGCATGTGCAGGGCGGGGTGGCGCTGTTCTATACGGGCGCCGTCGCGCTGTGGGCGCTGGCCTTCTGGCTCTACCGCGCGGACTGGGTGGCGCTGCTCGCGCTGCTTCCCGCAGCCGCGCATCTGGCATGGCAGGTCGCCACGCTCGACGGGACCGATGGCGCCAATCCGCTAAACCGCTTCCGTGCCAATCGCTGGACCGGCGCGCTGGTTGCCGCGGCGTGCTTTGTCGTGGGTAATGCGTGATGGGTATGCGCATCGCGATGTTCGAGCCCGAGATCGCGGGGAATGTCGGCGCAGTGCTGCGTCTTGGCGCGTGCATGGGCGCGGGTATCGACCTGATCGAACCGCTCGGCTTCACCTGGGACGACCGCCGCGTGCGACGTGCGGCGATGGATTATATCGACGAGGTCGAGGTCACGCGCCACTCCGGTTTCGACGCATTCAGCGCGGAGCTGGGTGAACGGCGAGTGATCCTGTTTACCACCAAGGCGACACGGTCGGCCTATGATTTCGCCTTTCGCGCCGACGATGTGCTGCTGTTCGGCAAGGAAAGCGCGGGCGTGCCCGAGCATGTGGCTGCGGCCAGCCACGCCATGGTCCGCCTGCCGATGCGCGCCGAAGTGCGGTCGCTCAACGTCGCGACCAGCGCGGCGATCGCGCTGGCAGAAGCCTTGCGCCAGACCGGCACCCTGCCGCGCTAGCTTCCGGCGGTGGACAAGTCGGCGGGGGAGACGCGCCGAATCTTGAGCGACTCGGCCGCGCCTTCTTAACCATGGTCGCATGACGGACACTTTCACCGCCCTTTCCGATCCCACGCGGCGGCTCCTGCTGGACCGGCTGAGCGAGACGGGCGGGCTGACGCTGTCCGACCTGGCCGAAGACCTGCCGATGACCCGGCAGGCGGTGGCCAAGCACCTCGCCGTGCTCGAGGCGGCCGAACTGGTCGCCTCCGAGCGCGACGGGCGCTGCAAGCGGCATTATCTCAACCCGGTGCCGCTGGCCAAGATCGCACGCCGCTGGCTGGGCCGGTTCGAGGAGGTTCCGCTGGCCGCGATGTCGGGTTTTCACGGACCTGCGGGCGAGCGGCGCGTCGCGCAAACATAGGCGCGCGGGGCATGGGCTCATTCATAGCTGACCACCTCGAACTCGATCCCGTCCCAGTCGAAGAAATAGAACCGCCGCCCGGGATCGTAATCGTCATGCCCAAAGGGGGTGAGGCCATGCGCAGTCACTGCCTTTTCGGCTGCGTCGAGATCGTCGACGGTGAAGGCGATATGGTTGAGCGGGTGGCCCTTGGCGAACTCGCCGCGAACATGGTCGCCCGTGTAGAGCGCGATGTAATCGTGTTCGCCCCCGATATGGACCGAACGCCCGTATTTCTGCGAGGGGCCGCGCCAGCGCTCCTCCCAGCCGAGCAAATCCTTCAGCAGCGCGGCGCTGCGTTCGGGATCGGTAACCGAGATATTGGCGTGTTCGAGGCGGCCTTTGGCCATGGTGCATCTCCTTTGCGGGGGCGGGGCCATGGATTGGCCGGACCGCCGGTTTGCGATGCACAGGCATATGCAACTTCAACTTCACTTGAGATCAAGCTTCAATTGCCCTATCACTCTGATCGATGAATGCGAACGACCACCTCAGCATCGGCGATCTGGCGCGCCGGACCGGCCTTTCCGCCTCGGCGATCCGCTTTTACGAGGACAAGGGATTGATCGAATCCTTCCGCACCGCGGGCAACCAGCGGCGCTTCCTGCGCAGCGATATCAGGCGGCTCAGCTTTATCCTGATCGTGCAGAAGCTGGGGCTCTCGCTCGAAGAAATCGGCGATCACTTGCGCAGCCTGCCCAAGGGACGCAATCCCTCCAGTTTCGACTGGTGGAAGATCAGCGAAGCCATCCGCGAAAGCCTCGACCGCCGCATCGCGCAACTGCAGGCACTGCGCGACAATCTCGATGGCTGCATCGGCTGCGGTTGCCTCAGCCTCAAGACCTGCAAGCTCTACAACCCCGACGACATCGCCGCCGAGGGCGGACCGGGGCCGCGGGTTTTGCGGTAGTTGCAGACGGCTCGCTAGCATCCGCACAGCGGACGACCCGCATTTCCGTCTTCACATTCTGATAACGCAAGCACGGAGAAGGTTGAATGAGCGGGATATTAATTGCGTCGATTGCGTCGGTATCTTTTCAGTCACCCGTTATCGATTTTCGCTGTGGCGAAACAGATCAAGTCGGCGAGGGTAACGTCGCATCAGTTTACAACGCCTATTTGCGACATTCGGTGGTACTTATAGGGCTGGCGTTGAAAGGTGACGCGGCGACACTAGGCAAAGCGATATCACCGAATGCTCGGTTCGCAACGTTCCATGGTGACGTTGGCGCAGGCCCCCGGAAGACTGGACCGGAGGCAGCCGTAGAGTTCTTCAAGAAGCTTGAACCAACGAGCTATCAAACCCTGTCCGCTAGCGCTGGACCGTTTAGCACAGCCGCATGTGGACCCATCAAGGTGGAGGTGCTGTTGCTGCGAGATGGATCCAACGCAGCCGCGCTTGTCTTCAGATACGAGGGTGGGGTTTTACGAGACGTAACTGGAAGCTCCACAACAACTGAACGTGGCACGTTCTAGGCCGGAGGATCCGATGTCCGCTTTTCACTCAGAAGCCGGCAAAACATAGCGAGTGTGCTGCACCTCTAACCGAACCAGCCGGCTTCAATACTCCGGCCCAAGCTCCGCATCGAGATCGCGCGGGCGGGCGAAATGGGCGAGCGTGCCGCAGCCCGTGCGCAGGTCGGCCCAGTCGTCGATATCGAGTTCGAACACCGCATAGGCGGCGGTGGGGAATTTGACCTTGGCCTCGTCGTAGAGCGCGTTCTCGTTCTTCGGTGCGACCAGTTCGAACAGCATGTCGCCGAGCCCCGGATTGTGGCCCGAAAGCAGCAGGGCATCGCCGTCGCCCCCGGCTTCGCGGATCACGTCCATGATGGTGTCGGTCCCGGCGAGGTACAGCCGCTCGTCCCATTGCGGCGCGAGCGCGGGAAGCGCGGCGGCCAGCGTCTGCTTGACGCGTTCGGCGGGGCTGGCGACGAGCCGGTCCCAATCCACCCCCTGCGCGCGGATATGATCACCGATCACCCGCGCCCCGCGGCGGCCGCGATCGTTCAGGCCGCGATCGAAATCGCGCTTGTCGCTCTGGCCCCAGTCGGACTTGGCATGACGCAGCAGGCCGAGGATTTTCATGCGCGCGTCATCACTGGGGCAGGGTCTCCGCTGTCGAAAGGTCGGGGCTAACAACACCCTCGGTGACGCGCTGTAAAGCCTCTTCGAGTGTCAGCCGCGTGACGGGGGTGCCTTCGGGAAAGGCGGACAACAGCCGGCTGGGGAAGGCGGGGGAAAGCACGACGAAATGGCCCGCATCCTCGCGCGTCCGGATCAGCCGCCCGAAGGCCTGCGCCAGCCGCGCGCGGATGATGCGGTCGTCATAGCGCTTGGCGCCGCCTGCCTGGTCCGCCGCGGCGGCGCGGCGCGCGCGGTGGAGAATGGTCGGGCGCGGCCACGGCACGCTTTCCATCACCACGCAGCGCAGGCTCCGGCCAGGCACGTCGACCCCGTCGCGCAGCGCATCGGTGCCCAGCAGGCTGGCGCGCGCATCGTCGCGGAAGATGTCGGTCAGCGTCCCCGTATCGATCGGATCGACATGCTGCGCATAGAGCGGCAGCCCGGCGCGTGCGAGCCGGTCCGCGATCCGGCCATAGACCGCGCGCATCCGCCGGATCGCGGTAAACAGCCCCAGCACGCCGCCATCGCTCGCCTCGATCAGCCGCGCATAGGCCCCTGCCAGCGCCGGGATATCGCCCTTGCGAATATCGGTGACGATCAGCACTTCTGCACGGCCCGCGTAATCGAAGGGGCTTTGCGCTTCCGCGGTCTTCGGTGCCAGTTCCAGATACTGCGCGCCGCTCTTGGTGATGGCATGCGGCCAGTCGGGCCCGGTCTCGTCGCGGTCGGTCAGCGTGGCGCTGGTCAGCATGACCCCGTGCGCGGGTTCGAGCACGACCTTGGCGAATGGCTTCATCGGATCGAGCCAGTGGCGATAGATCCCCACATCGAATTCGCGCGAATCGTTGCGGTCGACCTGCAGCCAGTCGATGAATTCGGGATCGGCCGGCCCGCCGAGCCGCGACAGCAGCGCTTCCCACGCTGCGATCAGGTCGATCCGCCAGGCGAGTGAGTGGCGCGCGCCTTCGATCCGCGCACGGCCTTGCCCGTCGAGCCAGTCGGGTGCGTCCTCGACGATCGCTTCGAGCCGTCCGGCAAGTTTGAGTAGCGGCGTGCGGATGGTTGCCAGCGCCTGCGCCGCAGTGCCTGCCGCCTCGACCAGTTCGCCCGGCAGCTGCGCAGTCTCGGTCTCGATGCCATAGCCCATCTCGAGCCCGCTTTCATCGCGCGCAAAAGTGGTCGCGCGCACGGCGGCGAGCAATTCCTCGATCGGGCCGATGGGGCCGCTTTCGGCCAGCCGCCCGAGCCAGCCATCGGCGGGCAGGGCATTGGCTGCCTCGACCGCCGCCTCGACCGCTTCGCCGCCGGCGTCGTCATAGCTGGCGACATCGGCGAGACGCGCGGAAAGGCCCCGGCGGCGCCCGCGGCTGTTCTTTTCGGGGCCGATGATCCAGCGCCGCAGCTCGATCGCCTCCTGCCCGGTCAGCGCGGCGGAAAAGGTGCTGTCGGCGGCGTCGAACACGTGGTGCCCTTCGTCGAACACGATCCGCGTCGGGCGCGTCGCGGCATCGCGTCCGCGCGCGGCATTGACCATCACCAGCGCATGATTGGCAATGACGAGATCGGCCTGCGCCGCATTGCGGGCACTGCGTTCGATGAAGCACTTCCGGTAATGCGGGCACCCGGCATAGACGCATTCGCCGCGCTGGTCGGTCAGCGCGGCGATCCCGCGCTTGCGGAACAGCGTGCCGAGCCAGCCGGGCAGGTCGCCGCCGATCATGTCGCCATCCTGCGAATAGGCCGCCCAGCGCGCAACCAGATGCGCGAGAATTGCGGGGCGTCCCGCGAAACCGCCCTGCAAGGCGTCTTCCAGATTGAGCAGGCACAAATAGTTCTCGCGCCCCTTGCGCACCACCACCGGGGGTGATCCGTCGGCGCGGCTGGCGGGCCATGCGCGGCGGCTTTCCTGGCGCAGCTGGCGCTGGAGGTTCTTGGTATAGGTGCTGACCCAGACTGTCCCGCCCGATCGCTCTGCCCAGAGCGAGGCGGGGGCGAGATAGCCCAGCGTCTTGCCGATCCCGGTACCCGCCTGTGCGAGCAGGATATGCGGGCGCTTCTGGCTGTCGCGCGGGCCGAAGACATGGCCTGCACCCTTCGAAAACGCACGCTGGCCCTCGCGCCGTTCCGCGCCTTCGCCGGTCAGCCGTTCGAGTTGTGCCTCGATCTCGGGTTCGTCGATCAGCACCTGTGCAGGCTGCGGACGGTCGGGCGTCTCCTCCCATTCGGGCAGGCGGCTGAACAGCCACTTCTCCGCGCGATCGGGCCTTTTGATATGCGGCGCGAGCACGCCTGCCCAGGGCCAGCGCAGCCGCGCCAGCGATTGCAGCGACGACCATGCGCCTTCGCGCTGCGACCAGTCTTCGCTCTCGCAGGTCGCCACCAGGACTCCCGCCGCCTGTTGCAGCAGCATGGGGACGCCCGCATCGTCCGCCGGTTCGTCCAGCCCCAGCGCATGCGCCAGCCCCTTGGGCGTGGGCACGCAGAAGGTCGCCGGGTGGACGAAGGCGAACAGTTCCAGCAGGTCGAGCCCCGACAGGTCGGGATAGCCGAGCCGACTCGCCACCAGCGGCGCATTCATCAGCAGCTGCGGCGTATCGGCCGCGGCCATGACCGCCTCGCCCTTCGAACACCCACGCGTCGACCCATTCGGATCGCGCAGCCAGGTGCCGGCGTGGCTGGCATGAAGAGCGGGGAGGGGCAGCAAATGGCTCACGGAAAAGACCATGTAAGGGCGGGAACGAAAAGTAAACAGAGGGCGGCGAGACTATGCCAAGAGCGTTTCGGTTCGTCGCAAGCGGTCGGTGCTTGACCGCGAAATGATTTTGAGAACACGTTCAATATCAGTTATTTGGAGTTTCCTGAACGCCAGATGACAGGAACTGTGGCGAAATCATGCCCGTTCTATTGGCATGACCAAGACCCGCCATATGATCGCCAGCGCCCCTATCGCGATTGCCGCGATGGCCGCGCTCCATACACCAGCCGCCATGGCTCAGGAAGCGCCACCGATCGTGCTCGATTTGCCGGCGCCAACGCCGGCCGCATCGCCCGCTCCGATCGTAATTTCAGCGCCCGCGCCTGCTCCGATCGTGATCGACCTGCCACAGGCCGAACCGGTGGTCGAACCCCCGGTCGTGAACGATCCCGCACCGGTCGCCACCACGCGGACCACGCAGGCCACCCCGACGCAACCTCGTGCTGAAGCTCGGGAACCTGCCGTAGCAACTACAACCGCTCCAGAAGCGACACTTGCACCCGTGGCCACGGCGGATACCGCAGTCGCAGCGGAGGAAGCTCCTCTGGCTGTTGGCGCAAGCGCTGTGCAGCCTGCCCCTTCGGCCGAGATCGTACCGGTTGAGGAGCCCGTAGGGGACGCCTCGAGCGCGGCCCTGCTCTTCGCGCTCCTTGGCGCAGGGGGAATCGGTCTGGCAGCGCTGCTGCTGTTCCGCTCGCGCCGCCGTCGTCGCACCGGCGATACGCCAGTTATCGAGCGGCCAATCGTCGGTGCGTCGCCGATCGTGGAGCGCGAAGCCCCTGTGACGGCGCATGCTCCTGAAGCGCGCAACACGTTGGCGAGTAAGTCGCCATCCGCCGCTACCAGCAATGGCGCAGCAGTCGAGTTGCCAAGCGAACTGCCGCCTAGCCGTGCCGAGCGGGGGCGCCTGCTCCAGCGGATGATCAACGCGCGGCCCGATCGCGCCAACCCCTTCGCCTCGCACAAGGCCCGTGCCAAGCGCGCCCGCCTCATCCTGCAATCGATTGGTACCCGTTTCACCGATCGCAAGCCGGGCATCGATCTCAGCCAGTACGCGAATGTCTGGCCCGAACTGCGCGGCTGGCGACCTGCGACGACCTAAATCCCTCCTGACCCTCGATAGGTGTCGCAGCGGTAGGGGCGTCTACTCCGACGAGTAGGCGCCCCTATTGGCGACTGTGCCCATCGCAGCATATCGTGCCGCAGCGTCTTTCGTCGCGCCTTGTTCGATATAAGCCAACGTCTGTCCTACACGGCGCTTTCCGGATACTCCCCGGCGCATGCCGCAGACCTTTGTTCTTGAACGCTACCTCTATCACATCTGCGAAAGGCCCGGCGGGTTTTCTCTTCCAGGACCGTGGTCCATGCGGTCCATGTGACTGGACTCGTCTTCGCGCGTTCCAACACGCGTCCAACACTTCGCACTTGCGAAAGCGGCGGTCACCCGCAATGGCGTTTCACATGAGCATGACCGATCTGATCGCCGCTGCACGCGTGTCCAAGGCCTGGCCATTCCAGGAGGCACAGCGCCTGCTCAAACGCTATCCCGACGGCACCAAGCCCGACGGCTCGCCGGTCCTGTTCGAAACCGGTTACGGCCCCAGCGGGCTGCCGCATATCGGCACTTTCCAGGAGGTGCTGCGCACCACGCTGGTGCGCCGCGCCTTCGAAGCGCTGATTGGGGCGCGGCCCGAAGACGGCAAGACGCGGCTGGTCGCGTTTTCCGACGATATGGACGGGCTGCGCAAGGTGCCCGACAATGTGCCCAACCAGCAGCTGTTGCAGGACAATCTGCACCTGCCGCTGAGCCGGGTGCCCAATCCCTTCGATTCCGACCACGCCAGCTTCGCCGCGCACAACAATGCGATGCTCCGCGAATTCCTCGACCGCTTCGGCTTCCAGTACGAGTTCGTCTCGGCCAGCGATCGCTACAATTCGGGTGCCTTCGACGAGGCGCTGCGCCAGGTTCTGCGCAAGAACCAGCAGATCCTCGACATCATGCTGCCGACGCTGCGCGAGGAACGCCGCCAGACCTATTCGCCGGTGCTGCCGGTCAGTCCGCAGACCGGCCGCGTTCTGCAGGTGCCGGTCGAGGTAGTCGATGCCGAGGCGGGCACGATCCGCTTCACCGACGAGGATGGGACTGTCATCGAGCAGAGCGCGCTGGGCGGCATGAGCAAGCTGCAGTGGAAGGTCGACTGGGCAATGCGCTGGTATGCGCTGGGCGTCGATTACGAAATGTACGGCAAGGATCTGACCGACAGCGGTGTGCAGTCGGGCAAGATCGTGCAGGTACTCGGCGGGCGCAAGCCCGAGGGGTTGATCTACGAGCTGTTCCTCGACGAAAACGGCGAGAAGATATCCAAGTCCAAGGGCAACGGGCTGACCATCGACGAATGGCTGACCTATGGGTCGGAAGAGAGCCTGGGCTTCTACATCTTCCCCAATCCCAAGAGCGCCAAGCAGCTGCACGTCGGCGTCATCCCGCGTGCAGTGGACGATTACTGGCAGTTCCGCGAGCGGCTGGCCGAGCAGGAGCTCGACAAGCAGCTCGGCAATCCGGTGTGGCATCTGGCGCGAGCCAATGGCGGCTTCGAGGCGGCGGAGGCGCCCGGCGCAGGTGAAAGCCTGCCGGTGACCTACGGCCTGCTGCTCAACCTCGCCAGCGTGCTGGGCGCCGAGGCAAGCGAAGATGCGCTGCGCGATTACCTCGCCAGCTATATCGGCGACGGCCGGATCACGCCCGAGCTCGAAGTGCTGATCGGTACTGCGGTTACCTATACGCGCGACTACATCGTCCCGACATTGTCCAAGCGCGCGCCCACCGCCAACGAAGCGGACGCGCTGCGCGCGCTCGACAGCTATCTTGCGGGGGCCGCCGAAGATACCAGCGCCGAAGACCTGCAAACGCAGGTCTATGAGATCGGCAAAAGCGAAGACTATGGCTTCGCCTCGCTGCGCGACTGGTTCAAGGCGCTCTACCAGACGCTGCTCGGCAGCGATCAGGGTCCGCGCATGGGCAGCTTCATCGCGCTTTACGGGGTCGCGAATACGCGCAAGCTCATTGCCGAGGCGTTGGCACGCGGCTGACCGGTCCAAGAACCTCGACCGAGCGTCGCAGAAACGCCGGGGCAGGGACTTGCAATCCCTGTCCAACCGCGACAGTCTCTACTCCGGATAGATGGGTAGTTGAGAGGGGGAGGCGCCATGGGTCGCGCCATGGACGGCAACAATGGGCGGACTCCACCTTCCAGCGGGGTCGAAAAGGCAGTCGAACGCGCCGAGCATGAGGCGCGCATGGTCGGCCGTCTTGCCGATCTCAAGATCGGCTCGTCGCAGCTATTCATGCAGACGACCGAACAGACACGCATGGCGCTGTCCATCGCCGATCCGCATCAGGACGATTGCCCGCTGGTCTATTGCAACCAGGCCTTTGTCGATCTGACCGGCTATGACCGCGACGAGATTATCGGCCGCAATTGCCGCTTCCTGCAAGGGCGCGGCACCAAGCCCTCGGCTGTCGCAAAGCTCGCCGAAGCGGTGCGGAGCGGGGAATATACGGTCGTCGATATCCTCAACTACCGCAAGGACGGATCGTCTTTCTGGAACGCGGTCCATGTCGGCCCGATCTACGACGAGAATGGCGATCTGGCGTATCTGTTCGGTTCGCAATGGGACATCACCGAACTGCTCGCCGCGCGCGAGACGATTGTCGAGAACGAGCGCGTAGCGGAGGAATTGCGGCACAGGACCGACAATCTGTTCGCCGTCCTGGTCGCCATCGTCCGGCTGTCGGCGCGCAATTCGCAGGACGTCGGCGAACTTTCGAGCAAGATCGAGCGGCGGGTCGAAGCACTCGCGGGGGCGCACCGGGTCTCGCTGGCGGCAGAAGGGCTCAACCACGACCGCAGCAATCTGCGCGATCTCGTCGAAGCGGTCATGCGGCCTTATCGCAGTGCGCGCGGCGACCGCATCGACCTTGGCGGCGAACTCATCGAATTGCCGCGCAAGCATGTCACCCCGCTGGGCCTTACGCTGCACGAACTGGCGACCAATGCGCTCAAATACGGCGCGCTGGCGCATCAGGACGGCAAGGTCACGATCGACTGGGAGGTCGCGGAAGGCACGCTGGTGATCGAATGGGAGGAGACACGCGGACAGGGGGCGATCCCGCTTGCAGCCAATCCCGAGATCAAGGGTACGGGTTCGGGCACGCGGCTGATCGAAGGCGTTATCCGCGGCCTTGGCGGCGGGGTCGAGATGCGCTTCGAACCCACGGGGTTCCAGGCCACCATCCGCGTACCCGCAGCGGCGCGCGCGCTCGACTGAGCGGGGTTACCCGTGCTTGCGCGTGCGAAACCACTTGGTCAGCACGTATTTCTGTCCCGCGATCACCGGGGTCCCGGCATGGAGCGTGTCCTCGTTGGGTAGCCCTTCGGGCGTGGCATTGTTCCATACCATCAGCACGCCGGGTTTCGGTTCGATCGAGGCGCCGATCTCGACGAAATGCGTATGCCCGCCTTCCTCGACCTCGTTGAGAAAGGCCATCGCGGTCCAGCAGCGTTGCCCGCCACGCTTGCGTTCCAGCTGCCAATATTCCTGGTCGGTATAGAACCAGTCATTGTGCGGCTTGAATTCCTGCCCGGGAAGATAGCGCTGGCCCTGGATGTTTTCCCCCGTCTTGCCCGGCAGTCCGAGCAGATCGTCGATCCGCCGCGAGATCGCCTTGATGAACGGATCGTGCGGATCGAAATTGCCCGAATAGGAGGTGCGGAACTTGGCGATATAGGCGGTTTCGTGCAGCTCGCTCGGGCGCGCGACGGCATCGATCATGCCCATCAGGCGCTGGCATTCATCGGGCGAGAGGAAATCGCCAATGGCGTAGATTTCTGCCCGATCGGTGGGGATCTTGTATGCCTGCGGGTCGGCATCAAGGCGCTTGCGCACCATGGCGCCGACGCGTTTGAGAGCATCCTGGTCGGGAACGGTAGCGGTCTTTGTCATCGGGGCCCTTGTTAGCAAGCATGCGCAGGGCTTCAAGTAAGCCGCTTGCCGGGCAGGTCGCGAGCGCTAGGATGGCGTCCTATCCATAGGGAGTGAATGATGAGCGAGACGCACGCACGCCGCTATTCCAAGGGAGCCATGCTGTTCCACTGGGCAATCGCGATCCTGGTGATCATGAACTGGCAGATCGCCGAACGCGCTGGATCGCTGGAGATGCCGCTCAAGGCGGAAGTTTTCGGCTATCACAAGGCCTGGGGCATGGTGATCCTCGCTCTGACCCTGGGTCGGCTGATGTGGCGGTTCACGCACCGCGTTCCGCCGCTTCCCGCTGACCTCGCCCGCTGGGAAGCTGCACTGGCGCGCACGGTGCATACGATTTTCTATGTCCTGCTGATCGGTCTTCCGCTGGGCGGGTGGCTGGCCAATTCGCTGGGAGGACGTACGATCGACGTCTTCGGACTGTTCACCATTCCCGCGCTCCCGGTCGGCGAGAATAGCGATCTGGCAGGTCAGATTTTCGACGCCCATGCCCTGGGTGGATCGATTTTCATTGCCCTGATAGGCCTGCACATACTCGGCGCGCTCAAGCATACTTTCTTCGATCGCAACGGCGGCATTTTCCGCATGTTGCCCTTCGGCAAGGTGCCGAGCTGAGGCGGGCTACGAAAAAGCCCCCGCCAGTCACGTGGCGGGGGCCTGATTGCCGCCCGGACTACTCACGAAATCCGGTCGGCGGCGTGACTTACCAGAAGAAGTTGTGAATCACGTCGACCACTTCGCCGCTGTAGATATCGACCAATAGCACGTCGTCGTAATAGCGCACCCAGCGGTAGGGGCCGTAGACCTCGGGCAGGCGATACCGCCAGGGATCGTTGATCCAGTAGCGGCTGCCGAAGAACAGGCTGCCGATGCGCAGGCCAATGCTCAGGCGGCGATAATTGTAGTTACGATAGGGCGCGTAGTAGCGACCGAGCCGGTAGGTGCTGCGATTGTTGTAGCGATAGCGCTGCCAGTCGTAGCGATTGTTGCTGCGCCAGCGGCGCTGGTCCCACCGATCGTAATCCCGCCACTGACGTCCGTCGTAATAACGCGCCCGGCGATTGTCGTGACGCACGCTGCGCGAACTGGTCCGATTGGCATCGCTACGGCTGCGGCGCTCCTCGCGCGTGTTGCGCTCGCGCTGGTCGCGGCGACCGTCGCGATAGGCTTCGCGGCGCGCGTCTTCGCGTCGGTCGGTCCGTTGTTCGCTTCGCCGTTCGCTGCGATTGCGATCAGCATTGGCGCGGTCGCGGTCGGCATTGGCGCGGTTGCGATCGCCCGTGGAGCTGCGGGTACGCTGCTGGATCTCGCGCCGGCTGTTGCGTTCGCGAGCCGCTTCTCCGCGCCGGTCCGAAGTGCTTGAGCCACGGGCCTGCGCAATGTCCGCACGATTGTTGCCACGCGATTCCGCGCGTTGCACCCGCTCGACGCGTTGCGGGCGCTGTGCCTCGCGGGGCTGGGCGCGGCGTTCGCTGCGCTGCTGGCGCTCGGCGCGCGGAGCGGAGCGTCGCTGGCGGGTTTCGCTGCGGTCGCCGCGGTCGCGCTGGGCGCGTTCCTGCCGGTCGCGCGATTGCGCTTCGGCTTCTGCGGGCAGGGCGGTGATCGCCATCGCCGCAGCGAGAGCGCTCAGCGCGCTTCCTTTCAGGAGCTTGGTCAGATTCATGGAGCGTGTCCTCTTCTTACGCTTGGTACCGCTCCACCACCCGCGGCATTTGTCGATGTCGCAGTTTGTAACACAACGGCCTGACCCCAAACTGAACCGGCCTGTCGGGGTTTCGTTCATGTTTCGATAGGAAAATATGAATGTCGTGGGGGTTGGCACCGGGTCGGTGCGCAGGCATTGCTACGGCCATGTACGATACACTCGACGAAGTCCGCGCCGATATCTCCGCCAGGCTGGCCAATGCGGCGGCAAACCGCCATTCACCCATGCACACGCCGGTGGTGGCGACGACGGATGCCGATGCGCGGGTGATGGTCCTGCGCGCCTTCGATGCCGATCACTGGACGCTGCGCTTCCACACCGACGCCCGGTCGCCCAAGGTCGCGGTGATCGAAGGCGATCCGCGTATGGCGGTGCTCGCCTATGACCGCGACGCCAAGATACAGTTGCGCCTGCGCGGCACCGCACGGATCGAACGCGACGGGGCGATGGTCGATGCGGCGTGGGCAGAAAGCACCAATTTCGCGCGGCGTTGCTACCTTGGGGAAGGGCCGGGTGCGATCTCGGATGTGCCCACCTCGGGGCTACCGCTCGAATTCGAGCGCGACGAGCCCGATGATGTCCAGCTTGTCCCCGCGCGCGAGAATTTCGCGGTGCTGGTGATGCAGGCCGAGGAGATCGACTGGTTTTCGCTGGCCCACCACGGCCATCGCCGGGCGGTGCTGGCGCGCCACGGCGCCGCCCGCTGGATTGCGCCTTAGAGCCTGGGATCGGTCAAGCCGCTTCGGTCTCTCGCGCATGTATCGATACGATGGCGGGCGGCCATCCACGTGCCCGATCGGGGCCGTGGGCCCGGACCGCCCGCCAGTATTCCGTCAGGCTGCCTGCTTGATCTCGCGCAGCGTGATGGCGAAAGTAATGTCTTCACCGGCCAGCGGGTGATTGCCGTCGGCCTTGATCGACTGGTCGTTCACATCGACGACATAGAGCGTCATCGGCGAACCGTCCTGCTGCTGTGCCTGCAGCGCCATGCCGGGCTGCGGAGCGGGTTCGGGCGGCAGGTTCTCGCGCGGGATTTCGATGATCAGCTCGTCGCGGCGCGGACCGAAGGCGCTTTCGCATTCGATCGCGACGGTTTCTTCGTCGCCGACTTCCATCGCGGTCAGCGCCTGCTCGATCTGCGGGAAGATCTGGCCGCTGCCCAGTTCGATGTCCTGCGGGCCTTGTTCTTCGGTGTTGCCGACCACTTCGCCGTCGCTCCGGCGCAGGACGTAGTCGATGGATACGGTATCACCGTTTTTGGGAGTGGGCATAAATGTCCTTTTCGAAATTGGATTTTGCGGCCGCCATGGGCCGTCCGGGAACGCACTCGTAATCGAGCGCCTTGCCCCTGATTGTCGCAACTCAGCCGGTGCTAGTCAAATGCAGTCGGCGCAGCTCGCTCACTGCCTGCCGATTCATCGCCTAGGGTGGGGGATGATCCACGCGGTCCGTTAGATCACGGCGGGTTCTTCGTAGATCACGCAGCGCGCGCGGCCGGCGTGCTTGGCGCGATATAGCGCGTCGTCGGCCGACCGCAGCAGCTGGCTTTCGTCCCAGCGCACGTCATATTCCGCGATGCCTATACTGACAGTCACCGGTTCGAGGCCGGCTTTGTGCCATTCGGTAGCTGCCAGCGCGCGGCCGATGGCCAGGCAGCGTTCGCGTGCCGCAAGCGCGTCACTGCCCGGCCAGACGAAGAGGAATTCCTCGCCGCCGACGCGGCCCACCATTTCGCCCGAGCGCAAATGCGCCTCCAGCACCTGGCTGACCTTTACCAGCGTGAGATCGCCGATCTCGTGGCCGAACCGGTCGTTGATGGTTTTGAAGTGATCGATGTCGATCATCGCGATGGTGAACCGATGCCTGCCGGAAAAGGCTTTCGCTATCTGCCCGCCGATCCGGGACAGCACCTTGCGGCGGTTGGGAATGCCCGTGAGATGGTCGGTCTCGGCCAGGATCCTGACTTCGGCTGCCTCGGTCTCGGCCCGCAGCTTTGCCTGCTCGAGTTCGCGCATGGCCTCGGTGCGTTCGGTCACATCCATGATGGTGCCGAAGATGATCGCGGGCCCATGGCGAGTGTTCGTTTCCACCTCGTTGCGGCATTCGAAATAGCCCGGCGTGCCATCGGGTGAATCGATGCGGGCTTCGAATATGAACGGGATGCCGGTGTGGCGTGCGCCCGCCAGCAAGCCCATCACCCGCGGGCGGTCATCCTCGTGGAACATCTCCGCCATCTCGGTCAGTGTGGCAGGCAGGGGGTCGCGCGCCAGCATCCTGCCGGCTTCTTCCGACCAATAGATGGCATCGGTATCCGGGTCATGCCGCCAATGGCCGACCTTGGCGGCGCGCTCCGCAGCTTCGAGAAGCCGCTTGCTGGTGGCAATTTCCTCGAGATCGCGCCGGTTGCGGGCGAGCGACAGCGCAACGGGCAGGGTCGAGACCAGCAGGGCGAGCAGGTAGACCTGGAACACCAGCACCTGCTGCTCGACCGGGGGGAAGAAGGCACCCACCGGACCGAGATCGAACATCGTCAGGACCGAGCCGATCGCGGTCACGAGCAGCAGCGCGACCATCGCGCCGCTCAGACCTAATGCCGCAGTGGTGATCGAGATCGCGACCAGCGGCAGGATCAGCAAGGGGAACTCGGCCTGCCCGAAGGCCGCCAGCGCGGTCAGCGCGACGAATACGAAGGTCCAGAAGCCGCGCAGCGACAGCATGCGGGTCTCGTGCGCTTCGTCCTGATGGAGGAACATGACGACCGGGGTCACCACGAGCATGCCCAGCGTCACCGTGCTCATCCACGAGGTAAGGAACACGGTATCGAAATTGCTGGAAAGGATGCCCGCCATGATTGCGCTGGCAATGCCGCCTACCAATGCGGAGGCGGCGAAACGGAGCAGGTTGAGCGGACGCGCCAGCAGGACATGTTCCGCACGCCCGCCGCCCATCAGCACGAAGACCAGCCAGCCTTCGATCAGATTGGCAATGGTATATCCCACCGAGGGCAAGACCCCCACGCCGGACCACATATTTGCTGCAAAGCTGGCGAGGGCTACGCCGATGCTGGTCAGCTTGCGCCCGCGGGGGCCGAGCAGCAGCAGCGCAGCGACGAAAATGCCGCTGGAAGGCCAGACCGCCGCCAGGCCATCCGCACCTTGGGTGAGCTCGAGTGCGATCATCGCGCACACGAGCCAGCCGAGGCTGAAGATGATCGCCCACGTCAGTTCCGAGCCCGCCGAAACCGCAAACTTTTGCCTGCCCAACTCAGTCCCCCCTTGGCCGCGGCGTGGATGGCCGGGCCTTACCGGAGGCTTAACGCGTCAGCTTCTTGTAGGCGAGACGTGTGGGACGATCTGCCGCATCGCCGAGACGACGGCGCTTGTCTTCCTCGTAAGCTTCGAAATTGCCTTCGAACCATTCGACATGGCTGTCGCCTTCGAAGGCCAGGATATGCGTGGCGAGGCGATCGAGGAAGAAACGGTCATGCGAGATGACCACGGCGCATCCGGCGAAGTTCTCGATCGCTTCCTCGAGCGCGCCGAGCGTCTCGACGTCGAGATCGTTGGTCGGTTCGTCGAGCAGGAGGACATTGCCACCTTCCTTGAGCATCTTGGCCATGTGGACGCGGTTGCGTTCACCGCCCGACAGTTTGCCGACGTTCTTCTGCTGGTCGGCGCCCTTGAAGTTGAACGCTCCGACATAGGCACGGGTGCTGGTGTCGTGACCATTGACCTTCATGTAATCGTGCCCGTCGGAGATTTCCTCCCACACGTTCTTGCTCGGATCGAGATGGTCGCGGCTCTGGTCGACATAACCCAGATGCACGGTGGAACCGATTTCAACTGTCCCGCTATCGGGCTCTTCCTTTCCGGTAAGGATCTTGAACAGCGTCGACTTGCCTGCGCCGTTGGGGCCGATCACGCCGACGATCCCGCCCGGGGGCAGCATGAAGGAGAGGTCTTCGAAAAGCAGCTTGTCGCCATAGGCCTTGGTGATGTTCTTGGCCTCGATCACCTTGCCGCCGAGGCGTTCGGGGACCTGGATGACGATCTGCGCCTTGCCCGGCTTGCGGTCCTTCTGCGAATCTTGGAGCTGTTCGAACTTGCGGATACGCGCCTTGGACTTGGTCTGGCGCGCGGCCGGGGTCTGCCGGATCCATTCGAGTTCGCGGCCCAGCGCCTTCTGGCGCCCGCTTTCCTCGCGGCTTTCCTGCTCGAGACGCTTGGCCTTCTTTTCGAGATAGGTCGAGTAATTGCCTTCGTAGGGATAGTAGCTGCCGCGATCGAGCTCGAGGATCCATTCCACGACATTGTCGAGGAAGTAGCGGTCATGGGTGATCATCAGCACCGCGCCGGCATATTCCTTGAGGTGGTTTTCAAGCCACTGGACGCTTTCGGCGTCGAGATGGTTGGTCGGTTCGTCGAGCAGCAGGATCGAGGGCTTCTGGATCAGCAGACGCGTCAGCGCGACACGGCGCTTTTCGCCGCCCGAGAGGTCGGTCACCGACCAGTCGCCCGGCGGGCAGCGCAGCGCTTCCATCGCCACTTCGAGCTGGTTGTCGAGCGTCCAGCCGTCGACTGCGTCGATCTTGGCTTGCAAATCGCCCATTTCTTCCATCAGCGCATCGAAATCGGTGTCGTCCTGCGGATCGCCCATTTCTGCGCTGATCGCATTGAAGCGGTCGACCAGCCCGGCGGTTTCGCGCGCACCGTCCTTGACGTTTTCGAGCACGGTCTTGCTCTCGTCGAGCTCGGGCTCCTGCTCGAGATAGCCGACGGTGATGTTCTCGCCCGGCCAGGCTTCACCGGTGAAATCGGTATCGATCCCGGCCATGATCTTGATCAGCGTGGACTTGCCCGCCCCATTGGGGCCGACGATGCCGATCTTGGCGCCCTGGTAGAACTGCAGGTTGATGTTGCTGAGCACCGGCTTGGGCGCACCGGGGAAGGTCTTGGTCATGTCCTTCATGACGAAAGCGTACTGGGCGGCCATCGGGCGAAAATCCTTCGAGAAATGGAATTGGCTGGGCGGGCACAGTGGCCCTCATGTTTGGGGGCGCAGATAGTCGTCCGAGCCTCGCGGGGCAAGTATGACGAGGGCACAGCTTCGCCGCTGCAGGTATCGCGACGGGAATTGCGTGTTAACGCGCAATGACATCTGGACAAAGCCGGCAATAAAACGAATGGGGCCGGCACTCGGGGGTTTCACCTACACCAACTCTTAACCGAACCTCTTTATCGCATTGGCAGGAGGGCAGGGGCAGTCCATGCGCGAACAGATTCTAGGGCTGATAACACCGATGATGGCGATGGTATTCGTCGTCGTCTTTCTCGTGCTGTGGCGGCGAGGCCGGATGGGCGACTACGTCCTGGCATTCGCCGGTGCCTATTTCTTTTTCGGCCTCGGCTTTCTTGCGACCCATGCGGTCGATCCGGGCCAATGGTATGTGTTCCACCTGACGCAAGGCCTCTATTCGCTGGGGAGTGTCGCCGCCGTTTGGGGGGCCGCGCGGCGAATGGGGCAGCCGATCTCGCTGACGGGCCTAGGTATTGTCTATCTGTTGTCAGCAACCACATTGGCGGTCGCCGTAGCGCTGTCGTCGCAGACAGAACCCCGCCTCTATATCGTGAATGCGGGCTATGCCGTCATGTTCCTGATGGGCGCGTTGGCAATGCTGCAGGCCCAGCGCCGTACCGCGATCGACACGCTGGTTATCCTATTGTTCGCTGTCTCATCGGCTCAGTTCCTCATCCGGCCGGTGCTCACGCTGCTTTTGGCTGGCGGCAGCGAAGCGAGCGCCTATCGCGAATCCATCTACTATTCGGTTCTGAGCGTGGCCGTCACCATTCAGTCGTTAATGACGGCCGTCACGCTGGTCGGTGCGTGCGTCTACGACCAGATCAAGGCGGTGCGCGAACAGGCCGAGGTGGACGGGCTGACCGGGCTGCGCACGCGGCGCGCCTTCGAACAGGATGTCGTCGAACTGCTCGAGCGAGCGAAGCAGGAATGCCTGCCGGTCTCGCTGGTGGTGGCCGATATCGACCACTTCAAGGCGGTCAACGATGTCTGGGGTCACCAGGTCGGCGACCATGCGATCGCGCAATTCGGCCAGATCATCACCGGGACAATTCGCGATAGCGACCTTGCCGGGCGTATCGGCGGCGAAGAATTCTGCATTCTCGCGTGGAATTGCGACGAAACCGCGGCGGTCACCATGGCCGAGCGCATCCGCGCCAAGTTCGCGCACACACAGGTTGAGGGCATGCCCGACGATCACCGGCTCACCGCCAGCTTCGGCGCTGCCGGGCGGATCGAGGGCGAAGGTTACGGCCGACTGTTCGCGCGGACCGACGCGGCGCTCTACCGGGCCAAGGAAGGCGGCCGCAACCGCACGGTGCGCGACAGTGCGGGTAAGAAACGCAACGTGGTCACCTCGATCACGCAGAGCGTCGAGGAGCGGCGCGAAGCGAGCGTTTAGCCAAGAACTCGAATCAAGCTGCGCTATGTCCCTGCGCCAAGCCACTTGTCCTGCGAAAACTAAACCGATGTTTTTCAATCGGGCCTTAACTGTTATCACCTAGGGATCGGGTGAGAGGGTCGGGGTAGCGCATGTCAGAGAACATTTTAGCTTTGGCGAATCCGATGCTTAGCACGGTATTCGCCCTTGCGTTCTTCATCTTGTGGCGACGCGACCCCAGCGCCACTTGGATCGCGATCATAGCCGTGGGATATTTCTCCAGCGCGCTTGGGTTTTTCATTTTCCATTTCACCGACGACCCCAATGGGATCATCGCGATCGTGTTGATGCACTTGTGCTATTCGCTCGGCACGATCAGCCTGGTGTGGGGAATATGCGCACGGTACGGGCAGCCGATCAATCACAGGCTCTATATCGCGATTGCCGTTACCGGCATGATCCTGATGATCGGCGCGAGCTTCGGGGTAGATTACAATGCCCGTCTGTATACCGCCAACGCCTGTTACGGCCTGATCCTTGCTCTCGGCACCCAGACAGCCGCGCGCAAGGCAGGCACGGAGTTGCTCGACAAGGCGATAATTCTCCTTCTTGCCATCGGCACCTTCCAGTTCTTCGTCCGCCCGCTGGTCGCGATCATGGTCGAAGGGTCGATGACCGCTGCCGAATATCGCGAAACGCCGTTCTACGCCCTGATGGTCGTGTCGCTGGCGCTTGCGGCGGTATCTCTGGCGCTGATCTTGCTGGGGGCGGCCTTGACCGACCAGACCAAGGCGGTGCGCGAAGATGCGGAGCGCGATGCGCTGACCGGTTTGAAGATGCGGGGCCCCTTCGAAGCCCAGGCAATCGCCATGCTGAACCGCGCTCGCGACAAGGACGTCCCGGTGAGCGTGATCGTGGCCGATATCGATCACTTCAAGCGGGTCAACGATATCTGGGGGCACCAGGTCGGCGATACGGCGATCGCCAGCTTCGGGGACCTGCTGCGCTCGACGATCCGGGATACCGACATTGCCGGGCGCATCGGTGGGGAGGAGTTCTGCATCCTCGTGTGGAACTGCCCGGAGGAGCCCACGCTTAACCTAGCCGAACGTATCCGCGCGCGGTTCGAGCAATTGCCGATCGAGGGCATTTCGGATGACGTCCGGCTGACGGCTAGCTTCGGCGTCGCCCAATGGGTCACGGACGAAGGTTATGGCAGGCTGTTCGCGCGTGCCGACGCCGCGCTCTACCGGGCAAAGGAAGGCGGCCGCAATTGCACTTCCGCCGATGGCGACGACAGACCACGCGCCGTCGTCTCCCCCCTCAAGCAGGGTCCCGATCCGCGCGAAGTGCGCGCCTAGCCCAGTTCCCGCCGCAGCAAGCGCGGCATGAGCGCTGCTTGCATCGCCGCACGCAGCAGCAGGAACCCGACGAAGCTGGCCCATAATCCATGATTACCAAGCGGCCAGGTTAGCCACAGCATTACGCCATAGCCCGCCGCCGCGCCTGCCATTGCGAGGAGGAGTGCGCGGGTCCAGCTGGCGCCCACGAACACGCCGTCGAGTACGAAACCCGCAAAGCCCGCCAGCGGGATCGCCACCAGCCACGGCCACAGCGTTCGCGCTTCGGCGGCGACTGCGGCGGTGGCGGCAAAACTGTCGGTGATCGGCCCGCCGAGGAGGGCAAACAACAGCGCCAGCACGGCCGCCACGCCCAGGCAGCGCCACAGGATCGCGCGGATATAGAGCGTGAAGCCAGCGCGGTCCTTGTCCCCGGCGCGTTCGCCATTGAGCACCTGCGCGGCATTCTCGAATCCGTCGAGCAGCAGCGCGGAGAGCACGAAGAGCTGGTACACGATCCCGTTCGCCGCGAGCGCCACCGGTCCGCGTTCTGCCCCCAGCCGGGTTAGCGCGGCAATGGCGATGATCAGCACCACCGTGCGCAGGAACAGGTCGCGATTGACCGACAGGAAGGGCCTGAGCGCTGCGAGCGACATGCTGGTCCCAGTGTGCAGCGCCGCGCGGATATCGCTGCCTGCAATCCGCCAGATCACGACGCCCGCGACGGCGAGCTTGGCGAATTCGGCGATAAAGCTCGACCAGCCGATCCCCGCGATGCCCCAGTCGAGCGCCAGCGCCAGCCATAGGCCCAGCGCGACATTGAGCAGATTGTAGAATACCTCGATCGCCAGCACCTCGCGCATGCGGCGGCGTCCGACGAGAAAGCCGACCAGCGCGAAATTCGCCATTACGGCGGGGGCGCTCCAGTACCGGATATCGGCATAGACCAGCGCCGCGCTGCGCACCTGCGCCTCGGCTCCCAGCGCGTCGAGCAACAGCGGGAGCAGCACCGGCTTGGCGAGCAGCAGCAGCGCGGCGATCGACAGGCCGACCACCAGCCCCTTGATCAGCACCTCGGCCTGCGCCTGCGCGCCCGAACGCGTACCCGCCTGCGCGACCATGCCCGTGGTGCCGGTCTTGAGGAAGTTCATCACGGTGAACAGCGCCGCGAACAGCTTGGCGCCGACATCGACCGCGCCCTGCGTCGAGGCATCGCCCAGCCGCCCGACGATCCACATATCGCCAACGCCGATCAGTGCGGTGGCGACATTGGTCACCATGGCGGGCAGCGCGATGGCCCAGATCAGCCGGGTGTCGATGGTGGGCGAGGCGGCGGTGTTCAAACGGTGGAACTCCCGCAACGGCGGCTGAAGCCTGCCGGACGAAGCCGCCCACGCGGCGGCTTCGCATTACGAAATACTGGTCGGGGAGACTGGATTCGAACCAGCGACCCCTTGTACCCAAAACAAGTGCGCTACCAGGCTGCGCCACTCCCCGACCGATTTCCCGCAAGACGCCGAGCTTGGTGGGCCCGGCAGGACTCGAACCCGCGACCTAGCCGTTATGAGCGGCCAGCTCTAACCAACTGAGCTACAGGCCCCAAGGCACGCCCTGCGGAACAGCGCGCCTAGCCCCGGGGCGTGAGGCATGCAAGCGCTAGGCGTCCACTGCCGTCATGATTTCCGCGACCGTGGTCGGACGGACGCCGCGCATGTCGAGATAGCCGTAGACCCCGCGCAGCCAGTCATAGAGCGCGTCGAGGTCTTCTTCGGTGCGGACGTAGGGTGTGTGACCGGGCGCCAGCGAGGGGCTGTGGAAGCTCAGCACCAGTACCGGCAGGCCGTCGTCGATCGCGATATCGACCGCGCGCAGCGCCTCTTCCTTGGTCACGCCTTCGGGGGTGAGCCCGATGCGTTCGAGTAGCCCGAGCTTCGCCAGCGCGCCGCCGAGCAGCGGGAGTTTGCGGGCAAGCGGGAAGATCTGCTGGCCCTGCTTGCGCAACATGCCCCAGAACACGCTGGTAAGCGGGAGTTCGAGCAATGTGCGCTCGGCATCGGTCCAGTAGGGGACGACCGGATGGCGGCTGTAATCGGGGCCGTGCGCGTCGGAATAATCGTAACGCGCGCGCACCGAACTATCGATCGCCACGCCGGTCTCGCTCAACACTTTGGCGGTTTGCGGGCCGAGGCCATAGCGGCCCGCGCGATAAATCCGCGGAACGGTGCCGAAGCCTTCTTCGATCGCATCGCGCAGGCGGCAAAACTTGTCCCGCTCCAGCTCGTGCGGGAGGTTGCCGGCAAAGCTATTGTACGTGGTAACTTCTTCCTCGTGCGGCGGATTGACCCAGGGGTGCAATTGCACGCCCACTTCGGCCTTTTTCGCGCGCACCGCATCGCCGATGATCTCGCGCGCCAGCGGGTCGGTCGCGATCGGCCAGTCGACCATGTAAACGGGCGAGACGCCGAGCCCTTCGCAGAACTCCTGGAAACCGGTGATCGCGCGGACATGGTCCAGCCCATAGCCATCGGCGCGAAACGGGGCGTTCCAGTCGAATTCTTCCTCGGTATCGACCGTCAGCAGCGAACGCTGGCCGAACCCGTCTGCATAGCGCGCGACCTGCGATGGGTGGGGCGGGTCGAGGAGGTTGGCATGGGCGATGGCGGTGGGTCCTAGCCGGCGGCGCGATCAGGTGCATCGGCAGGGCTAGGCAGCGCATCCACGCCGGTCAAGAGCGGGAGCGCGAGGATGAGGACGCCCTCTTCGCGCAGGAGCTCGCCGCCAGCCGCGCGGGCTTCAGCGCGCGCGAGGCGGAGCGAGAAGCCGGCGCCGAAAATGCCCGAGCTCAAGGTGCTGCCACCCGAGCGGACATCGGAGACGAAGACGTCCTCGGTTTCAGCCAGCTTGGCGGGTAGCTGCACACGCAGCGCAACCTGTTCGCCATCCAGCGCGAGGGCCAGCGCGACGTTCTCGCCCGCTCCGGTCGCTCCTGCAAGCGTCGCCAGGATGCGCCAGCCAAGCATCTCGGCTTCGTTCTGCGCCAGCGCCATTGGGGCAGGCGCTTCGGCGATCTCTGCATCGAACCGCGCAACCCGCGGGCCCAGCACAGTCTGCAACTGACCGACCTGCGCGCGAACGATGGCAGCAAAATCGCTCTCGCCCGCTTCCAGATCCAATTCGCCGGTCTCGAGCCGCGCGAGCCGGTCGAGCTCGTCGAACCCGGCAAGGATGCGCGCGGAATCGCCCGCGATCGTCGCGGCCAATGCGCGGTATTCATGCGGGGTGGGCCCGAAGACCTGCTGCTGGATCACCTCGGCATAGCCCTGCATCGCATTAACCGGCGTGCGCAGCTCATGAAGCAACTGGCGCAGGCGATCGGCGCTGCGCTGGGCGCGGTTGTCGACCGGTGCGAGCGCGCGGCGGAAGCGCCCGACATAGCCATAGAAACGCCCGTCGCCGCGAGTGAAACGCGGGGCGGCATCGACGATCCAGTTACCTTCGATCGCCTCGGCCCCGCGCAGGCTGATCGGCACGTCGCGGACCGGTTGGCGGTTGACGAAGGCGGTGGCGAAATCCTCGCCCACCTGGCTACCTGCGCGCCGCTGCGAAAGGTCGATCCCGATCACCAATGGAGCGATTTCGGGTTCGGCCCAGTCGATCCGGCCTTCGGACCCGGTCCCAAAGCTGAACCCGTCAAGCGGTTTGCGCTGCGCCGTCTCTTCGAGCCCCGCCATCGGCAGTGTCGGCGCACTGGCTCCCTGTGCGCCGGGCGCACGGGCCTTGCGGAACGTCTCGATCCGCTCGACCAGCGCACGGATGCCATCGGATTTGGCAGGCGTTTCCGCCTCGGATGCTGGAGCGGTGTCTTCAGCGACTGGTACCGGCGCGGGCTGCGGATCCGCTTCAACGATGCCGTCGGGCTCATCCGTGGGCACGGCATTCTCGTTCGCGGGGCGCAGTACCAGCGGTTCGAGCTCTTCGAGATCGATCGGGTCGCGTGTGTCCTGCGCGGCCGGTTTGCGCTGGGGCGCAGGTGCTGGCGCCGGCAGCGCGCGATCCGATACGCCGAGCCGGTCGAGCACGCGCACCGCACCGGCGGGCAAATCGCGGCGATGGCGTAGGAAGCCGCGCGCGCGGATCGGCAGGCGCGGAATCAGCGCAGCCCATTCCTCGTCGGTCAATTGCGCGCGATACAGCGCGGCCCCGGCGATGGCGGGATGCGCTTCGCCGAACCAGCGCACGAGTTCGGGGTTGCGGAAGCGCCAGCCGTTCTCGCCCACGATGCCCGCGCGTTCGTCGGTCGGGATCACCTCGGCGAGCGCGATCAGCCGCAGATACGCCGCCGCCTTGAGCGCAGGATCACCGCCTTGCGGCCGCTCGCCAAGCAGATCGAGCAATTGCCGGAACTGCGTCTTCGCCGCGCGCTCGCCCGCAGCGCGGTGGCGCAGCACAGTGGCAAGGCGATCGTCGAAATGCATTGATTCTCCGGGTGGCGTGGGGGTCCGCTACACGTAACCCATCGCAGCACAACGTTTCTACAGGTGTAAAACTTAGGCTGAACGGAAAGTTGCCTTCGCGTTGCAAAGCGGGACAATTGCTGGCAGAGCTAATAATGTTAGCCAAGAGGGCTGCATCGCGTTTCCAACATTTCGTGGAAGTTTCGCGATGACTCGCTCGTGGCGCAGGGTTAGCAGGGGCAGCGTATATGGCCAATCTTGATGATATCGACCGTCGTTTGCTGGCGGAACTCCAGTCCGAAGGACGAATCACCAATGTCGAACTGGCCCATCGGGTCGGGTTGACCGCACCGCCGTGCCTGCGGCGCGTGCGCGCGCTCGAGGAAGAGGGCGTTATCCGCGGCTATCATGCCGAGCTCGATCCGTCGAAGCTGGGCTTCTCGATCACCGTCTTCGCGATGGTCAGTCTGAAGAGCCAGGCGGAAGACGCCTTGCGCGAATTCGAAGTCGCGATGCGCGACCTGCCCGAGGTGCGCGAAGTGCACATGCTCAACGGCGAGATCGATTTCATCATCAAGATCGTCAGCAGGGATCTGCAAAGCTTCCAGGAATTCCTGACCAGCAAGCTCACGCCGGCGCCCAATGTGGAGAGCGTGAAAACCTCGCTCACCATCCGCACCAGCAAGCACGAACCCGGCGTCCCGCTATGAGCGCGGTCGAGCGGATCGAGGGCCATTGCCTGTGCGGCGCGGTCACCATCGCGCTCGACAATCCGGCGCATGAAATCGAGATCTGCCAGTGCGCCATGTGTCGGCGCTGGGGCGGCTCGTTCTACACTGCGCAGACCGGTGAGCGCGTTGAGATTACGGGCGAGGACAAGGCCACCATATACCGCTCGAGCGAATGGGCCGAACGCGCCTTCTGCTCGCAATGCGGCAGCAATCTGTGGTTCCGCTTCCTGCCGACCGGCAACCGCAGCTTTTCCGCGGGCCTGTTCGATGCGGCGGCCCACCATGCGATCGAGAAAGAGATCTTCGTCGACGAACGCGCCGACTGGTGCCGCATCGAAGGCGACCATCCGCGCCAGACCGGCGAAGAGGTGATCGCGGAAGCCAAGGCTGCGGGTTTCACCTTCGACTAGCGTCAGCGGTGGCGGGCAGGGACTGGCGCCCACCTGCAAGGTATCGGGCAAGCCGGGCGAGGCGAGAGAACCCGCCCCGCCCGGCGCCGGGGTTACGAGTACGCGCCTTCCGAATAGGTAAGCTCGTAGCTGTGGCTGTAGATTTCGAAGACGATCCCGAACGGGTCCTCGACATAGCACATGCGATAGGGCTTCTCGCCGGGGTAATATTCGCGGATCGGCATGCGCTGCTTGCCACCGGCAGCGACGATCTTTTCGACCAGCCCTTCGACGTCGGGATCCTGCACGCAGAAGTGGAACGTTCCGTGGCGTTTGTGGGCGAGATTGTCCTCGGGGGCATAATTGCCCGGAAACTCGAAGATTTCGATGCCCACGCGGTCGGCGGTGGCAAGGTGCACGATCTTCAGCGATTTCCAGTTCGGGCCGAACACATCGGTGCACATCACGCCGATCGGGCTGTCGTCCTCGAACACCTCGGTCGGCTCCATGATGGTGTAGAGACCGAGGACTTCGGTGTAGAATTTGACCGCGGCTTCGAGGTCGGGGACCGAGAGGCCGATATGGGAGAAGGTCTTGGGCGATACGTTCATGGGGGATCCTTTCACTCGCTGACCCCGCCGATATCGACCTCGCACATGACAATTTGAAATTATCATATCTCATAATCGTGATAAGGTCAGGTTATGAATGACCTCAATTCCCTATGGCTAAAGTCCTTCACCGTCCTGTGCGAGGAACGCCATTTCACCCGAGCGGCAGCGCGCCTCAACATGACCCAGCCCGGCATGTCCCAGCACATTGCGAAGCTGGAGCAGAAACTGGGCGTGGCGCTTATCGAACGCGATGCCCCGGGGTTCGCCCTGACCGATGCAGGAGAGAAAACCCTCGCCATGGCGCGCGCGCGATGGCGCGAGGAACGCGACTTTCTCGAAAGCCTCGATGATGAAGACGAAGACCGCGGCAAGATTAGCGCGGCGAGTTCGAGCAGCTTCGCAATGCTGCTCTATCCTGCCCTGATACAGTGGATGGCGGACGCGCCCGGAATTTCCGCAAGCCTTACGGCGGCGCCCGAGGACAGTATCGTCGCGGGGGTCCTGTCAGGGAGCTACGATGTCGGCGTGATCGCGAACGCGCCGCGCCATCCCCGCCTGACCGCCGAATATCTGGGGGCGGAGCCGCTGGACCTCATCCTGCCCCGCAAATGGGACGGACGCCAGCCGCGTTTCGAGGACCTGCAATCGCTGGGGTTCGTCCAGCATCCGGACGGCACGACCTATGCGGATGCCGTGCTCGGATCGAACTTCGCCAAGGAATACCGGGGCGCGGAAAGACTGCACGTCCGCAGCACCGTCAACCAGATCGGGCAAATTCCCGAGCCCGTGGCGCGGGGACTGGGCTATTCGATCCTCCCGCGCAGCGGGGTCCTCGCGTACCCGGGGCGCGAGCAGCTTTCGATTGCGCAATGCCCCCAGCCCAGTTTCCTCGAACTGCATCTGGTGGAACTCAAGCGAAGGGCCCGGTCACCGCGGGTCGAGAAACTGTTCCGCCTGGTTCGAAAAGAGGCCGGAAAGCTTGAATGCCGGTAGCTGCCATCCGGCCGATAGCCGTCGTCACCCCTCGCGCGTCTTGAGCCATTCCTCGAGCCATTTGATCGAGTAGTTCCCGCTCTTCACATCGTCCTGCTGCAGCAGTTCCTGGTGCAGCGGGATGCTGGTCTTGACGCCTTCGACCACCATTTCCTCCAGCGCGCGCTTGAGGCGCATCATGCAGCCTTCGCGGGTGCGGCCATAGACGATCAGCTTGGCAATCATGCTGTCGTAATAGGGCGGAATCCGGTAACCGGCATAAAGCCCGCTATCGACGCGCACATGCATGCCGCCGGCCGCGTGATAATGTGTCACTTCGCCGGGCGAGGGGGCAAAGGTCCAGGGATCTTCGGCGTTGATGCGGCATTCGATCGCGTGGCCCTTGAACTCGATTTCGTCCTGCGTGATCGAGAGCGGCCTGCCCTCGGCGATACGGATCTGTTCGCGCACCAGATCGACGCCGGTGATTGCTTCCGTAACCGGGTGTTCGACCTGCAGGCGGGTGTTCATTTCGATGAAATAGAACTCGCCGTTTTCCCACAGGAATTCGATCGTCCCCGCGCCGCGATAGGCCATGTCGCGCATGGCCTGCGCGCAAATTTCGCCCATCCGCATGCGGTCGTCCTCGCCCAGCACGGGGGAGGGGGCCTCCTCGAACACCTTCTGGTGACGGCGCTGGAGCGAACAGTCGCGCTCGCCCAGGTGGATTGCCCCGCCATTGCCGTCGCCGAAGACTTGGAATTCGATATGCCGCGGGTCGCCGAGATATTTCTCGATATAGACGGTGGCGTCGCCGAAGGCGGCCTTGGCCTCGCTGCCCGCCTGCTTCATCAGCGTTTCGAGCTGGTCTTCGCTTTCGCAGACCTTCATGCCGCGCCCGCCGCCGCCGCTGGCAGCCTTGATGATCACCGGATAGCCGATTTCGTCCGCGATCGCGCGGCCCTGCTCGACCGTTTCGACCGCGCCGTCGGAACCCGGGACCAGCGGCAGGCCAAGCGCGCCGGCGGTCTTCTTCGCCGCGACCTTGTCGCCCATGGTACGGATATGCTCGGGCTTGGGCCCGATCCAGGCGATGTCATGCGCCTCGACGATCTCGGCGAACTTGGCGTTTTCCGACAGGAAGCCGTAGCCCGGGTGGATCGCGTCAGCCTGGCTGACCTCGGCCGCGGAAATGATGTTGGCCACATTGAGATAGCTGTCGGTCGCGGGCGGCGGCCCGATGCACACCGCGTGATCGGCGAGCCGGACATGCATGGCATCGGCGTCGGCAGTGGAATGCACCGCGACGGTCTCGATACCCATTTCATGTGCCGCGCGGTGGATACGCAGCGCGATTTCGCCGCGATTGGCGATCAATATGCGCGAGATACCCATGGCTTACGCGACGACGACGAGCGGCTGGTCAAATTCGACCGGCTGGGCGTTTTCGACGAGGATCGCCTTCACCGTTCCTGCCTTGTCGGCCGTGATCGGGTTCATCACCTTCATCGCTTCGACAATGACCAGCGTCTGGCCTTCCTTGACGCTGTCGCCGACCTTGATGAAATCGGCCGCACCCGGTTCGGGGGCCAGATAGACCGTGCCGACCATCGGCGATTTGGTCGCCCCGGCGGTGTCCGCTTGCGCGGCGCCTGCGCTTTCAGGTGTCGGAGCCGCAGCAGCAGGCGCTGCCGGAGCCGCCGCCGCTGGCGCCGCCATCGCGGGAGCGGCTGCCATGGCCACGCCGCCGCCGCGCGCAACGCGGATCTTGCGGTCGCCATCCTCGACTTCGATTTCGGTAAGTCCGGTGTCGTCCAGCATCTCGGCCAGCTCGCGTACGAGAGCGGTGTCGACATTCATGCCGGATTTGCCGGCGCTGGCTTTACGATCGGCCATGGAACCCCTTGTGTGTTGTTTGCGCCGCCTATGCTACCCGCGCGGCGATAGGGCAAGGGGTGTGCGGGCGAATTAGAGCGCGGCCGCTTTCTCCAACGCTACGGCATAGCCCCGCGCGCCCAGTCCTTTGACCTCGTCCACCGCGCCCATGCCCACATAGGAGATGTGACGGAAGGCTTCGCGCGTCGCAGGGTCGGACAGATGGACCTCGATTACGGGCAATTCGATCGCCTTGATCGCATCGAGCAGCGCGATCGAGGTATGCGTATAGGCCGCGGCGTTGAGCAGCACCGCCTTGGCTCCGACATTGCGTGCCTCGTGCAGCCAGTCGACCAGCACGCCCTCGTGATTGGTCTGGCGAAATTCGATCTCGAGGCCCAGTTCGCGCGCCTTCTCGCCTAGCATAGCCTCGATATCGGCGAGCGTATCGGAGCCGTAGATCTCCGGTTCGCGCGTGCCGAGCAGGTTGAGATTGGGGCCGTTTAGAACAAAGACGGTGTCGGTCATGGGGAAGGGGTTAGCGGCTGCCCGCAATATGGCAAAGCGGAAGGTCGGCTGGCGACCTGATAACGGACCTTCAAGCGCGTCAGCGAAGGATATGAACTATCGCTGGGCGGTGACGGGTTCGAGCGAGATAATTTGGTCAATGATCATGAGGTGCTCGTAGCTGGCGGCGTGGCCGAAGTATCCTGGCACCTTGGTTCGTCTCCCCACAAACTCGATGCGATGGATACCATCAGGTGGAATGTCATCCAGTTCAACGTTATCCGCAAACTCAAGCCAAATGCCGCGCTTTGCCATCCAATCGCAAGTATCTGCTGGGTCAGGACAGAAGTTAGTCCATTCCCACCCATGCTCCCAAAGCCCACTCCATCGCTGTGCTGGGAGCATTTCATAGCAATCAGGGTCGTCAGGGCGCCACTCGATGAAACCACCAAAGCGAACCTCGTCTAGACAGGTTTGGACCATGCCCGGATGGGATTCCCGGAACGCGATAAATTCCTCATCCGAAATGGCAGGTTGAGGTTGCTCGCAACCGAGAAGTGGCGTCAACAAAGGGAGAACGAAGATAGCTTTCACCAAACGACTATGAAACGCTTCGCTGCCGATGACAATTGAACCCTCTCGAATGGTCCGCTTTCCATCTGTGGACGCCCCGCAGGATGCAAGCGGATTTTTGAGAGTTTTGGCACGTAGTCGGATGCTGCCATCTGTCCGGCCTCCTGGTGCAGCTTTTTGTGCTGCGGGCCCGTATGGGAGTTCGCGGACCGGAACCACATCACCCTTAGCGTGCTGATGAAGCACGGTGGAAAGCCCTGGTTCTTCCGATCCCGTCTCGCCGACTGTTTTGCCATACTCTCCTTCGTCCGCCTACGTCCTTCCGACGACCTCTGGTCCGCCTCGGCTTACGCCGCGACCGCGACCGGAGCTCTGTAATCCTCGTTCCTGGTCATCACTGCCCAAACGATCCGCGCCGTCTTGTTGGCCAGCGCGACCGTTACCAGCATGCGCGGTTTGCGCGCCAGCATCTGTTCCAGCCACGATCCTTTGGGCGCACCGCGTCTGCTGGCCTGGAGCACGACTGCGCTGCTGCCGATGATCAGCAGCCTTCGCAATGTGCGCTCGCCCATCTTTGAGATCGCGCCCAGCTTCTGTTTGCCGCCAGTCGAGTGCTGCCTGGGAGTAAGCCCGACCCATGCGGCAAAGTCGCGGCCCTTGGCAAAGGTGCCCGGCGGCGGCGCCAGCGCGGTGATCGCGGTAGCAGTGATCGGCCCGATGCCCGGAATCGTCATGAGCCGGCGCGCGGTCTCGTCCTCGCGAGCACGCCGAGCGATCTCCTTATCCAGTTCGGTAATGCGGTCGCTCAGCACTGCCATCTGGTCCAGCAAGGTTCTCAGCACTGGCCTTGCAGCCTGCGGAACTGCATCTGGATCCTCCAGCAGCGCGGCCAGCTTCTTCATATGCGCCAGACCCTGCGGCGCGATCCAGCCATGCTCGGTCATGTGGCCGCGAACGGCGTTGCTGATTTGCGTGCGCTGCTTGACCAGCAGGTCGCGCGCCCGGAACACCAGCGCGGCTGCCTGCTGCGCCTCCGTCTTCACCGGCACAAACCGCATGCTCGGCCGCTGTGCCGCCTCGCAGATAGCTTCGGCATCCGCCGCATCGTTCTTCTGACGCTTCACGAACGGCTTTACGTAAGCCGGCGCGATCAAACGGACATCGTGGCCCAGCTTGCTCAGCTCGCGAGCCCAGTGATGCGCGCCGCCGCAGGCCTCCAGCACTACTTGGCAGGGCGGCTGCGAGGCGAAGAACTCCAGCAGCCTGGCTCTGCTGACCTTCTTGCGGAGCACCGCGCGCCCCGATGCATCCGCGCCGTGCACCTGAAAAACAGACTTTGCGATATCGAGACCAATTATGCTAACTTCCGACATGGACGCCTCCTTCACTAGTGGTGTGTAAACACCTCCACTATGGCACATCGATGCCGTCGGGGGGCGTCCACCCCATCACCCAATAGCAGCCTCCCCAACTACTGGTCCACGCCCTTGACCTTTCCCCATTGGCGCGCCGCGGTGTAGCCGAGGTAGCCGGTGCCGAAGAGCGCGTAGAGCGCTTCGGGCAGGGCGGCGAGGTAGCGGGTCATGCCTTCGCCGATCGCGCGCGCGGCGGTGGGGTCGAAGGCGGCGATCACGCCCATCGGGACGCTGAACAGGATCAGCGCATACATGACATAAAGAAAGCTCGGCCGTGCGCGGCTGGTCCAGGGGTCGGCGCTCTGTGCCTCTGCGACGATAGCGGACAGGCGCGCCTCGATTTGCTGCAGTTCCTGCGTGCCCTCGAGCGCGAGCAGTTCGAGCTTGGCCTTCGCCCGCGCTTCCTTGTCGGGGATCACCTTGTCGATGATCGAGGCGATCGGGCCGATAAGCGATTCGATAAGCGGCATAAGGCGTCTCCGGTTGGTGAGACCGAATCAGATAACCACATCGGTTCGTGTAGGAAAATGATTCGCGTGTTTGCGCGTCCGCTTGGGCGCGTCGGTTCGGCGAAATGGGAGGGAAACCACTGGTCGGGATGACTGGATTCGAACCAGCGACCCCCACACCCCCAGTATGGTGCGCTACCAGGCTGCGCTACATCCCGAAACCAGTGGAGGCGGCCCTATAGGGCGGGTGTTTGTGCATGGCAAGCGGAGTTCGCAGGCATTTCGTTGCCCCGGCATCGCAATGCTGCTAACCGCGCCGCACTTTCGCAAGAAGGACTGCGCAGGCCGCTTGAACCGGCCGCGCGCATCGCCCAATTGCGGATCCGACCGACACGCAAATTTCCGACAGGTATTCCTCCGATGATCGATTTTCTCGCCGCCGCCGGAAGCGCCGCCGCCGGGCCGCCCGCATGGACCGGCTGGGTGCTGCCGCTGGGCATGCTGCTGATCCTGTGGTTCCTCATCCTGCGCCCGCAGATGCGCCAGCAGAAACAGCACCGCGAACGCGTTGCCGGGCTTGGCAAGGGTGACGAAGTGGTCACCGCCGGCGGTCTCGTCGGCAAGATCACCAAGGTAGACGAGCATTTCGTCCACGTCGAACTTGCCAAGGGCATGACCGTCAAGGCGGTGCGCAACACGATCGGCGAAGTGCTGTCGTCGCGCAACACGCCCGCCGCGAACGACTAGGGACGCCTCACCTCCATGCTCGATTTCCCTACCTGGCGTAAGGTCTGGCTCTGGCTGATTACCGGTCTGTGCATCGCCGCCGCGCTGCCCTCGCTGCTGTCGGCCACCAGTGTCCGCTGGCCCGATGCGCTGCCCGACCCGATGGTCAACCTCGGTCTCGACCTTGCCGGTGGCAGCCATATCCTGCTCGAGGCCGATGCCGCGCAGGTGGCGACGCAGCGGCTCGAGAACATGGAAGAGAATGTGCGCAACACCATGCGCCGCGCCGAACCGCGGATCCGCATCGGTGACGTATCGACCCGTGACGGACGGCTGAGCTTCATGCTCGACGATCCGGGGCAGGTCGACCGCGCACGCGAACTGCTGCTGCCGTCGATCAATGGCACCGGATTGGTGCGCGAATGGGATCTGGCGGTCGAGGATGGCAATCGCATGATCCTCACCCCCACCTCCGAGGGGATCGACCAGGCGGTCGGCGATGCAATGGAAAGCGCGACCGAAGTCGTGCGCAAGCGTATCGACGAACTCGGCACGCGCGAACCGACGATCATCCGCCAGGGCGATACGCGCATCGTGGTGCAGGTCCCCGGCCTGCAGGACCCCGACCAGCTCAAGGCGCTGCTCGGCCAGACCGCCAAGCTCGAATTCAAGCTCGTCGACCAGAACGCGCTGCCCAGCGATGTGCAGCAGGGCCTCGCCCCGCCGGGGTCCGAAATCTTCGCCTATGCCGATACGTCCGCCTTTGCCGGATCCTCGCTCGCAGTGCGCCGCCTCGGCGGCATCCGCGGCGACAATCTGACCGGCGCGCAGCAGAGCTTCGACCCGCAGACCAATGAGCCGGTGGTCAATATCCAGTTCGACAGCGATGGCGGGCGCCGCTTCGCCAAGCTGACCACCGAGAACGTGGGCAAGCCCTTCGCGATCATCCTCGACGATACGGTGCTGTCCGCGCCCAATATCAACGAGCCGATCCGGGGCGGTACGGCGCAGATCTCGGGCGGTTTCTCGGTCGAGACTGCCAACCAGCTGGCGATTTCGCTTCGCTCGGGCGCGCTCCCGGTCGACCTCGCAGTGATCGAGGAACGCACCGTGGGTCCCGATCTCGGCGCCGATTCGATCAAGCGCGGCATGCTCGCCATGCTGGTCGGTTCGCTGCTGGTCATCGCGCTGATGATTGCCAGCTATGGCCGTTTCGGCGTTTACGCCACGGTCGCGCTGGTCATCAACGTCGCCATGCTGCTGGGCATCATGGCCGCGCTCAACACCACGCTGACCTTGCCCGGTATTGCCGGTTTCGTGCTGACGATCGGTGCGGCGGTGGACGCCAACGTGCTGATCAACGAGCGTATCCGCGAGGAACGCAAGCGCGGGCGCCGCGTGGTTGCCGCGGTCGAGAACGGCTACAAGGAAGCCAGCCGTGCGATCTACGACGCCAACGTCACCAATTTCATCGCCGGCGTGCTGCTGTTCCTGTTCGGATCGGGCCCCATCCGCGGCTTCGCGGTGGTGCTGATCATCGGCCTGTTCACCAGCGTCTTCACCGCGGTCACGCTGACCCGCATGTGGGTGGCCGACTGGCTGCGCAAGGCCAAGCCCAAAGACATCGTGCTGTAAGGAGGGCGACGATATGAAACTGCTCAAGCTCGTCCCCGACGACACCAACATCAAGTTCCTCCGCTGGCGCGTGCCCTTCTTCGCCATCAGCATCCTGTTGATCGCGGCCAGCTGGGCGCTGGTCTTCACCAAGGGGCTCAATTACGGCGTCGACTTCGCCGGCGGCCTCGAAGTGCGCGCGACCTTCACCCAGAGCGTCGAAGCCCCGGTGGGCGAATTGCGCGAAAAGGTGGCCACACTCGGCTATGGCGATCCGGTGGTCCAGCGCTTCGGCGAAGACAACCAGGTCTCGATCCGCGTGCGCCTGCCCGACGAGGTTTCGGCCGACAAGGAAGCCGCTCAGGCTGCCGCGAACGATATCGTCGAGACGCTGCAGACCGATTACGAGGACTTCCGGCTCGACGGGAATGACAATGTCTCGGGCAAGGTCTCGGGCGAATTCCGCCAAACAGCGCTGTATGCACTGCTGGCCGCGATGGGGGCGATCGCGCTCTACATCTGGATCCGGTTCGAATGGCAGTTCGGCGTGGGGGCGCTGTTCGCGCTGTTCCACGATGTCAGCCTGACGCTGGGCATGTTCTCCCTGTTCCAGATGGAATTCAGCCTGCAGATCATCGCGGCGATTCTCGCGATCATCGGCTATTCGCTCAACGATACCATCGTCGTTTACGACCGCATCCGCGAGAATCTGAAGAAGTTCCGCAAGATGGAATTGCCTGCGCTCCTTGACCTGTCGGTCAATGAAACGTTGGCGCGGACGGTGATGACCTCGCTGACGCTGCTGATCGCTCTGCTGCCGCTGCTGCTGTTCGGGCCGGCCAGCCTGTTCGGCATGGTCGCTGGCATCACGCTGGGCCTGTTCGTGGGTACCTACAGCTCGGTCTATATGGCGGCGCCGATCCTCGTCTGGCTGGGCGTCACCAGCGACAGCTTCGTGCCTACCGAAACCGTGGCCGACCAGCAGGAAAAGAAGGCGCGCGGCCTGGTCTAGGCAATCGCGTCGTAATGGGCGGCGAGCGCCGCGGCGTTCGCTTCCCAACTGAATTTCTCGACCGTCGCCGCCACCGTCTCGGGTGAGCGGGGGCGGCGGGTCACCAGGTCGATCCCCTCGCGAATGGCGCGGCAATTGCGCGCGACGATGACCCCGGCTTCGGGCGCGGTCACCACTTCGCGCGCGCCGCCCGCGTCGGTGATGACCAGCGGCGTTCCGCAGGCCAGCGCCTCGATCCAGGCATTGGCAAGGCCCTCGCTGGCCGAAGGCAGCACCATGGCATCGGCAGCCGACAGGATCGGCGGCAGCATCGTCGGGGCCAAGCTGCCAAGGAAATGGACCCGCTCGGCCACGCCGACTTCTTTCGCCAGCGCGCGCAGGCTCGTTTCGTCTTCGCCCTTGCCGACCAATAGCAATCGCGCCTGCGCCAGATCGGCCAGCGCCTTGATCACCAAAGACTGGCCCTTGCGTTCGATCAGCGCGCCGACACTCACCAGCAGCCGATCGCCGCTGGCGATGGGAATCGAGAAGGTCTCGCCCAGCCGCGCGCGCAGCCCGACATGGTCCATCGGGCGGAACAGGTCGCGGTCGAGCCCGGTGTAATGCACGGTGATCGTGTCGCGTGCCATGCCCAGCGTGGCCATGTCATCGGCCAGCGCCGCGCATACCGCCAGCACACCCGCCGCCTCGCGCGCGGTTTCGAGCAATGCGTCGCGGCCATAGGCGCGTGCGCCCCAGTAATGGATATCGGCCCCGCGCGCCTTGACCGAGAAGGGTAGGCCGAGTTCGCGCGCGATGATCATCGCCGCGGGTCCGTCGGGATAGAAGAACTGCGCATCGACCAGGTCGAACGGATGGTCCGCATGCAGGCGGCGGGCGAGGGGGAGCACCGCCTTGGCGATCAACCCGGGGTTGAGCCTGCCACCGATCTTCGGAAGCAGCCGAAAGGTCGGGCGATAAACTGCCATTCCGAACTCGCGCCCATCCTCGGCGGCACCCGCCAATGCGCGGTAGCGCCCGAGCGCGACCGGGGGCAGGCCGAGCGGATTGATCACCGTGACATCCCAATGCGTATCGCGCTGCAGCGCCTCGAGCGATTTGGCCACGAAGACGCCGAAGCGCGGATTGGCGGCATTGGGAAACAGCGTCGCCAGCGACAGCACGCGGCGGGTCTTGGCGACGCTCACAGCCGGCGCACCAGCATTTCCGCCACCGCGATCCAGGCGGGACTATCGACCACCTGCTGCTTCTCGCCATGCCCGGGAGGGAGCAGGCCGACCATCTTGCCCTGCCGGTCGATCAGCCGCCCGAAGGCGAAGCGCCCGCCCTTTTTGGGGACCAGCACATCGCGGTTGATCGCGCGCGCCGCCTCTTCGGGATTGAGCTGGCGTAACCACAGTTGGTCGCCTGGGCGGTACTCGCCATGCGGATAGGCGATATCGAGCACCATCAGCGAACCATCGCCGCCCAGATCGGTGGCGAGGATGGCATCCTGCGGCGTAGCAAGCGCTTCGGGTCCGGTCTTTGCCAGCGTGGCGACGACCTGCGGGTGCCCGGCCTTTTCGCTCCGCACCAGCATTTCGGGATCGACCTCGAGCGCCGCGGCGATCCGCTCCATCCATTTGAGCGAGAGATTGCGCATCCCGGTCTCGAGCCGTCCGACCGTCTGCGGGGTGGTCGGCGGCGTGCAGGCCTCGGCCAAGTCGGCCAGCGTCAGGCCCTTCTGCTTGCGGATGTCGCGGATCCGGTTGATCACTTGGCTGCCCCACAGATAACCGATTTGGTTTTTCCTGTTTCCTACAGGAACCGACTCGGCGCAAGGTCAAACTTTCAGAACTAGGGAGACTGCCATGCGCCGCACACTTGTCGAACGCGAACTGACCGAGGAAGGGCCGCGCCGCGGCGCCGCCGCGCATGGCAAACGGCGCAGCGTAACGGTCAATCTCGCCGAAAGCCCGCTTACCTGGCTGCATGCACGCGGGCATCTGACCGAGCGACAGTTCGATGCCGGGGAACGGCTACGCGCCGATTACGAACGCGCGCAGATCGCCCCTTCGACCTCCATGCGTTGGGATCCAGTGCGGGTCGATGGCGGCGCCGCGGACCGCGACCTTACCCCGACCGAGCACCAGCTTGCGGCAAAGGACCGCTTCGATTGTGCGATGCGCGAGGCAGGACCCGGGCTCAGCGACATTCTATGGCGTGTCGCGTGTGCGGGCGAGGGGCTGCCGGGGGCCGAACGCGCGCTTGAATGGCCCGCACGCAGCGGCAAGCTGGTGCTCAAGCTCGCGCTCGACCGGGTGGCGGTTTTCTACCGGATCGGCTGAGGCGGGATATTTTGCGCAGGACAGTGGTCCATGTGGTCCATGTCGTTGGGAGCCAACCGTCCAGTCCTATACGCGCTGCGCAACCGCCTTGCGCAATACGGGCAGCACTTCGGCTTCGAACCACGGGTGCTGGCGCATCCAGATGGTCGAGCGCCACGCGGGGTGGGGCAGGGGGATGAAGTGCGGGAGGTAGTCGCGGAATTGGCGTACCCGGTCGGTCATCGACAGCGTGCGCGCCGCGGGCAGATATCGCGCCTGCGCGTAGGTGCCGACCAGCAGGGTCAGCCGGTCCTCGGGCAGCACGTCGAGCACGCGCTCGTGCCACTGTGCGGCGCATTCGCGGCGCGGCGGTTTGTCGCCGCCGCTCGCCTTGCCAGGATAGCAGAACCCCATCGGGACCAGCGCGACTCGCGCAGGGTCGTACATCTGGTCCTTGCTCAGCCCGGTCCATTCGCGCAGCCGGTCGCCGCTGGCATCATCCCACGGAATGCCGCTTTCATGGACCTTCGATCCGGGCGCCTGACCGATGATCAGCAACCGCGCGGTTGCCGAGAAGCTGGCCACGGGGCGCACGCCGTGCGGCAAGTGATCGGCGCAGATGCGGCAGGCCGCGATCTCGGCCTCGAGGCTCACCCTTCGACCGCCTCCGCCAGCATCAGCCAGCGCTCCTCCGCGGCATCCTTCTCGGCGCGGGCGTTCTCCAGGCCCTTGGAGATATTGGCGAAGCGCTGCGGATCGGCAGTGTAGAGTTCGGGATCGGACAGGATCGCCTCGCCCTTGGAAATCGCGGTTTCGAGTTCCTCGATGCGCGTCGGCAGCAGTTCGAAGTCGCGTTGGTCCTTGTAGGAAAGCTTGTTCGACTTTGCGGGGGGCGGCGGGGCGGCGGGTTTCTCGGCCTGCTTCTCAGCCTTGGGTTTGCCCGCGACCGGCTGGCGGCGCTTGCGCTCCCAGTCCTCGTAGCCGCCCGCGACCACATCGACCTTGCCGGTCCCGTCGAGGCCGAGCGTAATGGTCACCGTGCGGTCGAGGAAGTCGCGGTCATGGCTGACGATCAGCACCGTGCCTTCGTAGTCGGCGATGACCTCCTGCAGCAGGTCGAGCGTTTCGAGGTCGAGGTCGTTGGTCGGCTCGTCGAGCACCAGCAGGTTGCTCGCCTTGGCGAACTCGCGCGCCAGCAGCAGCCGGCTGCGTTCGCCGCCCGACAGCACGCTGACCTTCATGTCGACGATCTTTGGATCGAACAGGAAGTCCTTGAGATAGGCCTGCACATGCTTGCGATTGCCGCGCACATCGATCCAGTCGCCGCCTTCGGCGAGCACGTGCCGCACCGTCTTGTCGGCGGTGAGCAGCTGGCGTTGCTGGTCGATCATCACCCCGGTCAGCGTCTTGGCGATGTCGACCTTGCCGCTGTCGGGTGCGAGTTCGCCGGTAAGCATCTTGAGCAGCGTGGTCTTGCCCGCGCCATTGGCGCCGACAATGCCGATCCGGTCACCGCGCTGGATCTCGCAGCGAGAACGGCTTGATGATCGTCCGGTCGCCATAGGCCTTGGTGATGTTCTCGGCCGCGATCACCGATTTGGACTTGAAGTCTTCCTCGGTCGCCAGCTTGAGCTTGGCGGTGCCAGCGGCGTCGATCATCGAAGCGCGTTGCGCGCGCATCTGGCCCAGCTTCTCGAGCCTGCCCTGGTTGCGCTTGCGCCGCGCGGTGACCCCGCGCTCGAGCCAGTGTGCCTCGAGCTTGAGCTTGGCGTCGAGCTTCTCCGCCGCGCGGGCTTCCTCGGCATAGACCTGTTCTTCCCATGCCTCGTAGCCGCCAAAGCCCACTTCCTTGCGGCGCAGGCTTCCGCGGTCGAGCCACAGCGTGGTGCGGGTCAGGCGTTTGAGGAAGGTCCGGTCGTGGCTGATGACGAGAAAGGCGCCCTTGTAGCGTTCGAGCCAGCTTTCGAGCCAGTCGATCGCGCCGAGGTCGAGATGGTTGGTCGGCTCGTCCATCAGCAGCAGGTCGGGGTCCTGCGCCAGCGCTCGCGCGATCGCTGCGCGGCGTTTCTCGCCCCCGCTTGCGCCCTTGGTCTCGCGCGCCATGTCGATACCGAGCTGGCCGGCAATGGCGTCGATCTCGTGCTCCTGCGGCGCATGTTCGCCCGCCAGCGCCCACTCCATCAGCGTGGCATGGCCCGAAAGGTCGGGGTCCTGTTCGAGTACGACGATCCGCGTGCCCGGTTTGGTCTTGCGGATGCCGGCATCGGTTTCGACCTGCCCGTCGATCATCCGGAACAGCGTGGTCTTGCCCACCCCATTGCGCCCGATCAGCGCGATGCGGTCGCGCGGGCCGACATGCAGGTCGAGCGGGTCGTGATCGGGCCCGCCGAACAGCCATTTGCCGCCCTGTTGCAGCGCGATGCCTTCGAGGCTGAGAATGGGGGGCTGTGCCATAGGCCGCGCGAGGTAGGCGCGCGGACGCCGCTCCGCAAGACGCTAGCGCGCCGCCTCCTGCTCCGCGACCATCCGCGCGACGTCGGCGAGCAATTGCGGCGCATCGTAAACGATCCCGTCCTTGATGGTCCAGCGCACCCCGCCGACCTGCTCGATCACGCCGGTCTCGCGATTGAGCCGAGTATGGCCCGTGCCATAGAGCACCTTGAGATTGGCCAGCGGGTTCTCGGGCACGATCACCAGATCGGCCAGCTGGCCCACGGCAATCCGGCCCATCGGCGGTTCCTCGCCCAGCGGTTCGTACAGCGCACGCGCCCCGTCGAGCGTTGCCGCGCGAATGACGGCGAGCGGCGACAGGCCCGCCTCGCGCAGCATTTCCAGCTCGCCGATATAGGCGAAGCCCCAGGTCTGGTAGATGTAACCGGGGTCGGAACCGGCGGTGACGCGCCCGCCGCGGTCATGGAAGTCCTTGGTCAGCGCAAACCACTTGGCGTAGAAATTCCGCCACTCGACCTCGTCCTCGCTCGTCCAGTCCTTGTAATAGCTGCCGTGATTGGTCGCGCTGGGCGCGTAGAAATCCATCAACGAGGGCAGTGTGTACCGTGCATGCCAATCGAACCCGCGCGCACGCATCACGTCGCGGCTGGCGGCGTAGATGTTGAAGGTCGGGCTCAGCGTCACGCCGCTCTCGATCAGCAGGTCAACGTAATCGTCCCACGTCTCGCTACCGGGTTCGACGGCCTGCGGGGCAAGCCGGGCAACCCAGGCGAAGCGCGATTGCTCGTCGAAATAATTGTAGTCCTCGGGATAATAGGGGAGCGCGGCGTCTTTCAGCAGGCTTTCGAAATGGCCGTAGAAATGCGTCACGTCGTCGAGGCCGAGTTCGACCGCCTTGCGCGCATTGACTTCGGCCACGCCGGTCTGCGCGAGATGCGCGACGGTGCCCATCTGCTGCTTCTCCGCCTCGTCGAAAGCCGCCGCGAAGACTGCGGGCGAATAGCCGTTGAAGAATTTGACACCCCAATAGCCCTGCGCCTTGGCCCAGCGGACCCATTCGCGCGCCTCGGTTGGGGTGTCGGGCGCTCCGCGCGACCATTTATCGCCAAAGACGGCGTAGGGGATCAGGCGCGGAGCGGTGATGGTGTTGGCGGCGCTGCGGCGCGCGTCCGAAAGGTCGGGCGTATCGGGGCCGAAGTAGAAGCTCACCCCGCGGACCGTGGTCACGCCATGCGCGAGCCACAGCTTGTAGCCATAGGATGGCTGCGGCGCTTTCGAAGCATCGCCATTGTGGCCATGCACGTCGACGAAGCCGGGCAGGATATACATGCCCTTGGCATCGATCACGCGCTGCACGTCTTGCGCCTCGGCGGCGGGGGCGCCGCCCGGATAAAGCGCAGCGATGCGATTGCCTTCGACCATGATGTCGATCGGTCCCGCCGGCGGCGCGCCGCTGCCCTCGATCACCGTCGCGCCGCGGATCAGCAGCTTGCCGAAGGGACCTTCGCCCTCGTCGGCGGCGCGCGCGGGCACGGGCTCCATCTGCGCGACCAGCGGCTGCGTCGCTACCATGGCCAAGGCGGCCAGCGCATATTTCCAGGCTGTCATTCATTCCCTCTCGATCGGCGCTATGGCTAGCGGCAAGCAAGGGCCGAGAAAAGCGGGAACACTTCCGTTCAGCAAGCCGTAAAGCTGTAAAGCCGACATTACGCTCGACAAATGAGGAGCAAATCCATGATCCGTTTCGCTATTCCCGCGCTGGCCATTGCCGCCACCGCTTCGCAGGTACAGGCCGCCGAAGTCCAGATCGTCAGCCAGGGGCCGGTGGTCGAACTGTCGGTGAGCGAAACCGTCGATGCCAAGCCCGACATCGTCGACATCAGCGCCGGCGTGACCAGCCAGGCGCGCACCGCGGTCGAGGCGATGCAGATCAACGCGCGGGAAATGACCGCGGTGATCGACCGCATCAAGGCGCTCGGGATCGATGAAGACGATATCCAGACGACCGGAATCAATCTTGGCGCGCAGTACGATTACGACCAGTCGACCCGCCAGCAGGTGTTCCGCGGCTACCAGGCCTCGAACCGCGTGAGCGTCACCTTGCGCGACGTGAAGCGGGCCGGCGAGGTGCTCGATGCGCTGGTCGCTGCAGGAGCGACCGATATCGGCGGTCCGCGCTTCTCGCTCGACGATGACAGCCCGGCGCGCGCGCAGGCGCGCAAGGCGGCGTTCGACAAGGCGAGGGCACAGGCGGAGGAATATGCCCAATGGTCGGGTTTTGGCGGCGTGAGGCTGCTCGAAGTGAGCGAATCCGTCGCATCGAGCGGACCGATGCCTTTTGCCGAATCGGATGCCCGCCAGGCGATCAAGGTATCGGCGGCGCCGACGCCGGTCGAACCGGGTCTGGTTGGCACGATGGTTTCGCTGACCGTAAAATTCGAGATGACCCGCTAGGCCGGATGAGCGCAAGCACGGACATTCAGTCCTTGTTCAATGCCCCAAGGCTAGGCAGGTTCGCATTATGAAACGCATTTTCGCCTCTTTCCTCGCCTTGGGGCTCGTTACCGGCCCGATCATGGCCGCGCCCGCTGTCGCACAGCCCCGTTCCGAACAGGGCGAGGCGCGGCGTGAGATGAGTGCGGGCAATATCCTGCAACTGCGCGATATCGAGGCGCGTATCCTGCCGACCATGCGCGGGGCGGAATATCTCGGCCCGGCCTACGATTCGACCGCGATGGCCTATCGCCTGAAGTTTATCAGGGATGGCCGCGTGATGTATGTCGATGTCGATGCGCGCACCGGGAAAGTCCTTCGGCGCAGCCGCTGATTTCCGCCGGTGCAACTCCGTTCAGGTTGACGCGTTCATCTACATGAACGAAACGCGCTTCAAACAATCCGAGGACGGACATTTATGCGGATCCTGATCGTCGAGGATGAGCCCACCCTGGGCCAGCAACTCAAGTCGACGCTCGAGCAGAACGGCTATGCGGTGGATCTGTCCACCGATGGCGAAGACGGCCATTTTCTCGGCAGCACCGAGGATTACGACGCCGTGATCCTCGATCTCGGCCTGCCTGAAATCGACGGGCTGACCGTGCTCGGCATGTGGCGCAAGGAAGGCCGCAAGTTCCCGGTCCTGGTCCTGACCGCGCGCGACAGCTGGTCGGACAAGGTCGCCGGCCTCGATGCAGGCGCGGACGATTACCTCGCCAAGCCCTTCCAGACCGAAGAACTGATAGCCCGTCTGCGTGCGTTGATCCGCCGCGCATCGGGCAACACGTCGAGCGAACTGACTGCCGGCCATGTCCGGCTGGACACGCGCTCAGGCCGCGTCACGCTCAAGGGTGAACCGGTCAAGCTGACCGCGCAGGAATACAAGCTGCTGAGCTACCTCATGCACCACAAGGGCAAGGTGGTCAGCCGCACCGAACTGATCGAGCATATCTACGATCAGGATTTCGACCGCGATTCGAACACGATCGAGGTCTTCGTCACGCGCATCCGCAAGAAGCTGGGCGCCGAAGTGATCACGACGATCCGTGGACTCGGATACAGCCTCGACGACCCCGCCGACCAGCCGCGCGCCTGATGCTGCGCCCGGCACGGTGCTGAAGGTCGGGCGATCCCCGCCGCCAGACCCGGCTGCCGACAGCCCGGTGACCCTCGCTGCACCGCCGGCGAAGCGCAGTCTTGCGCGGCGCATGATGGCGATCGCCGCGCTGTGGATCGGCGTGTTGCTGCTCGGCGGCGGCTTTGCGCTCGACCGCACGCTGGTCCGGCTGGTCGAGGACAATTTCGACGAGCAGCTCGAATATGTGCAGACCGCGCTGATTACCTCGGCCGAAATCGACAGCTTCGGCGATGTGCAGCTCTACCGCTCGCTCGGCGACCAGCGCTTTCTCGAACCCAATAGCGGCGTCTATTGGCAGATCACCGGTGAGGGGCACCAGCCGTTTCCCAGCCGCAGCCTGTGGGATCGCAGCCTGACGGTCGAGGGCGACCACATCGACAACGAGCCGCATTTCTACAATTCGGACCAGTTCGAGAACGAACCCCTGCGGATCGTCGAACGGACCGTCATCCTGCCAGATAGCGACACGCGCTGGACCTTCGCGGTTGCCTCGGCGCGCGGCGAACTCGACTACCAGATTACGCGGATCCGCTCGATTCTCGTCTGGAGTTTCGCCGCCCTGGCGCTTGGCCTGCTGGCGATGGCGATGCTGCAAAGCTGGTACGGCCTTTCGCCGCTGCGGCGTGTGCGCAACGCAATCCAGGCCATGCGCACCCACGGCACCAATCGGATCACCGATCCGCTCCCGCTCGAAGTCGAGCCGCTGGTCGATGAGATCAACGCGCTGCTCGCGCATACCGAACAGCAGGCGGAGGAAGCGCGGATGCATGCGGGCAACCTGGCGCATGCGCTCAAGACCCCGCTGACGGTGCTGACCAATGCCGCCACCGCGCATGATCCGCGTCTGTCCGACCTTGTCTGCCGCGAAACCAAGACCATGCAGCGCCATGTCGAACATCACCTGGCGCGCGCCCGCGCGGTGGGCCGCCGCGCCAGCGGGCATGCCCGCGCCGAGGTCTGGCCCAGCGCCGAAAGCGTGCTGCGTGCGGTAACCCGTATCTACGAGGAAACCCGCTTCGACCTCGATGGCAATCGAGATGCCGCGGTTTCGATGGAGCGGCAGGATCTCGATGAAATCCTTGGCAATCTGATCGAGAATGCGGCCAAATACGGCGGGGGCAGCGTGTTCGTCACCATCGATGCCGATCCGGCAGCAAGCCGCTGCATCATCTGGATCGAGGATGACGGTATCGGTATCCCGGAAAGCGAACGCCCGCGCATCTTCGACCGCGGTGCACGGCTCGATACGGGCAAGCCCGGAACCGGACTTGGCCTCGCCATCGTGCGCGATGTGGTAGAGATCTACGGCGGCTCGGTCGAACTGGGCGAGAGCGAGGATTTGGGCGGCCTGCTGGTCAAGCTCACCCTGCCGCGCAGCGCGCTGTAAGCCGGATCTAGCGCCGCGCCGCGCGTTCGTGGTGGCGGATCACCTCGTCGATGATGAAGCGCAGGAATTTCTCGCTGAACTCGGGATCGAGCTCGCTGTCTTCGGCCAACCGGCGCAGCCGCATGATCTGTTCCTGCTCGCGCGCCGGATCGGCCGGGGGCAGCGTGACCCTGGCCTTGTATTCGCCAACCGCCTGCGTGATCCGGAACCGCTCGGCGAGCATATGGATGAGCGCGGCATCGATATTGTCGATGCTTTTGCGAAAGCCGGCAAGGACGGCATCGGTCTGTGGGGCGTCGGACATGCGATCACGCTAACAGCAAATCCCGTCTTGCCAAGAAAGCTTGGGCAGACCATGGCCAAGCCGAAATGTCTGCCGACGTAATCCCCCTGAATCGCGCAGAGCCCGAGGGCTCGATCGAACCCATGCTGGCTCTCACTGCGCAGGGCATGAACCGGGTCAACCAGGTCATCCTCGACCGGATGCAGAGCGAAGTGCCGCTGATCCCCGCGCTTGCCGGGCATCTGATCGCGGGCGGGGGCAAGCGCCTGCGCCCGATGCTGACGCTCGCGGGGGCCGAACTGGTCGGTTACAGCGGCACGCGCCAGCACAAGCTCGCTGCCGCAGTGGAGTTCATTCACACCGCCACGCTGCTGCACGACGATGTCGTCGACGGGTCCGACCTGCGCCGCGGCAAGGCAGCCGCCAATATCATCTATGGCAATCCCGCGACCGTGCTGGTCGGCGATTTCCTTTTCAGCCGCTCGTTCGAACTGATGACCGAGGACGGCAGCCTCAAGGTGCTCAAGATCCTCTCGGGTGCGAGCGCGATCATTGCCGAGGGTGAGGTCGACCAGCTCACCGCGCAGCGCAAGATCGACACCAGCGAGGAACGCTACCTCAATATCATCCGCGCCAAGACCGCAGCGCTGTTTGCCGCGGCCAGCCGGATTGCCGCCGTCATTGCCGAGTGCAGCGACGAGCAGGAGCAGGCGCTCGACGAATACGGTCGCAATCTCGGCGTTGCATTCCAGCTGGTCGACGATGCGCTCGATTACGATTCGAACGCCGCTACCATGGGCAAGGATCGCGGCGACGATTTCCGCGAGGGCAAGATGACGCTGCCGGTCATCCTCGCCTATGCCCGCGGCGACGAGGAAGAGCGGGCCTTCTGGAAAGCCGCGATCGGCGGCTTCCGGACCAGCGACGATGACCTCGAACAGGCAATTGCGCTGATCGACCGCCATGGCGCGGTCGACGATACCAAACTGCGCGCGCGGCACTTTGCCCAGCGGGCGATCGATGCACTGTCGATCTTCCCCGACAGCACCGCGCGCCAGGCGATGACGCAGGCGGCGCTGTTCGCGGTAGCGCGCGGGTACTGATCCGTCCTAGGGCCACTGGCGTGCCCGCACTGCCGATCCACTCCGTCCTTCCCGAATTGCTCGATGCTCTGCGCGAGCAGACCGGTGCCGTGCTGGTCGCACCGCCCGGCGCGGGCAAGACCACTGCGGTCGCGCCCGCGCTGCTCGACCAGGACTGGTGTCGCGGGACGATAATCCTGACGTCGCCGCGCCGGGTTGCCGCGCGCGCAGCGGCCGAGCGAATGGCCGAAACGCTGGGGGAGAAACCTGGCGAAACGATCGGCTATCTCACCCGCCTCGACAGCAAGCGTTCGGTACGAACCCGCGTGCTCGTCGTGACCGAGGCTATTTTCGTGAACACGATCCTCGCCGATCCCGAACTGTCCGGCATATCGGCGGTGCTGTTCGATGAGGCGCATGAACGCCATCTCGACAGCGATTTCGGGCTGGCGCTGGCGCTCGAAAGCCGCGCGGTGCTGCGCGAGGATTTGCGCGTCCTGGTCATGTCGGCGACCATCGACGGCAGCCGCTTTGCGCGCTTGCTGGGGGATGATGCACCGGTCATCGAAAGCGCCGGCCGGGCCTATCCGCTGCGTATCGAATGGCTCGGCTCGTCGCCGCAGGTCGCAGTCGAGGACGCCATGGCGCAGGCCATCGGCACCGCATGGCGTCAGGAGGAAGGCGATATCCTAGCCTTCCTTCCTGGTGTCCGCGAGATCGAGCGGACGCGCGAACGGCTCGAAGCGCGGCTGCCCGCTGCGCTCATCCTGCCGCTACACGGACAGGTCGACCCGGCGGGCCAGCGCGCGGCGATCAAACGCGATCCCGGCGAGCGGCGCAGGGTGGTGCTTGCGACCGCGATCGCGGAGACTTCGCTCACGCTCGACGGGGTCTCGGTAGTGGTCGATGCGGGGCTGTCGCGCAGGGCCGAATTCGACCGGGCCGCAGGCACGACGCATCTGGTGACGCATCGCGCAAGCCAGGCAGCGGCGGCGCAGCGCGCCGGGCGCGCGGCCCGCCAGGGGCCAGGGGTGGCATACCGCTTGTGGGAGGAAGCCGGGCACGCCGGGCGGCCCGCCTACGATCCGCCCGAAATGGTGACGGCCGACCTTGCCCCGCTGGTGCTGGCACTGGCGCAATGGGGAAGCGGCGATCCTGCGGACCTCGCATGGCTCGATCCACCCCCGGAAGCTTCGGTCGGCGCGGCGCGGCAATGCTGGCGGCGCTGGACGCGCTGGATGAAACCGGCCGGATTACGCCGCGTGGCAGCAAGCTCGCGCAACTGCCGCTCGATCCGCAAGGTGCGGCGACCGTGCTGTTCGGGGCCGAGCATGGCGCAGCCGAACAAGCCGCGCGGCTGGCGCTGTTGCTACAGGAACGCGGGCTGGGTGGTCCGGGGGAGGATCTGGAAGCGCGTCTGTCGCGCTGGAATGCCGATCGCGGTCGCCGGGCCGATGCCAGTCGCAAGCTGGCCGGGCGATGGGCCAAGCGCGCCGCCGACCTTGCCGGTCCGGTTTCGACCGGCAATGCGCCGCCGCCCGCGATCCTGCTGGCGGCTGGGCGGCCTGAATTCATTGCCAAGCGGCGCGATGCCAGCGGTGAACAGTGGCTCGCCGCAGGCGGCAGGGGTTTCGTCCTTGACCCGACTTCCCCGCTCGCTCGCGCGGCGTTCATGGTCGTGGGCGATGCGCAGGGGCAAGCGAAGGGCGCGCGGATAACCTCGGGTATTGCTCTGGAAGAAATCGAGCTGGAACGCTGGCTCCCCGACCGTATCGAGCGCCGACAGGTCCTGCGCTGGACGGGGGACCGGGTCGAGGCCTTGCTCGAGCGCAGGCTCGGCGCGATCACGCTGGCGCGCGGTCCCGATCCCGCACCCGACCCCCGCGCAATTGTGGACATGCTTGTGGACAAGGCTCTGGAGAACCCGGCGAAGCTGCTTCCGCAAGCGCTGCTTGCTCGGGCCGGTCATGCCGGCATCGAAAGCCTTTCCAGTGCGAGCCTCGCCGCTACCGCACATGTGTGGCTGGCACCCCTACTTCAGGACAGGCGTGATCTGGCGCTGCCGCAGGGCAGGCTGGTCGATGCCGTGCTCGGCCAGATCGATTGGGACAGCCGCCAGCGGCTCGACCGGCTGGCGCCCCGCGCTTTTACCTCGCCTGCAGGGACCACCCACGAGATCGACTACATTGGCGACGATGCCCCGAGCGTCGAGGTTCGCGTCCAGGCACTGTTCGGGCTGGAGCGCCATCCCATGGTCGGCGACACGCCGTTGCTACTCAAGCTGACCAGCCCGGCGGGGCGGCCGATCCAGTCGACGCGCGACTTGCCCGGCTTCTGGCGGGGAAGCTGGGCCGAAGTGCGCAAGGAAATGAAGGGGCGCTATCCCAAACATCGCTGGCCGGAGGAACCCTGGACCGAAGCGCCAAGTTTGAAGACCAGGAACGCCTTCGACCGCTCGCGCTAGTTGACTTCCACGCCGAAGGCGAGGCAAGGGCGAGCCTGTTTAGGGTTCATGCGAGGTAGCCAGGCGAGGGGTGTTTGCCGCCCGGCGCCTGAAGGATCGAGAGAAATGTCAGCACGTATCTACCAGCGACCGAAGAACGCCATGCAGTCCGGCAGGGCACGTACCGACGAATGGGTGCTCGAATTCGAGCAGTCCGAAGCGCGCAAGGCCGATCCGCTGATGGGTTGGACCGGCAGCGGCGATACGCAGGCACAAGTCCAGTTGACCTTCCCGAGCAAGGATGAAGCAAAGGCCTATGCCGAGAAATACGGCATTGTCGCGCGCGTTCACGCGACGCCTGCCAAAAGCCTCAAGCTGCAGGCCTACGCCGACAATTTTCGGTAATTGATTTTTCTCGCTCCCGCCGCCATATGGCGCGCCGGGAGTCGGTCGGACGTTTGCGTTCGCTCACCGGGTCAGGTCCGGAAGGAAGCAGCCCAGGTGGATTGCGGCGGGTCGGCCGGCTCCTTTTTCACCCACATTTCGTATGCGCCATGGCATGACTTTTGCCGCGCCAGTGCCTACCTAGTCGGGCATGGGTGATTCACCGGACAATCCTGACGGCCTTCCGTGGGAAAGCGGGGCCGAAGAGGCTGACACGCCGAGCGTGGCGGAACTCGAGGACGCCGGACAGGAAGCGATGTTCGGCGGTGCGCCTGCTGGCGAGCCCGAGCAGAAGGCCGAGCTTGAGACCGCGCCCCCAACCGCTCCCGTGACCCCACCGGTTACACCCGATCCGGCGCAGCCCTATCGCGTACTGGCACGCAAATACCGCCCGCAGACCTTTGCCGAGCTTATCGGGCAGGAGGCGATGGTGCGCACGCTCGCCAATGCGATTGCGCGCGATCGGTTGGCGCATGCCTTCCTGATGACCGGCGTGCGCGGGGTCGGCAAGACCTCGACCGCGCGGCTGATCGCCAAGGCCCTCAATTGTATCGGCCCGGACGGGCAGGGTGGCCCGACGATCAGCCCCTGCGGTCAATGCGAACCATGCCGCGCGATTGCCGAAGGGCGCCATATCGATGTCATCGAAATGGACGCGGCGAGCCATACCGGTGTCGACGACGTGCGCGAGATCATCGAGGCGGTGCGCTATGCGGCGGTTTCGGCGCGCTACAAGATCTACATCATCGACGAAGTCCACATGCTGTCGCGCAATGCCTTCAATGCGCTGCTCAAGACGCTCGAAGAGCCGCCGGCGCATGTGAAGTTCCTCTTCGCCACGACCGAAGTCGAGAAACTGCCGGTCACAGTGCTCAGCCGCACGCAGCGCTTCGACCTGCGGCGAATCCCGGTCGAACTGCTCGAAGCGCATTTTGCCGAAATCTGCCGCAAGGAAGGCGTCGAGGCCGATGCCGAAGCGCTGCACATCGTTGCCAATGCCGCCGAGGGTTCGGTCCGCGACGGGCTTTCGATCCTCGACCAGGCGATCGCGCATGCCGATCTCGATACCGAGGGACGGGTGAGCGCGGCGCGGGTGCGCGACATGCTCGGCCTTGCAGACAAAGGCGCGCAGCGCCGCCTGTTCGGCCATATTCTCGAAGGCGAGGGCAAGGCCCTGCTGGAGGCAGTGGACGAGCAATATGCGCTTGGTGTGGAACCGCTTGCACTGATGCGCGCCCAGATGGACGTCGCCCATCGTATCACCGTCGCGCAGGTCTCGGGCAGCGAACCCGAAGGCGCCAGCGCCGACGAACGCGAGCAATTGGCCGAATGGGCATCGCGCCTGCCGGCAGGTCAACTGCACCGGCTGTGGCAATTGCTGCTCAAGGGGCACGAGGAAGTCCGGCTGGCACCCGATCCGCTGGTGGCGCTGCGCATGGCACTGCTGCGGACGCTGCATGCCGGGCAAATGCCCGATCCGGGCAAGCTGGCGAAGAAGATCGAGGCGCTCGCGGAAGCTGGGCCGGCTCCCACATCCATGCCCGCCGGCGGGGGTGAGGCAGCGCCGACCGCTACCGCGCAACCGGACTGGCAGGGACTGGTCGACGCCATCGATGCATCCGGCCTGTTGCAGGAAGCCAGCATCATGCGTCTGCAGGTGCGGGTCGTCGAGCTTGCCGACGGCATCTTGCGCTACGGGCGCGACGGCAAGTTCACCGACGATATCGCCCCGGTCCTGCGCGAGGCGCTGCATCGCCATACCGGCAAGCGCTGGACGGTCGAGGAAGTGGCCGGCGGTGCCGGTGCGCCGTCGCTGGTCGAAGTGCTCGAAGCGGAACGCACGGCTGCAGCCGCTGCCATGCGCTCGCACCCGCTGGTGAAGGCGGCATTCGATGCCTTCCCCGATGCCGAATTGATCGAAGAAGGCGGCGCGCCCCCCGAGCGCCGCGAAATACCCTGGAGTAGAAAAGCATGAACATGGAAGAAATGCTCGCGCAGGCCAAGCAGGCCGCCGAGACCATCCAGAAGCAGATGGGCGAAGCGCAGGCCAAGCTTGATGATATCGAAGTCGAGGGTTCGGCCGGCGGCGGACTGGTCAAGGTGCGCGCGACTGCTCGCGGACGCATCCTTGGCGTTGCGATCGACGATAGCCTGATGAAACCCGAAGAAAAGCAGATGGTCGAGGATCTGGTGACCGCGGCGTTCAACGATGCGCGCGACCGGGCCGATCGCGTTTCCGCCGAGGAAATGAACAAAATCCAGCAGGACGTGGGCTTGCCGCCGGGTTTCAAACTGCCGGGAATGTGAGCGCGGAGTTCGGGCTTCCGAGAGCGAGACGGAAACCCGGCGACCCTTCGTGCGGCATACCATGGGGTGCGTGCCGAGCCGCAAAGGCCGAGTTATTTTGCGCGCGCTCCATCACGCATGATGGGGATGACCCTTGCGATGGGCCTGGTGGTCGCGCGCGCTGTCGAACGGCCGCCACCCCTTCGCCATATCGCGGATCAAGGGAAGGTCGCACCGTTCGCAATTGGTACGAAAATCCAATCCATCGTGCCACACACGACGCCGGTTTACCCGATGGCCGCTAACTTTGCAGATTACCGAACCCAGCATTGTCCTGACTCCAAAAGGAAATAAATTTCCTCTCCCCACCTCCCGGCGCATATACCTTACCTTAACGAGCGATTCATTGTAATAGTGCGCCATCCACATGACTTTGGTGCATGGCGTTGCGTTGCGGGACACGGCTCACCATATTCCTTGCGAACGGCCACAGACGGCCTCGATTTGGAATTTGATTGATGACCCAGACCTATCCTCTCCTGCCTCTGCGCGACATTGTGGTGTTCCCCGGCATGGTGGTCCCGCTATTCGTCGGTCGCGATAAATCGGTCGCTGCGCTCGAAGCGGCGATGGAAGGCAGCAAGGACATCTTCCTCCTCGCGCAGCTCGATCCCGGATGCGACGATCCGGAGCGCGACGATCTGTTCGATGTCGGCGTGGTGGCGCAGGTGCTCCAATTGCTCAAACTTCCCGACGGCACCGTGCGCGTGCTGGTCCAGGGCAGTTCGCGCGCGCAGCTCGAGCAGCTGAGCGAACGCGGCGAATATGTCGAAGCGGCGGTTGCCATGAACGACGCGGTCACCGCGTCGGGTAGCGAAGTCGTGGCCATGATGCGCCAGGTGGTCGAACAGTTCGGCGAATACGCGAAGCTCAACAAGAAGCTGGGCGAAGAAGCTGCCGAACAGCTGGGCGACATCGACGACGCCGGCGAACTGGCCGACACGATTGCGGCGGCGATCAATGCCAAGGTGTCCGACAAGCAGGCGCTACTGGTCGAGAAGGACCCGCTCAAACGCCTCGAAATGGTCATGTCCTTCATGGAAGGCGAACTGTCAGTGCTTCAGGTCGAGCGCCGTATTCGCGGCCGGGTGAAGCGTCAGATGGAAAAAACCCAGCGCGAATATTACCTCAACGAGCAATTGAAGGCGATCCAGAACGAGCTTGGCGGCGACGAGGACGGCAGCAACGAGATTGCCGAACTGACCGAGAAGATCGGCAAGACCAAGCTCAGTAAGGAAGCCCGCGAAAAGGCCGAGGCCGAGCTCAAGAAGCTCAAGGCGATGCAGCCGATGAGCGCCGAGGCAACTGTCATTCGCAACTACCTCGATGTCCTGCTCGGATTGCCCTGGGGCAAGAAGAGCAAGGTCAAGAAGGACATCGGCGAAGCGCAGCAGGTGCTCGATGCCGACCATTACGGGCTCGAGAAGGTCAAGGACCGGATCATCGAATATCTCGCGGTGCAGGCGCGCACGCGCAAGCTGAAGGGGCCGATCCTGTGTCTCGTCGGCCCGCCGGGCGTTGGCAAGACATCACTGGGCAAGAGCATCGCCAAGGCGACGGGACGCGAATTCGTGCGCCAGTCGCTCGGCGGCGTGCGCGACGAAGCGGAAATCCGCGGGCACCGGCGCACTTATATCGGTTCGCTCCCGGGCAAGATCGTCACCAACCTAAAGAAGGCGGGCAAGATCAACCCACTGTTCCTGCTCGACGAGATCGACAAGCTGGGCCAGGACTTCCGCGGCGATCCCGCATCGGCGCTGCTCGAAGTGCTCGACCCCGAACAGAACAGCAAGTTCCAGGACCACTACCTGGAACTCGACCTTGACCTGTCGGACATCATGTTCGTCACCACCGCCAACAGCCTAAACCTGCCGCAGGCGCTGCTCGACCGGATGGAGATCATCCGGCTCGAAGGTTATACCGAGGACGAGAAGGTCGAGATCGCCAAGCGCCACCTGCTGCCCAAGCAGATTGGCGAGCATGGATTGAAGGCCGGCGAATTCGAACTGACCGAAGACGGGCTGCGCGATCTGATCCGCTATTATACGCGCGAGGCGGGCGTCCGCACGCTCGAGCGTGAACTGGCGCGGCTGGCACGCAAGAGCCTGCGCAAGATCCTCGAAAAGGAAGTTGAGAGCGTCACGATCACTCCCGCCAATCTCAGCGACTTCGCCGGGGTGCGCAAGTTCAAGCACGGCATGGGCGAGGACGAAGCGCAGGTCGGTGCGGTCACCGGTCTGGCGTGGACCGAAGTGGGCGGAGAATTGCTCACCATCGAAAGCGTCACCACGACCGGGAAGGGCGAAATCAAGACCACCGGCAAGCTCGGCGAGGTGATGAACGAAAGCGTCGCCGCGGCCTTCAGCTTCGTGAAGGCGCGCGCGCCGCATTATGGAATCAAGCCAAGCCTGTTCCACCGCCGCAACATCCATATCCATCTTCCCGAAGGCGCAGTGCCCAAGGACGGGCCGAGCGCGGGCGTGGGAATGGTCACATCGATCGTCTCGACGCTGTCGGGTGTTCCGGTGCGGCCCGATGTGGCGATGACCGGCGAAGTGACGCTACGTGGCCGTGTACTGGCGATCGGCGGGCTCAAGGAAAAGCTGCTCGCGGCGCTGCGGGGCGGGATCAAGAAGGTCCTCATCCCCGAAGAAAACGTGAAGGACCTCGCCGAGATACCCGCCAATGTGAAGGATGGGTTGGAAATCATTCCCGTCAGCCATGTCGACGAGGTGCTCGCACAGGCGCTGTGCAGTGTGCCCGAGCCGATCGAATGGACCGAGGCCGACGATCTCGCGAGTCAGCCGAGCCACGCACATCCCGCGCCGCCCCCGACAGCACATTAACAAAAGATGTGCTGCGCTGCAGCGAATCGGACGGGCTCCGGTGATATGCCGGGGCCCGTCCCGCCGCTGCGGGTCGGGTATCGGGATGGTGAATAAGTGCTTCACCCTAATATTAACCGCTTCAGCCCCGGAAACCGCCGTTTTTAGCCGATTTTGCCTTTGACAGTGCGGGCAAAAAACTCTCAATTTGGGCGTCTTCGCCGAGGCGATTCAGCCAATACCATTTCCCGATAAGAACAAGGGGGTTTTCCTAATGAATAAGAACGACCTGATCAGCGCGGTTGCCGATTCCAGCGGCCTTTCCAAGAGCGATGCAGCGAGCTCCGTCGAAGGCGTGTTCGATGCCATCACCAAGGCCCTGTCGAGCGGTGACGAAGTGCGCCTGGTCGGCTTTGGCACGTTCTCGGTAGCCAAGCGCAAGGCCTCGACGGGCCGCAACCCGCGCACCGGCGAACCGATGACGATCAAGGCATCCAACCAGCCCAAGTTCAAGGCGGGCAAGGGTCTCAAGGACGCAGTCAACTAAGCCGGTTTCTCTCACCGGCGCGCCGCCACGCCTCGCGGTGCGACAACGGGATCGAACCTCGCCGCGCATTCCAATCCGGAATGCGCGGCGTTTTCCTATCGGTCAGTCGAAGGCGATCAGCGCGGTCGGCGCCTGCCGTGTCGTGGCCCCGATCTTCCACGACAGCGACTGGCCCGCAGCGTGTGGGGCAGGGCCTTCGTCGGTATTGTTGGCCAGCACGCGGCCATCGGTCACGATGGTGAAGGTCCCTTCGGGCATGACGATCTGGGGCATGTCCCCGCCATCATCGGCTTCGGCCATGGCGGCAAACGCCGCAAGCGAGCCGCCACCGAACATCGGGTTGCTGTCCTGTTGCCGGCTGAAACCCGGCGCATCGACGCGGACTTGCGCCCCATCGCGCAGATTGACGCTGACGAACGCATTGGCGCCCAACATTCCCTCGATTGTGGGGAAGGTGAAGTCATGCGTGAGAGTGCCGGATACGGCGAACGCCACGTCGAACACGCCATCGCCCTTGTAGGTAACGCGCTGCCAACCGCGCTGGCGTTCGAGCCGTGCGGCCACTTCCTGTGCGGCTTCGGGGTTCGCCGGATCGATACCGCCCAGAACGGCGCGCATCTTTTCGGCTTCGCGGGCCTGCTCGGCGCGCCGATCCCCGGCACCCGCATCCCATTCTGCCCGTTGCTCGGCGATCTCCGCCTCCGAACATTCGGCCATATCGAAATCGGCGTCATAACATTCCGCGACGAAGTTCTCGTCGCTGTTGTTGGCCATTTCGGCGAGCTTGCCCAGCGCCAGCATCTGGATCTCGCCGTCATAGGTGAACGCGAATTGGTCATTGGCGAACAGCTGCAATTCGCTGGTGAATTTGCCGGGTGAAAACAGGCACCCGCCCAGCAGTAGCGGTGCTAGCAAAGCGATCACGATGCGTTTCATATGAACTCCCCCCATTCGAATTAATTTACCTAGTGGCGACCGCATAAAGCGCGATGGCTGCCGCGTTCGAGACGTTGAGGCTCTCGATCTGGTCGCCAATCGGCAGCTTGGCCAGCGCGTCGCAATGCGATTCGATATTCTGGCGCATCCCTTCGCCTTCCGCGCCCAGCACCAGCGCCACGGGGCCTGCCGGCAGCGCTTCTGCCAGCGTTGCCTCCGCCGCGCCGGTCAGGCCGATGCGCCAGTATCCGGCCTCGGCAATTTGCTCGAGCGCGCGCGCGAGATTGATCACGCGGACCCAAGGCACGGTTTCGAGCGCACCCGATGCGGATTTGGCAATCACCCCGCCTTCGGGCGGCGCATGGCGATCCTGCGTGACCAGTGCGGCCGCCCCGAAAGCCGCGGCCGAGCGCAGGATTGCGCCGACATTATGCGGATCGGTAACCTGGTCGAGCACGATGATGGGACGGGTGGGCTCGCTGTCGAGAACCTCGTCGAGATGGATATCTTCCAGCGCGGCGCATTCGAGCACCAGCCCCTGGTGCGGGGCATCCTTGGCGACCATCCGGGCGAGATCGGCAACATCGGCATATTCGATCGGGAAGTCGGCCGGCAGTTCGCCGTCGAGCGTGTCGATCGCTTCGCGCGTCGCCCACAGCTTCTGATGGACCCGGTCGGGGTTCTTTATCGCGGCTTCCACCGCATGGCGGCCCCACAGCCGGACCTGCCCGGTGCTCGCGCGCCCGCTGCCGCGACCGCCCTTCATTCGTCCTGCCCGTCCACGGAGCGCGCGTCTGCGTTCGCCTTTGGCCATCAAATTCGTCCTGTCTGCATCATTGGTTGCGGCCTGTGCCAGCGAGGGCATTGACAGGCAAGCGTCGCTTCGCCAAAGGGGCGCCTCTCGGCACGGGGTCGGCTTGTCGATCCCTCGATTTCCTCAGCGAAATGGCCCGTGTGGACAGGTGGCCGAGTGGTTAAAGGCAGCAGACTGTAAATCTGCCCGCGCAAGCGTACGCTGGTTCGAATCCAGCCCTGTCCACCACCGCCCTTTCTTTTAGCATCTATCTGCATCCCCAGAAATCCATGGAAACCCCTGGATTTCTGCGGTATATTACCTCTATTCCGTCCACCTCTGACCATCGCGATCCACCCGCATCCGAGGTCAAGTGTGGGGGTAATGTGGGGGTAAAGGTGCTTACCCCCACACTTCGGATTGGCGATCTCATGCGGAAAGGTGTGGGGGTAAGATTATGGGTAAACTTTCGGCGGTAGCGGTAAAGGCAGCCTTGGCGAATCCGGGGACCTATCAGGACGGTGACGGCCTTTTTCTGAAAGTGGACAAGCGCGGAGGCGCTTATTGGAATTTGCGACTTCAGCGGGACGGCAAGCGACAAGACCTAGGACTGGGCAGCGCTAAACTCGTGACGCTTGCTGACGCACGCGAAAAAGCAAACGAACTCCGCAAGGCCATAAAGGTCGAAAAGCGCGACGTTCTCACGGAGCGCAAGGACGAGGCTGCCGCCAAGGTGACCTTTCGCGAAGCCGCCACACAGTATCACTCCGAAAACGAGGCGGGCTGGAAGAGCGCTGTATACGCGCGCCAGTGGCTGGCCAGTCTGGAGAACTACGCTTTCCCGAAGCTTGGCGATTTGCCGACTGGTAGCATCACAGCGGCTGACATCATCGAGGTCCTGACGCCGATCTGGCAGGAAATCCCGGAAACCGCGCGCCAGGTACGCAACCGGATTTGCGCCGTGCTGGATTATGCACACGCCAAAGGCTGGCGTTCGACCGAAGCGCCATCTGGCAACAGCAGCCTGAAAGCGGGGAGAGGCCTCCCACGGCAGATCAAGAAAACCCAGAATCGGAAGGCGATGCCCTATGTCGCCATTCCAGCGTTTCTGACCGCATTGAGGCGCAGACCATCCTTCGGACGCTTCGCGCTCGATCTCCTGATCCTGACCGGCACGCGCTCGCAGGAGGTCCGACTCGCGACGTGGGAAGAATTCGATCTGGAGGAACGGCTCTGGACGATCCCTGCCGAACATATGAAGCGCAGCAAGGCACATGTGGTCCCGCTCTCGGAGGCTGCATTGGGAGTGCTAGCGAAAGCAGATGCATTCCGGATCGAAGGTGCCGAAGTCGTCTTCTCTGGTGCAACCGGCAAAGCGATGTCCGACATGACGCTGCTAAAGGTGCTGCGCGACATGCAGGAGCCTTTCCACGTTCACGGCTTTCGCTCGGCCTTCACGGACTGGGCGGCGAATGCGGGCTTCCCTAACGCGGTGGTAGAGGCCGCGCTGGCGCACAAGACGCCCGACGCGGTGCAGGCTGCCTATCGCCGTACCACATACCTTGGCACCAAAGAGGACCCCGGTATGCGAGTGAAGCTCATGGATGCGTGGGGTGCCTATTGCTCCGGTACAGTCACAGTCAGCGAAGCTCTCAACGCGCAAGACCAGCGCGACGCCCTCGGCTGACACACCACTCCCACCGCTGGCGCGCATGGCTTCGCCATGCCGCCTGCCTTCCGGCGAGGATGGGAGGGGGAGGGAAAACCGCAAATCGATGCTCTGGCGCGGGCCAGCGGGCGTCAGCCCGCCACCCGGGGGCGTCTATTTGCGGTTTCGGGAACGAGAGGGCGAAGCCCTTGGCGTTCCCGCGCAAGGATCGCGTCCGCGATCCACACAAACAACGGCACCCTTGCACGGCGCGAAGCAGCCGGACGCCCTGCGCGCGCGAGCAGTGCGCCAGCGGGCTTCCGGCAATGAGAGAGGCAAGAGTGCCTGCGGGTTAGCTCAAGGACGCCGCGCCCTCAGGAGCGCGCAGCGCGGGACAGAGCGCGTCATCCAGAAATTCCCGCTCAACATCAAACTGCTCCTGATCGTCACCCGAATGGGCCGGGACTACAGGCCCGGTCCGCGCAGCGGATAGAGCAGGTCGCCCGCAAGGGCAGCCTCTACATGCGATACAAGATATGGGCTTTAAAATCTTGAGCCTAAATTGAGTAGGTTGTCGGGCTTGCTACCAGCCGCTCCACGAAACGGTGCGACAGAAAGCTTCGGGACGACCGCTGCTTCTTATCCCCGAAGGGGCGTTGCCAATTCTTGATGTTCACTATATGTTCCTACTCCGCCCTGTTGCCGGGTAGCGCAAATAATCTAAGGTGTGCATCATGTTGGGTACGTCTCCGGAATTTTCAAAGAAGCGGTCAGGGGCCTATTTTACCCCCGACAGCGTCAGCGCGACGCTCGTTTCCTGGGCTTGCCAAAAGCCAAGCGATCGCATGATCGACCCCTCGTGTGGCGATGGCGCATTCTTGGCCAAACACCGCAATAGCGTCGGCATTGAGCAAAACCCGGTATCGGCCCATCTAGCAATCGAGCGTGCTCCAGGCGCGTTGGTCCACGAAGGCGATTTCTTCACTTGGGCAATTGAAACCCATGAGCGCTTCGAATGTGCAGCCGGAAATCCTCCGTTTATTCGCTACCAGACTTTCAAGGGCGAAATGCGACGTCGCGCACTCGATCTTTGCCTTGATCTCGGCGCACGCTTCAGCGGGCTTACCTCATCTTGGGCACCGTTTCTGGTCGCTACTGCGGGTCTCCTGAAACAGGGCGGCCGAATGGCTTTCGTCGTGCCAGCTGAGATTGGCCATGCGCCTTACGCAGCACCGCTTCTCGAATATCTCGTCGCCTCGTTTACCCGAGTGCAGATTGTCGCGGTGCGCAAAAAGCTATTCCCAGATCTCTCGGAAGACTGCTGGTTGCTCTACACCGAGGGCTTCGGCGGCAAGAGCGAAGCTATTGAGTTCACTATTGTCGACGAGTTCAAGTCAACGAAGGCTCCGCCTAAGCCAACAATACGGGTCAATCTCGACGAATGGCGTTCCATCTGGAATCGGCGGCTTCGGCCCTACCTGCTGCCCGTCTCGGTCCGCAATCTTTATGCTGATACGCTCGATGACCAGCAGGCCCGGCGCCTTGCTGACTTCGCGAATGTCGGAATCGGATATATCAGCGGCGACAACAACTTTTTCCATTTGCGGCCTTCGGAAGCGGAGCGACTTAGTATCCCCGACAGGTTTCTGCAGCCAGCAGTTCGCAACGGGCGGGCCATGCCAGAGCGGCAAATCACCAAAGCCACCGTCGAGAGTTGGAAGCGCAATGACGACCCCATATTGTTGCTTCGGCTCACCCGTGATCAGGAGCTGCCGACTTCAATCCGCGATTACCTCAACAGCAGCGCCGGACGAGCTGCGCGACAAGGGTACAAGTGCCGTAATCGCGCGCCTTGGTATGCAGTGCCTGACGTTCAAATCCCCGACTATGTCCTCAGCTATATGTCTGGACGTCGCGCCAATCTTGTTCGCAATGCAGCCGGCGTTTCCTGTACGAACAGCGTTCATTCGATCCGGATCAGGGACAAAGAGGCAGCGGCAAAGTATCTTGGACAATGGTCCTCGCCGTTTGTGCGCCTAAGCTGCGAACTCGAAGGTCACGCGCTAGGCGGCGGAATGCTCAAGCTTGAGCCACGCGAGGCGGGTCGCATCGTCTTCCCTGCTATCCCCACGTTCGGCAAAGAGCGTGACGAAGAACTCGAAGACGCAGTGAAAACAATGCAACGCTGGCGCCACTATGCTGACTGAAAGGTGGGCATTTGGAAGGGCATGTTCGGTTGGATCCGCACACTCCACAGCTTGGCAGTCCCGGCTTTCTTCATTCAACAATTTGAACCGTGGAGGCCAAGCGAATGGCTGATTCGACGAAGTCGCAAGCATGGGTGCTTTTTGACCGCATCGTTTCAGAGGCGGCACCGGACGGTGCGCATACCAACCCTTGGTCGAATTCGGCCAACGGCGAACTGCTATTTGAGCCCGACTATGCCACCCTTGAACGACTGCTTGGCGTTCCCCTCTATCTCAAAGCAAATACCCAGTCTGGTGTGCCAGCGCTCGCGCTCGACGTCTGGCTGAGCTACGAACTTCGCCGCGCTGGCTTCGACCGCGATCAGGTTTGGCCGCGCCCGGCAAATCCGCGTATCTTGCCTGCACCCGTCGCATCGTTGATTCAATCGCTTCCTATGAAGCTGCGTGAGCAAATCGCGCAGCGTGTCGAGAGCAAGTCTTCAATTACCGGGGTGACCTCATCGTCGGCAGCGATCCTGGGCAAGAATTATTTGAAGCAGGTCGACGTGATCATGACAGATTGGGCAACAGGGCCCGAGATCCTGATATCGACCAAGCGTATGGATTCCTCCTACGGCAAGAATGCGCCTAATCGTATTGAAGAATCTTACGGCGACGCCAAGAACTTGCGGCTGCGCCACCCCCTCGCTGCGCTGGGCTTCATGTTCGGACTGCGTTCTGACATTCTGCAGAAGGAACCCAGAACAGCAGACTGGCTCTTCGATCTTCTGGCGAAGCTTGGGCAGGAAGACGATGCTTACCATGCGACCTGCCTCATTCTGATGCAGTACGATGACGACGGCGCAGCGCCTGTAGACGAGACAGAGTCAGATCCCGAAGGCATACTTGAGCCAGGCGCTGAAGCATTAGCAGATGAAGATGATTCAGCCGCCGCGTCGACGTCAGATCAAGATCAGTCTGTCCCCGAATTGCCTAAAGTGACTATTCTGGCGGATCTCACGCCACCCAACCTGTCACCGTCTTGCTTTCTGAACGCCATGGTGACGCGAGTTCTGGGCGCAACGCCTGTGAACATGCACGAGCAAGCTCGCCAGCGCCGCGTTGATGCTGTTCAATGGACGACCTAGTCGGCCATATTGCGGAGGGAATGCGATGGACATTATTCGGCTACCTAAGGGAAAACCTGTTGCGTATCTGAAACTCAGCAAGGGCTGGAATGGTCAGGTCCAATCAGGTTTCATGCTTCAGGGCGCCATGTCCGGATTTTCCGAGAATGGAGAATATGCGACTGTCGAACTTGCCGAAGCGGCAGCTCGGAAGCACGCAGAGCAGCGCGACGCAGCTTTTCTTATCATTGCTGATGATACCTAACCTCGTTTCGATATTCTTTGAATGTCGATCCGGAAATCGTGCAGATTGGCTCAGGCCTGAACTTCCACACAATTGACCAGCACGAGCTCACGTTTTTCCTGACCTTTTCCAAGAACGATGCGCCATCTGGTAAAGCCTGCTCTTGCACTGGTTTCGCACGTTGGCAGATCGGTTATCATTGGAAGAGACATGGTTTGGCCTACTCGTTCACGCGCACTCCTGACTACTATCTCAAGTCTGTCCTGTGTGCGGATCAACGATCCAAGCGCACGATTGCCGCTATCAGGATCATAGACCGACGTTTCATCAAGCTCGATTGCAATCTGCGAAATCACGATACCCTTCAGAAAATAGGCGTCTTCCTCGTCATCGGGTCTCCCGTAATGAAAGAACCGGAACCGATCTTCACCGGTTAGGAAAACGGCGAAAGTTCCGCGACCTTCCAGTCGCAAGGGGATGAAGCATCCTGAACGCTCGTCGTGCGGGATCACCAATGACATGTGAGGTGCGCCGGCTAGCGCGCCTACAGCAAGTTCCGAGGGTGATAGCATCGACCGCTCCTCTCAATTGTGCTGCAGTGGCTCGATCAGCATTGCCCAGTAATGCTCCGCTGCGCCTTCCTGAGAAAGCTTCGCCTCTTGCTTTCCGTTGATCGCAGCAGACATTCCAAAGCTCTTCAGAAAGAGCGATTGATCGTCCGCATCGACGGAAAGGGATTCGTTGAGCGTGTTGCTGGAATCCGTTTCACCATGAACGAAAGCTATGCCGTTCCCGGTGAACCCGCCGCCCAGGAAAATTGTGCAACGGGCAAGTGCTTTGCCACTTCGATAGACCGACGCGGTAAAGCGGTTTCCATCAACTCGGCGGAATACGCCTTCGATTCCGTCATTGCGATCCTGCAATTCAGCGAGCGAGTTTTGGAAGTACCGAGCGATAAATTCGAAGCTATCGACGCGAAACTGATCCTTCTGTCTCTCAGTAAATTGCTTCGCCAATCGCAGGTTGCTGGACCTCGGATTCGTCGCCTCGTTCGCCAACCTACCTTGCACTTGAACAGTAGGGTTTAGTTGAACGGACTGGGCGCCAGGCTCGAGCTTCTCGACCGCTTTTCGGATTGCCTTGGCCACTTCGAGGAAGGCCTGATCGCGGTCTGGCCACTGCGTAATCGGCTTTCCATCCGGAGGCGTTGCATTGATCTTACCGAATGGCGCGTGATGCCACTCGCATGCGCGTAGGATTACGGGAATTACGATTGCCTCGCCAGCCTCGTGGCGCTCCATGGCGCGCAGCATTTCGCGATCATAGCAATAGTCTGATGCGAGGAAATTAGGACTTACCAGCAGCAGAATGATGTCGTCGTTCTCAACATGCTGCATGATCTCGGGCTCGAATTCATCGCCTGCACCGATACGCCGGTCGTGCCAAACCTCAATCGCGCCTTGCCGCCTTAGCATCGCAAGCTGAGTTTCCAATTGATCGCGAAGATTTTCGTCCGCGTGCGAATATGAAAAGAACAGGCTTGCCACTTCTCGCGCTTCCTCCCTTGTCGCCTTCGCACAATTTGGTACGAACGCCCATAAACACAAGCTCATATCCGGCCAATTAATGCGATCTGGTGAGGCAACTAGGGGGCTTCCGAGACTGGGCATGAAGCGGTTTGTCTGCATCTGGGCGACCTCCAGAGAAGCGGACGCAACGCTTGCGCAATTTCAACGTCGGTAGCTTACCGCCTTCATTTTCTGTCTCGCAGTGAAAATCAATTTCTAGAATTCAATCTGTGTCGGCTCGCTTGATTGAGGAAAAGAGCGGGTGAGGGGAGATTTCCGATGGCCAAGGTGACTGCTGCACAACTTTACGACTACATTGCGTGTCCCCACAGAGTTGCGCTCGATACATTCGGGGAAATCGCCGAACGTGAAGAGGTCAGCCCGTTCGTACGCCTCCTTTGGGAGCGGGGCAGTGCTTTCGAACGGCAGGTCGCTGAAACCCTCCCAGAAGAAACGGAGGTTATCGTGGATTTGGCGGGGGAAGAAAAGCTGAGCCGCACAATCGAAGCAATCGCGGCACGCCGTCCGGTCATCTATGGAGGACGCATCGCGTCGGACGGCCTGCTAGGGGAGCCTGACCTTCTGATCTTGCGTGGTAATGGTTACATCGCGGCTGACATAAAGTCTGGCCGTGGCGAGACCGGCGGCGACGAAGGCGACTATGGATCGCTCAAACCCCACTATGCCGTCCAGGTAGCCCTCTACACAGAGATTCTGGAGAAGCTCGGCCAAAGCTCGGGGCGCATAGCAGAAATATGGGACATTCGAGGCGAGCGTGTCCCATATGATTTTTCCGAAACACGCACGAAGACGGGCACAGAGACTTGGTGGGACTTCTATGAGCGCGTGCGCGACGAGGTCACACTAATTCTTGACGGGGTAGTCGAAACGAAGGGAGCCTTGGCCTCCATTTGCGGGCTTTGCCACTGGCGAGCTAAGTGCAAAACTGAGCTCGTCGGAGCCGGCGATCTTTCTCTCATTCCCGCGCTAGGTCGAGCCCTCCGTGACACAATGTCGGATACCATTGGCTCGGTCCAGGAGTTTGCGATTAGCGATCCTGAGGCCTTCATCGAAGGGAAGAAGACTCAGTTCCCGAGGCTTGGTGCGGACCGGCTGAGACTCTTCCATCAACGAGCGCAAATGCTCACAGAGCCAGAGGCAACAGCTTTCCTGCGCGCTCCAGTTGAGCTTCCGATTACTGACACGGAAATCTTCTTTGACATCGAGGCCGACCCGATGCGTGATCTCGTCTATCTTCACGGATTTGTTGAAAGGCTGCGAAGCGATCCGACGAAAGAAACATTCACCGCCTTCTATGCGGAAGGAGTGGAACGGGAACACGAGCGAGAAGCCTTCGCTGGCGCAATAGATTGGATCAAGCAGCGCCCCAACGCCACGCTTTACTATTATTCGAAGTATGAGCGGACGGAATATCGCAAGCTGCAACAGCGTTATCCGGACGTCTGTTCTGCAGAAGATATCGAAGAGCTCTTCACTCCCCCTCGATCCATCGATCTCTATTATGATGTCGTCCTGAAAGCGACCGAGTGGCCCACCTATAATCACTCGATCAAGACCTTAGCGAAGCACCTCGGCTTTGAGTGGCGGGATACGGATCCTTCAGGAGCCGCATCAATCGAATGGTTTCATCGGTGGGTAGAGAGCGGTGACCCAGCTATCAAGCAGCGTATTCTGGATTACAACGAGGACGATTGCCGAGCTACAGCGGTTTTGCTGGACGGTATTAGGCAACTAGACTGATAGGCTAAAAGAAACGTGCCCGCATGTCGTTGATTGCCCGGCGCTTGTCTCATAGTCTTTTGACCAAACAAACAAGATCGGGATGAACTGTGGAACCATATAGAGATTGGGATAACGATTCCGGAGTCCGCGCCTTTGAGATTTCCGAGGGCCAAATTGACGTTCAATTCAAGACTGGAGCAGTTTACCGATATACAGCTACCTCAGTCGGGCCGGAGAATCTCGATCGAATGGTGACTCTTGCGCGAGCCGGGGAAGGCCTAAACTCCTTCATAAACAAGGTCGTGAGCAAGCGGTATTCAGCAAAGCTGCGATGAAAACGTCGCCCTGGTAGCGGGCTTTCCAAAGAGCTGGCTGACAAGTCTCTTGGCTGCCTGTGAAATGAGGGCCGTAGCTCACATTTAGGAGGATGAGGTGCAGCTTGAACGTGCGCGCATCAAGAATTTTAGATCACTGAAAGATGTCGAAGTTGCATTCGGCACGCACACAGCACTGATCGGGGGCAATGGTGCGGGCAAATCCTCAATCCTGAAGGCTATAGAGACCTTTTACTCTACGTCGAAGACATGCGATGCCGACGACTTTTTCGGCCGTGATCAGACCCAGCCAATAGAGATCGAACTAACGTTTCACCAACTGAGTGACCATGAGATCGCTGCTTTCGAGGAGCGAGTGCGTGATGGAAAGCTGGTCGTCACAAGAATTTTCGATCAGAGCCCATCAAGCGGCAGGTATCACGGTGTCGTGCCGCAGAATCCCGATTTTGTAGCAATCCGCGCCCACGCTGCCGCTACGCCAAAACGTGCTGCCTACAATGCGCTCCGCGAGAACAATCCAGTCTATGCTGGGCTACCGACAGTCGGAAGTCAGGCGGCGGTCGATCAGGCGCTTCTCGATTGGGAAACAAACAATCCAGAGCAACTCGAATTGCTCCTCGATGATGGTCAGTTTTTTGGCTTCCAAAACAACAGTCGGGGCAAGCTTCAGCAACACACTAGCTTCGTTTTCATCCCTGCCGTCCGAGAGGCGTCTGTAGACGCGGCTGACGGTAAGGCCAGTGTGATCGGAAAACTGCTCGAACTATTGGTGCGAAGTCAAATTCTCCAACGGCCCGACGTTCAAGCTTTCAAGGCAACTATGACTGAAGCGTACCAAGCGTTGGTAGCTGACGACAACATGCCGGAACTTGGCGCACTCGCCGGAACGCTCACCAACGATCTGCAAGGCTTGTATCAGGATGCCGAAGTCTCGTTGAACTGGCGCGAAATTGGCGAAATGCCGGTCCCTCTGCCTATGGCGGACGTATTTCTTAAAGACGATGGTTTTGGCGCTCCTGTCGATCGGCAGGGCCATGGTCTCCAGCGCGCGTTTATTTTCACGCTCCTCCAGCATCTCGCGCGCGCAACTGTAAAGGAAGGTAACGAAGTTACCGTGGATGCAAACGTCGATCCTGATGCGCCTGGGCCGGTTGTTGCACCCGCACAAGCGCCCACTCTGATCTTGGCGATCGAAGAGCCCGAGTTGTACCAGCATCCGACAAAGCAGAGACACTTCGCGGACGTGCTGCGCGGTTTGAGCAGCGGCACGCTCCCAGGCGTGCAAGGTCATACGCAGATAATATTTGGCTCCCATTCGCCTATGTTCATTTCAATGGGCAAAGCTGATGAGATTAGATTGGCACGGCGGGCGCCCTGCGCCGATAGTGAGTTCAAGCAATGCGTATTGCAGGCACTCGACTTGTCGAACGTTGCGCACAAACTCAGTGTGGCCTGGGACAAGCCCCCGGAGCAATTTACTGCCCTCACTCTCATTCCGAGATTGCACATTCTCGGCCCCGAACTTTCCGAAGGCTTTTTTGCGAATGGCGTCATTCTCGTCGAGGGGCGCAGCGATAAGGCGGCGCTCACAGCGACGGCGCGCATGATGGGTGTGAACTTCGAGGCGGCTGGAATCGCCATTCTCTCAGCCGAAGGAAAGGCAAATCTCGACCGTCCGTATGTGATCTTTCGCGAGTTGGGCATCCCAACCTTTATTCTCTGGGATTGTGACCAGCAGTTGCCTGAAGAAAAGCGATCACCCGCAACCGATCTTGCGCTTTCTCGGCTAGCGAAGCCCGAGCAGCAGTTTGAAGCCGCACCGACAACTGATCTGATTGCGGATTGCTACGCCCACTTCGAGAAAACGCTGGAACTGAAACTCAAGGACGATCTTACGCCTGACGTGCACGCGGCATGTCTTGCTGAAGCGTGTGAACCATTTGGAGTCCATCCAAGCAAGGACAGCCAAAAAATACCTGACGTCGTCTATGGAACGCTCATTCGGGCGCATGAAGAGGGTCGTGAGAGCGAAATGCTCAAGAATCTCGTTCGTGCAATGTGGCGCTACTTTCGAGATGAGGAAATTCCAGACGGGCCGGAGGCAGTAGCTGCGAAAGCTCAGAATTAGCTGCATTGCTGCTCCAAGAAGCGGTCTTGCCGTGAGGATTCCCGTGTGAACAAGGTGCGGATGTATGGTCAAGGAGCCTTGTCGGTAGATTGATTCAATCCTTTGCGTTTTTTCTCGACAAGAGATCTAAGGCTCTCGGTCAGAACAAGCGTCGAACTGCCGAGCTTAATGATCTCGATCTTACCCTCGTTGATCAGCACATAGAGAGTGCTTCGTCCGATCCCTAGATAGCGACACGCTTGGGGAACACGCATTGTGATCGGTTCGATGGTGGTTCGGTGCTTAGGGTCAGCGGAAGTCTTGCTCGTGTCCGGTATCGACATTCCGGTCGGTCCTTTCATCTTTAGAGTGATGACGGGCCGACCTGGGGACATAGAGGGGGAGCAGGTCAGGCCCGCCATCGACACCGATTATCCTTCGATCAGGCCCGATTGCGCCACATGACGTTTCTACGCTGCGGCAGCCGATCTCACTCCAGTGCGCAGGTGTGCGAGATCGCCTGAGAACGATGCATCTGCACACATCCGTATGGACAAGTTTAGACGAGAGCTCTCTGGCAAATCGTGACGATCTTGAGCATCATTCAAGCAAGCGCCGTCGCCAACTAAACTGAAAAAAAACGAAAATTTTTGAAGACCGCCGCACGGTTGCTTTAAGAGCCGTCGCAAATTGCTCAACGAAACCAACCACCTGCCGCCCGACCGACGGCGCTGCTTTTATCTCGCCATCCCTTCCATTCCTTCTTATCCTTCTCATCAGCGCCGAAATATAAGGGAGCTCTCAACTTGCCATGACGGACGAAGTGCAGGATCGATTTTCGGAACTACTTGTCGAGCCTCGAGAAGATTTGGACGTCGAAGTCAAAAACTGGCTTGATCTGAAGTCAGATGAGAATGCGAAGGCCAATTTCGCCAAGGCAGCCCTAGCGCTTGCTAACAATGGCGGCGGCATCATCATCATCGGCATGACTGAAACTGACGAAGGGATGGTCCCCTCGGAGGGGCGACCGCGATCCCTCGAAGCTTATGGGGTAGATCATCTAAACGGGATCATTCACAACTACGCTGATCCGGCATTTCATTGCGCTGTTCATCTTCGTTCGGGACCTGACGGGCTGCTCCATCCGATTGTCGTGATACCTGGCGGGCATCGCGTCCCGGTAAGATCCAAGCGCGGCGGCCCAAATGGGCAGATCGTCAAAGACAACAGCATCTATATACGGCGTCCCGGACCACGTAGCGAAGTCCCGCAGTCCGCACATGATTGGGACACTCTATTGGCGCGTTGTTTGTCGCACAGGCGTGATGAAATGTTCGACCAAATTCGGGCACTAATCTCAGGAGCGGTCCCCGAGGCTTCCCTTGAAACGACACCAGATCGACTGACTGAATGGAGCGAGAAATCGTTAGAGCGTTGGCTCGATCTACGAGATGGATTGCCAGTAGATGCACCCGAGCGATGCCCTCATGGTTACATGTGGTACGCATTCGAATTTGATGGAGAATTGCGCGAGCTTCCAGGCGCCAAATTCAGTGAGGCGTTACGCGACTCTGAGGTCAATCTGAGTGGTTGGCCGCCATTTTGGTACCCGACGCGATTCGGTATTCGCCCCTATCCCTTTGAAGGACTGGTAGAATGCTGGATCGGCGGCGACAACGAAGAGGGTTTCGGCAATCACGGAGCCGGAATGGCCGATTTCTGGCGTGTGTCTCCTGACGGTTTCGGCTTCTTCCTACGGGGCTATCGCGAAGATGATCTATCTGGTTCCCGGAATATGCCCGCTGAACCAGGAACGTGGATCGAGGTCGAGTGGCCCGTAGCGATCACAGCTGAAGTCTTGGCGTATATTGAAAGTCTGGCAAGTCGCTTATTGAGCGGCTCCTACAGTGTGAGATTGTTGGCTTCTTACACAGGGATGGAAGGTCGTAGGCTATACAGCATCGGAACCAGATACATTCACCATAGGATTTCCCGCCAAGCGACAATTTCGCTTGGATCAGCGTTCGATGGCGCGATGCTGGGGCCGAACTCAAACGAGCTGGTCCACCAGTTCCTCCAACCGTTCTACAATGTCTTCGATTTCTTCGATCTACCGACATCGCTTGTGACCGAGGTGATGAGTGCACTGCGCCAGCGGAAATATTGATCTGACCTAACGTTGATGACTGTGGCCATTGACCGCTGATCTCAATCAGTCGTTGGTTTCAGTCCTCAACTTTGCAAGCCGCTCCGAGCACACCGCGTGCACGACACGGCCTAGCTCCTCGACTTGCTCGCCGAGCCACTCAAGTTCTTCCTTCGTGATGCGATAGTGTTTCGAGTAGCGCGCCTTGACGTAGGCTTCCTTGAGCTTCTCGAAGCGCGCACGATCGCGTTTGGTCTCGCGAGGCCAGACATAGGTGAGACGCGCGTCGATGCGTTCAGCTTGGGTGCGTAGAAAGCCGAGATTGTGAACGTGGGGTGTGTAAAAAGTGCACACAAGGAGAACTGTATGGTACATCCGCTCTGCCGATTGGTGCAGATCGAACACAGCTTTTTTGAACTTCCCACGAGCCTTAGCGTCGACATAGCCGTCGAAGAAATCTGATGCGCTCGGCATCCAGTCTTCAAAATACTCCTGCGCCATCGCCAATGCCTGCTGCGGGGTCTTGGGCTTGGGCGTGTGGAGCTCAGTTTCATCGGACTGGTAGAGCGCGATCCCGTCCTGCTTTACGTCCATGAAGAAGTAGCGCCCGTGCGCCAGCCCATCGTTCACTTCCTGCAGGGTGTGCACGATGAAATTGACCGGAGTCTTGAGCGACTTGGTCACGCCATATTCGCGCATCAGCCTGTCATCGAGCTTCGACCAGTATTTGACCCGGTCGACCAGCCGCTTGTCGTTGACGATAACGAGCAGGTCGTAGTCCGACTGATAGCCCTTGGCGGTATGCGGCTCATCGACCCAGGTACCGCGCGCGTAGCTGCCGTAGAGGATCACCTTGAGGATGCGCCCGGCTTTCTTCCATTCGTGCCTGGCGAGCGCGAAGGCATCGTCGAACTCTTCGAAGATCAGCTGCACCACGCGTTCCAGCTCGCGCTGCTTCTGTGGCGGCAGGTGATCAAGGTCGGTCTTCATTATCCGACGCCTAGCAAGATGCTGGAATGGTTGCACCTGCCGATCAGATTTCGTCCGCAATGTCTTCTCATCGGACTCCTTGAGTCAGTGTGAGCTTCGTACGTCAATACCAAGAACTGGGGAGGGGGCCAAATTTAGTTCTCGCGTCAAACTTGCACCCAGGTGCTCGACGGCCGTGAACGGTGCCTGTAGGTGGAGTTCGGTAGGTCTCCAACGACCCCGAAAATCGCATGTGAGTGTCTTGCGAAAGACCGAAATATTCAGCTTAATTGACGAAAAGCTGAATCGAACAAGGCTTATATGAACAAAAATGTGGGGGAGAGTGTGGGGGAGCGTTTACGCTGCATCTGAGTACTAGATTGATTTCAAAGTCTTATTTTTGAAGTTCGATTCAAGCCCTGCCACCACCGCCACCCTTTCCGAAACTCTCATATCCGTTGACGTCGTCGGGATCTTCGGCGGCAATCCGCGTGATTGGGATTACCCTGCGCGCTGCTCGAGGTCGGCGCGGTCGCGCAGGATGATTTCGCGCCGCGAGGGGAGTTCGATCGCGCCTGCGCTGCGCAGGCGGGTCAATTGACGGCTGACCGTTTCGATCGTGAGGCCGAGTACATCGGCGATCTGCTGTCGTGACACGGGCAGGATCAGGCTGGTCTGCGCGCCCGCGACGCCGTTGCCCAGTCGGTCGGCCATTTCGAGCAGGAAGCTGGCGACCTTTTGTTCGGCATTCATGCGGCCAAGCAGCAGCATCCAGCGCCGGGTTCGGTCGAGTTCGCCGAGCGTGCGTTCGAGCAATTTGTGTTCGAGGCGCGGATGTTCGCGGGCAAAATGGTCGAAGTCCGCGCGTTCGAACACGCAGATCTGCGCCTCGGTCAGCGCTTCGACGCCATAAGGTGAGGTTTCCCCGAAGGGCCGACCGAGGAAATCGGAAGGATAGACGAGGCCGAGGATCTGCTCCTTGCCGTCGGCCGAGTGCGATGACAATTTGAGCACGCCCTCGATCACATTGGCGACCAGCACCGCCTCGTCGCCTTCCCACATCAGCTGTTCGCCCGCTGCCAGGGTGCGGCGCCGCCCGATGGTGTTGAGCAGGTCGATCTCGCGCTCGTCCAGCTCGGCGCAGATCGCCCGGTTGCGAATGGCGCAGCTATCGCAAAAGTTGCGGGGGCGCGAAGGCTGCATATCCTGCATGTCGCCAGCACTATCGGGTGCCCGCGGCGATGCCAAGGCATGTCTGCACCGCGGGCAGGACCGGAACTTGCGGGATGGCCGGAGCCGGACTAACCAGCCGGCATGAGTCACGATAGCAATTTAACGGGGCGCCCCGTCATCTCCTCCACCGGGCTGTTCACGCCCGAAGGCACCATCACCAACGAAGAGCTCGTCGAAAGCTACAATCGCTACGTCGAGATATTCAATGCCGACAATGCGGAAGCCATTGCATCGGGGGAAGTCGAAGCGCTTCAGCCGAGTTCGGTCGAATTCATCGAAAAGGCGAGCGGAATCAAGGCGCGCCATGTGATGACCAAGGCGCCCATCCTCGATCCGGAAATCATGGCGCCACGGCTGCGCGAGCGGTCGAACGACGAACTTTCGGTGATGGCGGAAATCGGCGTGAAGGCGGCGCGGCAGGCGCTCGAGCGGGCGGGCCGCGATGTTGCGGATGTCGATGCGGTGGTATGCGCGGCGTCAAACATGGAACGGGGCTATCCGGCAATGGCGATCGAAATCCAGCAGGCGCTGGGCATCGACGGCTTCGGCTTCGACATGAATGTCGCCTGCTCCTCGGCGACCTTCGGCATCCAGACTGCGGCCGACTATATCCGCTCGGGCAATGCCAGGAGCGTGCTCGTGGTCAGCCCGGAGATTACCAGCGGCCATCTCAACTGGCGCGATCGTGACAGCCATTTCATCTTTGGCGATGTGGCCACGGCGGTGCTGGTCGAGGATGTCGCTGTGGCGCCCAAGCAGCATTGGGATATTCTCGGCACGCGGCTGAAGACCGTGTTCTCGAACAACATCCGCAACAATTTCGGCTTCCTCAACCGCGCTTCGCCCGAGGGTGAGGGCAAGCCGGACAAGCTGTTCGTCCAGGAAGGCCGCAAGGTGTTCAAGGAAGTCGTCCCGATGGTGGCCGAGATGATCGTCACCGAAGCCGAGCGGCTGGGCATCGAACCGCAGACGCTGAGGCGGCTGTGGCTGCACCAGGCCAATGCCGGGATGAACCGCCTGATCGCACAGCGCGTCTTGGGCCACGAGGCCACGCCGGACGAGAGCCCGACGGTGCTCGATACCTATGCGAATACGTCGAGCGCGGGTTCGATCATCGCCTTTCACAAGCACAATGAAGACCTTGCCGCGGGCGATACGGGCCTGATCTGCAGCTTCGGCGCGGGCTATTCGGCGGGTGCGGTGTTCGTGCGTAAGGTGGCATAACATCTTGTGACTGCTGCCCGCAGGCCCTACTTGGCCGACATGGCAGGTGATTTACTCGACAATCGTGGCCGCGGCGATGTTCGCTGGTCATGGCCCCCGATCCATCCCGAAGGTCGCAAGTTCGGCGTCATCGCGGTGCTTGTCAGCCTTGTGTTCCTGATCGGTCTCGACTGGGAAATCATTGGCTGGCCGCTGTTGCTGCTGTCGCTTGGCGTGTTCGCGTTCTTCCGCGATCCCGAGCGCGTGGTGCCGCAGGATGACAATCTGCTCGTCGCCCCGGCCGATGGCCTGGTGTCGCTGATCGCCGAAGTCGAACCGCCCGAGGAATTGATGATCGACGATGGCAGCGGCCATGCCGGGCTGACGCCGGGACCGGTCACGCGCATTTCGATCTTCATGTCGGTGTTCGATGTCCACATCAACCGCACCCCGATCGCCGGGACCGTGCGCCGCGTGGTCTATATCCCCGGCAGTTTCGTCGACGCGGGCCTCGACAAGGCGAGCGAGGAAAACGAACGCCAGCACGTCCTGATCGAACGGATGGACGGCCAGAAGATCGGCTTCACGCAGATCGCCGGCCTCGTCGCGCGGCGGATCGTGCCCTTCGTCAAGCCCGGCGACAGTGTCGGCGTGGGCCAACGGATCGGCCTGATCCGCTTTGGCAGCCGGGTCGATGTCTATCTGCCCGCCGGGACCGATTCCCGGGTCCTGCTCGGGCAGAAGGTCATCGCGGGTGAAACCGTGCTGGCCGAAATCGGTTCGCAGCGGTTGATCGAGGGCGTGTCGCAGTGACCCCCCCAAGCGCCGACCCGGAGGGCGGAGCCCGCCTCGGCCCGAAGGCGACGGAAGACGAGCAACCCACCGAGGTACACACGCGGGCGCTGACCCTACGCGCGATGATCCCCAATGCGATCACCGCGGCCGCGCTGTGTTCGGGCCTGACCGGGATCCGGTTCGCGATTGACGAGAACTGGTCTGCTGCAGTGGTGGCAGTGATCATCGCCGGGATCCTTGACGGGGTCGACGGACGGATCGCGCGCGCGCTCAAGGCGCAGTCGCGGTTCGGTGCGGAGCTCGACAGTCTCGCTGATTCGCTGAGCTTCGGGACTGCACCGGCAATCATCATCTTCCTGTGGTCGCTGGTGGCCGAGCCGCGCCTCGGCTGGTTTGCCGCGCTGGCGTTCGCGATTTGCTGCGCGCTGCGCCTTGCGCGCTTCAATGCGCAGATCGATGTGTCCGAGCAGCCGCACAAATCGCTTGGCTTCCTGACCGGCGTTCCCGCACCGATCGGGGCGGGGCTCGCCTTTTCGCCCTTCTATCTGTGGATGGCCACTGGTCTCGACTTGCTGCGCCATCCGCTGCTGGTGGGGATCTGGCTGACCGTCATTGCGCTGCTGATGATTTCGAACATGGCCACGCCGAGTTGGACCTCGCTGCGTCCGCGCCGCGGGATACGGCTGGAGGTTCTGGCATTTGTGGGCCTGACCTTCGCGGCGCTGCTGGTCGAACCCTGGTGGACGCTGAGCGCCATTTGCGCCGGGTATCTGTTGCTGCTCCCCTACAGCCTGCTGCGCTATTCGCGGGTCAAGCGGCGTAGCTGACCCTACCGCCGGCGGAACGTACCGTACCCGACCGATCGAACGCGGCCTGCGCAACGGCAGTCGTGGCCGGTCGCAGTGCTGGCAATGGGGCGGGCGCGCCCTTCAATTCACTCCGCAGCCGGGCGAAAGTGGACCACCAGCGCAGCCCGCTGTCGGCGAGCACGGTCGCGGTTGCCAGGCCGATGGCAGCGAGAAGGGTAATGAGGAACAATGCGAACATCGCGAAATCTCCCTGCCCGGTTGCCGACAAGCCTGTTGACAGACCGGGGAAATCTAGTGGAAAACCCGTAGCGCCCGCCGGAGGTTCCGGCGAATGAGAACAATGTTCCCTTTTTGTTCTCGACTGTCAAGCGGTTTCCCGTTCGGCCCCGCATTTTTTGCGGCAAATCGAGTCTGGATTTTCCCACTCATCGGCGCTAAGTGCGCGCGGTCCGCAGCGGATTCGGCCGATTTTCGGCTGCAGCGCAGCGGGCAAATCCACATGGAAGGCGCACAGACCGGTGCCCGCCGCGGGACATCACCGCATTCGGGTTCCAGCTTTCCAGAGGCATAACCGGAAAGGAATTTACTTATGGCGGCTCCTACCGTCACGATGCAGGAACTGATCGAGGCCGGCACGCATTTCGGCCACCAGACCCACCGTTGGAACCCGCGCATGAAGCCGTATATCTTCGGCGCGCGCAATGGCATCCACATTATCGACCTGTCGCAGACCGTGCCGCTGTTCGCGCGTGCGCTCGACTTCATCCAGCAGACGGCACGTTCGGGCGGCAAGGTGCTGTTCGTCGGTACCAAGCGCCAGGCACAGGACGCGATCCGCGAAGCCGCGCTCGCTTCGGGCCAGCACTTCGTCAACCATCGCTGGCTCGGCGGCATGCTGACCAACTGGAAGACCATCAGCGAACGCATCAAGTACCTCAAGACGCTCGACGAGCGCCTGTCGGGGGACACTGCGGGCCTGACCAAGAAGGAAGTGCTCGACCTGACCCGCAAGCGGGACAAGCTTGAAATGTCGCTCGGCGGCATTCGCAACATGGGCGGCATTCCCGACGTGATGTTCGTGATCGATGCCAACATGGAAGACCTGGCGATCAAGGAAGCCAACGTCCTCGGCATCCCGGTGGTTGCGGTGCTCGACACCAATGTCGATCCCGAAGGCATCGCCTTCCCGATCCCGGGCAATGACGACGCGGCCCGCGCTATCCGCCTGTACTGCGATGCAGTCGCCAATGCCGCGAAGAGCGGCAAGGGTGACAGCGTGCAGGATTCGGGTGCCGATGTCGGCGCGATGGAAAACCCGCCGGAAGAAACCGTCGAGGCCTGATCCCTCGATTGACCGGGCGCCATCATGCGCCCGTCACAAAGCGGAGTTACGCGCCGGGCCGCCCACCAGCTGGCCCGGTGCCCGCACACCATACCAAGAAGGAAACGACCATGGCTGCATTCACTGCTGCTGACGTAAAGGCCCTGCGCGAGAAGACCGGCGCGGGCATGATGGACGCCAAGAAGGCCCTCGAAGGCGCCAATGGCGATATCGAAGCCGCGGTCGACGCACTGCGCGCCAAGGGTCTCGCCACCGCCCAGAAGAAGTCGAGCCGCACCGCGGCCGAAGGTCTTGTCGGCGTGGCCGTCGAAGGCACCAAGGGCGTGGCCGTCGAAGTGAACTCGGAAACCGACTTCGTCGCCAAGAACGACAAGTTCCAGGACTTCGTCCGCAAGACCACGCAGGTCGCGCTGGGCGTTTCGGGTGACGACATCGACACGCTCAAGGCTGCTTCCTATCCCGATGGCGGCACCGTCTCGGACAAGCTGACCGACAATGTCGCGACCATCGGTGAGAACCAGCAGGTTCGCCGCATGAAGACCGTTTCGGTCACCAACGGCGTGATCGTGCCCTATATGCACAACGCGGTTGCCCCCGACCTCGGCAAGATCGGCGTGCTCGTCGCACTCGAGAGCGAAGGCGATACCGCCAAGCTCGAAGAACTCGGCAAGAAGCTGGCCATGCACATCGCCGCGGCATTCCCGCAGGCGCTGACCGCCGAAGGCCTCGACGCCGACGTGATCGAGCGTGAACGCGCGATCGCCAAGGAAAAGGCTGCCGAAAGCGGCAAGCCCGAAGCCGTGCAGGACAAGATGGTCGAAGGCGCGATCGGCAAGTACGCCAAGGAAAACGCGCTGCTCAGCCAGGTCTTCGTGATGGATAACAAGACCCCCATCGCGCAGGTCGTCGAGCAGGCCGGCAAGGATGCCGGCGCCAAGATCGAACTGGTGGATTATGTCCGCTTCCAGCTCGGCGAAGGCATCGAGAAGGAAGAAAGCGATTTCGCCGCGGAAGTCGCGGCAGCCGTCGCTGGCTAATTCTGTGTATCGCGCACGATAAAGGGCTGGACCGTCAGTTCTTTATCTGTGCAGTTTCCTGCGCCCGATGTTTCCGGGACGCGTGAATTCGGGAGCGGTCGTCGGACTTCGGTTCGGCGACCGCTTTCGTGTCCGGCGGGCCGTTTGCCTCGCGCTCGCGCGAGGTCTCCGAACTGGGACCCGCCGTTTTCCCCTCCCGCGCCGAACCCCGGCTTTCCCTTTGCGCGTTTCCTGCTTCATGGCTAAGGACCCGCAACTCCCTACGCTACACGGATACCTCTCCGCCCATGCCTCTTTCGACGATGAAACGTGTCCTCCTCAAGCTTTCGGGCGAGGTGCTGATGGGCGACCAGCAATTCGGGATCGATCCGGCCTTCGTGCTGGAACTCGCGCAGGAAGTGAAGCAGGCAAAGGAAACCGGCCTCGAAATCTGTCTCGTCATCGGCGGGGGCAATATCTTTCGCGGCATGGCCGGTGCAGCGCAGGGGATGGACCGCGCGCAGGCCGATTACATGGGCATGCTCGCCACGGTGATGAACGCGCTGGCGATGCAGAGCGCGCTCGAGCAGCTTGGTGTCCAGACCCGCGTGCAGAGCGCGGTGCAGATGGACCAGGTATGCGAACCGGTGATCCGTCGCCGCGCCGAACGCCATCTCGAAAAGGGCCGGATCGTGATCTTCGCCGCGGGTGTCGGCGCGCCCTATTTCACTACCGATAGCGGTGCTGCGCTGCGCGCGGCGGAAATGAATTGCGATGCACTGCTCAAGGGTACCAGCGTTGACGGGGTCTATGACAGCGACCCCAAGAAGAACGCGGACGCCAAACGTTTCGATACCGTGACTTACGGCAAGGTGTTGGCCGACGACCTCAAGGTCATGGACGCCAGCGCCGTTGCTTTGTGCCGCGACAACAAGATCCCGATTGTCGTCTTCTCGATCCGCGACAAGGGCAATCTTGCCCGTGTGCTGAGCGGCGAAGGCGTGCAGACGATCGTCAAGAACTGAACGCAAAGACAAGACAGAGGAAGCCGCCATGGCCAAGTACGACAAAGCCGATATCGAGCGCCGCATGAAGGGTGCCGTCGAGAGCCTCAAGAGCGATCTTGGCGGCCTGCGCACCGGCCGGGCGAACACCAGCCTGCTCGATCCCGTGATGGTCGAGGTCTACGGCTCGATGATGCCGCTCAACCAGGTCGCCACGGTCAGCGCGCCCGAACCCCGCATGCTCAGCGTGCAGGTGTGGGACAAGGCCAATGTCACTGCGGTCGAAAAGGGTATAGCCAAGGCCAATCTCGGGCTCAATCCGATGATCGACGGGCAGAACGTCCGCCTGCCGATGCCCGATCTGACGCAGGAACGCCGCAAGGAACTGGCCAAGCTGGCCGGCCAGTATGCCGAACAGGCCAAGATCGCCATCCGCAATGTCCGCCGAGACGGGATGGAAGCGCTCAAGGAAGACGAGAAGAAGAAGGAAATCTCGGAAGACGAGCGCAAGCGCAGCGAAGATGAAGTGCAGAAGCTGACCGACACCTATGTCGCCGAAGCAGATGCTGCCGCTGTGCAGAAGGAAAAGGAAATCCTGACGCAGTAAGGCGGACAGGACGCGGAGTGAAAGGATGACTGGGGAAGGGGCGAGCGCCCGCCATGTGGCCATCATCATGGATGGCAACGGCCGCTGGGCGAAGCGCAAGCATCTGCCCCGCGCGATGGGGCATCGCAAGGGCGTGGAAGCGGTGCGCGAACTGGTGCGCGGTCTCCAGGGCACCGAGATCGAGTGCCTGACGCTCTATGCCTTCAGCAGCGAAAACTGGAAGCGGCCCGAGGAAGAGGTCGACGATCTGATGAACTTGATGCGCAAGTTCATCAAATCGGACCTGCCGGAATTCGTGGCCAACGACGTCAGGCTGCATATTCTCGGTGACTGGCGCGGACTTGCGCCCGATATCGTCGAAATGCTCGAGGATGCGCTGGAGCAGACCGCGAAGGGCTCGCGCACGCTCGCGGTCGCGCTGAATTACGGTTCGCATGCCGAAATCGTCCAGGCGGCGCGGCAAGCGGCGGCCGAGGGCGAGATCACCGAAGAAGGCATCGCCCGGCATCTCTACAGCGCGGATTTGCCGCCGCTCGACCTGCTGATCCGCACCAGCGGCGAAGTGCGGCTGTCGAATTTCCTCTTGTGGCAGGCGGCCTACGCGGAGATGCTGTTCCTCGACGTCCTCTGGCCGGACTTTACGCCCGATCACCTGAAACAGGCGCTGGCCGAGTTCGCGGAGAGGGAGAGGCGCTTTGGCGGACGCTGAGACATCTACGGCATCGCCCGTACGCAAGAATGCAGATCTGCCCGTACGGGTCGTCTCCGCCGTGGTGATGATTGCGCTCGCAGTCGGCGCATTGGTCGCCGGTGCCCCGTGGCTGGGCTGGTTCATCCTCGCCGTCACGCTTGCGACCATGGTCGAATTCGTCCTGCTGATGGTGAAAGCCACCCCGTCCGTGGCCTTCCGCCTCGCCGGTATCCTTGGCGGCGCGATCTATATCGGGCTTGCGGGCTATATGCTGGCGCGGTTCCCGCTGCCGCTGGTGGTCGGCGTGATCGGCGCCGTCGTGTTCGTCGACAGCTTTGCCTATTTCTTCGGCCGCACGCTGGGTGGCCCCAAGATCGCGCCTTCGATCAGCCCATCGAAGACCTGGGCGGGCCTGCTTGGCGGGATCGTCGGTGCGACGATCTGGATCGCGGTCTGGAGCTATTTCGTCGCCCCCGCCATGCGCGGCGATGCGGCTGCTGCCATCGATGTTACCCGGTTCGGCCAGATGCTCGGCCTTGGCGCGCTCACTGCCGTGGCAGCACAGGCCGGCGATTTCTTCGAAAGCTGGCTCAAGCGCAAGGCGGGGGTGAAGGATTCGTCCAAGCTCATCCCGGGTCATGGCGGCGTGTTCGACCGGACCGACGGGATGATCCCCGTCGTGCTGCTCGCTGGCGTCCTTCTGGGTGCCGCGCAATGACCCGTTCGATCTCCATCCTCGGCGCGACGGGTTCGGTGGGCGAGCAGACGCTCGACCTCCTCCGCCGCAATCCAGGGGACTGGAACGTCGTCGCGTTAACCGCCAATTCCAACGTCGCGGGGCTGGCTGCGGCAGCGCGTGAATTCGGGGCCGAACTTGCCGTCGTCGCCGACGAGAAGTGCCTCGATGACCTGCGCGACGCGCTTTCGGGCAGCGGGATCGAAGCCGCGGCCGGGCGTAGTGCGCTCTGCGAAGCGGCTGCGCGTCCTGCCGCGATCACCGTGGCGGCAATCGTCGGCTGCGCCGGGCTGGGCCCGGTGATGGCGGCGATCGAGCAGGGCGGCACGATTGCGCTGGCCAACAAGGAAGCGCTGGTGTCCGCAGGCGAGGTGATGACCGCCGCCGTCGCCCGGCACGGGGCCACGCTGCTACCCGTCGACAGCGAGCACAACGCCATCTTCCAGTGCCTGCAGGGCGGCAAGATCGCGGACGTCCGCTCGATCACACTGACTGCCAGCGGCGGTCCGCTGCGCATGGTCGAGGATTTGTCCGCAGTGACGCCCGAACAGGCCATCGCGCATCCCAACTGGGATATGGGGGCCAAGATCAGCGTCGATAGCGCGACCATGTTCAACAAGGGTCTCGAACTGATCGAGGCGCATCACCTGTTTCCCGTCGGGCTCGACCGCATCCGCATCGTCGTCCATCCGCAAAGCGTGATCCATTCGATGGTCGAATATCGCGATGGTTCGACACTGGCGCAGCTGGGGCCGTCGGACATGCGCGTACCGATCGCCTCGTGCCTTGCCTGGCCGGCGCGGATGGATACGCCCATGGCTCCGCTCGACCTGCCGGCAATTGGCGAGATGACCTTCTTCGCCCCCGATGAAGACCGTTTTCCGGCGACACGACTGGCACGCCTGGCCGCCGAAGCGGGCGGGGCGGCCCCGGCGGTGCTCAATGCCGCGAACGAAATCGCGGTGGCCGCTTTCCTGAAGCGTCAGATTGCGTTCAGCCGCATCGCGGTATTGGTCGAGAGCGTTCTCGATCAGGGTGATCTGCCCCAAGCGCCGCGGACCCTCGAAGAGGTCCTGCGCGTAGACGAAGACGCCCGCACCCGTGCCACCCGCATTCTGGAGCCTGCCTGACCTTGGAACTGAACCTGCCTTTGTGGCTCTATTACGTCATCGGTTTCCCGCTGCTGCTGGGGCCATTGGTGACGATCCATGAGCTGGGCCACTATCTGGTCGGCCGCTGGTTCGGCGTCCATGCAGAAGCGTTCTCGGTCGGATTTGGCAAGGAACTCTGGGGCTTCACGGACAAACGTGGCACGCGATGGAAGCTCAGCGCGCTGCCGCTGGGCGGCTATGTCCAGTTCAAGGGCGATATGAACCCGGCGAGCATTCCCGATGCCGACGCCGCGGCACAAGCGAGCGCGGAAGAGCGCGCGGGAAGCTTCCATCATGCCTCGCTATGGAAGCGCGCCCTGATCGTTTTCGCCGGGCCGGCAACCAATATCCTGCTGACGCTGGCGATCTTCGCGGGTTTCTTCGCCTTTTACGGCAAGCCGGTTCCGGGCAATCCCGAAGAACAGCTGACCGTTGCCGAATTCGCCGAAATCTCGCCCGCACGTGCGGCGGGGATCGCGATCGGCGACCGCATCGTCGCGGTCGAAAGCGAGCGGATCGAGGACTTCCGCGATCTGCAGGATTCGATCATGCTCTATCCCGGGCGTACGCTCGATATCACGGTCGAACGGGACGGCGCCGAGCAGAGCTTTGCCGTGCCCGTCCGCAGCGTCGAGATGGAAGACCGGTTCGGCAATGTATCCAAGATCGGGCTGATCGGCATCGCACCGGCGGCCGCGGGCTTCGAGTTCGAACCGCAGGGCGTGGTTGCCTCGCTTGGCCTGGCGGTCGATCACTCGATCGGGATCGTCGACATGATGGTGACCGGCATCGGCCAGATATTCACCGGCGAGCGGTCGGTCCAGGAACTGGGCGGGCCGGTCAAGATCGCGAAATTCTCGGGCGAACAGCTCAGCCTCGGCGCGATGGCCTTTATCAATTTCGCGGCGCTGATTTCGCTTAACTTGGCATTCATCAACCTCCTGCCAATTCCGGCGCTCGACGGCGGGCACTTGGCTTTCTACGCGGCAGAAGCGGTCCGCCGGAAGCCGGTCGGCCCCCGTGGAACCGAAGTGGCGTACCGCGCCGGTGTGGCCCTTGTGCTCATGCTGATGGTGTTCGTCACAATCAACGATCTGGTGACGCTTCCCGTTTTCGGGAATTAGCCGGGGAAAGGGAGCGGGTAACCGGCAATAGACCGCAGCAAAGCTTGATCGCCACGGACGCATGGGGCAGGGGACGGCAAGGCCGCCCCGCACAACGCGGCCCGATGCCGGATCGGGGCTGCACCAGCCGGGTCTGCTGTAAGTGTAACGAGGACGGGAATCTCCTTGTCGATGACTAATTTTGCTTCTGCCGCCACGCGACGCAACCCTGCCGCGCGGCTGGCTATCGGCCTGCTGGCCAGCACCATGCTTGCAGGTGTGCCCACCGCGGTTCTTGCTCAGGAAGAGGCTGCCTCAGTCCCGGCAGTCGCCCCGGCGGTCCAGCAGGATGTCGTGCGCACGATCGCTGTCAGCGGTGCCCAGCGCCTCGAGGCGCAGACGATCCTGTCCTACATCAAGCTGCGCCCCGGCGACACGTGGACGCAGGCCGCGGGCGATGAGGTCCTCAAGGACCTCTACGCGACCGAGCTGTTCTCCAGCGCCAATGTGGTCAACAACAATGGCGATGTGGTCATCACCATTGTCGAGAACCCGGTCATCAACCGCATCATCCTCGAAGGCAATCGCCGGCTGAAGAACGACAAGGTGCTGCCCGAAATCCGGCTGTCGCCGCGGCAGATCTTTACCCGTTCGAAGGTCCGCGCCGACGTCTCCCGCATCATCGAGCTGTACAAGCGCCAGGGCCGCTTCGCCGCCACGGTCGAGCCGAAGATGGTCGAACTGTCGCAGAACCGCGTCGATATCGTGTTCGAGATCAGCGAAGGACCCAAGTCCAAGGTTCGCCAGATCAACATCATCGGCAACGATGCTTTCTCCGACGGGAAGCTGCGCGGCGAGATGCTGACCAAGCAGGCCCGCCTGACCAGTTTCCTCAGTTCCAACACCAGCTACGATCCCGATCGTCTGGCCTTTGACCAGCAGAAGCTGCGCCAGTATTACCTGACCGAAGGCTATGCCGATTTCCGCGTGGTTTCGGCGGTCGCCGAACTGACCCCCGACAAGCGCGACTTCATCATCACCTATGTCGTCGAGGAAGGCGAGCGGTACAAATTCGGCACGGTCGATGTTGAATCGCAGATCCGCGATTTCGACAATGAGGCGATGACCGCGCGTCTGCCGATGCAGGGCGGCGACTGGTACGATGCCAAGCTGGTCGAAGACACGGTCGAGCAGCTCAGCGAGCTGGCCGGGACCTTCGGTTACGCCTTTGCCGACGTCCAGCCGCAGTTCAGCCGCAACCAGGACACGCTGACGATGGACGTGACCTTCGCCTTGCGCGAAGCGCCCCGCGTCTATGTCGAACGGATCGACGTCAACGGCAACACGTTGACGCAGGACAAGGTCGTGCGCCGCGAATTCCGTCTGGCCGAAGGTGATGCCTTCAATTCGCTGTCGGTCGCGCGTTCGACCGCACGCATCAATTCGCTGGGCTATTTCCAGGAAAACTTCGAAATCAACCAGGTCGAGGGCAGCGCCCCCGACCGGATCGTGCTCGAAGCCAATGTCGAAGAACAGGCGACCGGCGAGCTGCAGCTATCGGCTGGTTTCTCCAGCCTCGAGAGCTTCATTCTTGCTGGTTCGATCCGTCAGCGCAACTTCCGCGGCCGCGGGCAGACGGTCGGCCTCAGCCTGAACTATTCGCGCTATTCGAAATCGGCGCAGGTGAGCTTTTCCGAACCCTATGTGTTCGACCGCAATATCTCGGCGGGCGTCGATATCTATCGCCGCGACACCAACAGCTTCAACTTCCGCAATAACGAGCGCAACACCACCTTTGCGCAGTCGACCACCGGCGCCCAGCTGCGTGCGGGCGTTCCGTTGACCGAGTACACCTCGGCGGTTGCCAGCTATACGTTCAATTACGACGACGTGACGCTCGATGAAGGACTGTATTTCTCTGATCGCGATGGCGACGGGGTTGCGACCTGCGATCCGATCCTTGCCAGTCGTTATCTGTGCGAGGCAATCGGGCAGCGGACCAGCTCGATCGTCGGGCTCACGCTCAACTACAACACGCTCAACAGTCGCCTGCGTCCCACAAGCGGCGAGACGATCAGCTGGACGACCGAATTGGCCGGGCTCGGCGGCGATGTGAAATATGTCCGTTCGCGCGCCCGCGCCGGTAAGTACTGGCCCGTCGGCGGCGGCTTCATCTTCTCGGTGACCGGCGAGGGCGGCTGGATTCGCAGCCTCGAGGACAATAACGTAGCCGGGCAGGACGACGTTCGCCTGACCGATCGTTTCTTCCTCGGCGAGCCGCAAATGCGCGGGTTCGACATCCGCGGTGTTGGACCGCGCATCGTGCGCCTGCAGTATTTGGACGACGATGGCGATGCCGCCACGCCGCGGGTCTCGCAGACGATCGAGGAAGCGCTCGCCAGCGATAGCCGCGTGGACGATGCCTTGGGCGGCAAGGCCTATTACCTCGGCCGCGCCGAACTCGAGATTCCGCTCGGCAGCGGAGCGCGTGAGATGGGCCTGCGTCCGTCGATCTTCCTGGACGTAGGGTCGTTGTTCAGCGTTACCCGCCCGGTCCTGCAGGATTACCCCGATGGCTTGCAAGCCACTGACGGGGACGGCAATCTGCTTTATCTGCAGCCCGGCGTAGACGATGAAGGCAACGACATCCTCCAGGCAGTAACCAATCGCTTCGCACCCGATGGGACCGAGAACGAACGCAACGTCATCGGCGGGACCTTCTTTAAGGAAGTCTTCGTCGGCGACAGCCCCGCACCGCGTATTTCGGTGGGCATTGGCGTGAACTGGAACTCGCCCTTCGGTCCGTTCCGGATCGATGTATCTCACGTGCTCAAGAAGCAGGTCGGAGACGACACCAAGACCTTCTCCTTCAACGTAGGAACGCAATTCTGATGAAACTTTTTGCCAAGACCATTGCTGCCGCCGCGCTTGCGGGCACTGCAGCCATCGCAACTCCCGCCGCCGCGCAGGTTTCGGGCATCGCTACCAGCAGCCCCGAAGCCGTGATCGTGCGCAGCCAGGCGCGCATCAATGCCTATCAGCAGATCGACCAGCAGTATTCGGCGCAGATCGCGCAGATCCGCACGCTGCGTCAGGAAATGCAGACGCTGCAGCAGAGCCTCGATACCGACAACAATGGCCAGCTGAGCCAGGCCGAAGCGCAGGCCAACCCTACGGTCGTGCAGCAGCTCCAGCAGAAAGAGCAGCAGCTTGGCCAGGCTTCGCAGCCGATCGTGCTCGCGCAGACCTATGCTATCGAGCAGCTGATCAACGATTACCAGAATGTCCAGCAGCAGGTCATCCAGCAGAAGAACATCCAGCTGCTGCTGAACCCGGACGCGATCCAGTGGGCACCCGAAGCGGTCAATGTGACCAACGACCTCGTCGCCGCGCTCAACCAGCGCATGCCGAGCGTCCAGATCACGCCGCCGGCCGACTGGCGTCCCCGTCAGGAATCGCTGTCCGCGCAGCAGACCGTGTCGCAGGTCCTCCTCGGTGTCGCGCAGCAGCAGGCAGCCCAGCAGGCCGCGCAGCAGCAGCAGCAGCAGCCCGCGCAGCCGACCGGCCGCTAGGCACGACAAGAGGGGCAGGGTGATGAGCGAGACCGGTTTCGACATCGTCGGGGTGCTTAAGCGCCTGCCGCATCGCTATCCCCTGCTGCTCGTCGACCGGGTGCAGGAACTGGTCGCCGACGAGCGTATCCACGCGGTCAAGGCGGTCAGCTTCAACGAGGATTTCTTCCAGGGCCATTTCCCCGGCGCGCCGATCATGCCCGGCGTTCTCCAGATCGAGGCGCTGGCGCAGGCCGCGGGCGTGCTCGCGGTGGAGAGCCTCGGTCTCGCGGATTCGGGCAAGCTGGTCTATTTCATGGCGATCGAGAACGCCAAGTTCCGCGCGCCCGTGACGCCGGGCGTGCTGCTCGATCTCAAGGCCGAATTCGTGCAGAAGCGCGCCAAGGTCTGCAAGTTCGCCGGCAAGGCGAGCGTGGATGGCAAGGTGACCTGCGAAGTGCAGTTCACCGCGATGATTGCCGACGCACCCGAATAGGGTTGTCAATTCGGGCGCTCGCCGCTATGCGCGCGCCTTTCCCATAACAGCTGGACCGGTCGGAACCGTTCCGATGCTAGAAGGACGTTTATCATGAAGGCCGCAGGTCACCCCGATTACCACATGATCACGGTCAAGATGACCGATGGTACCGAATTCCAGACGCGCTCCACCTGGGGCAACGAGGGCGAAACGCTGACGCTCGACATCGATCCGACCAGCCATCCGGCATGGACCGGTGGCACCAAGCAGATCCAGGAAGGCGGCCGCGTCGCAGCCTTCAACAAGCGCTTCGGCGGCCTGTCGCTCAAGAAGGGCTGAGCGCAACCAGTCCAAGAGTTTACGCAAGGGCGGTCCCGCGGGGCCGCCCTTTCTCGTTGGACGAACGCCGCGCGCCGGATAGCCGCGTCACCAGCCCCAGGGCTTCTCGCGGTACCATTTGGTGATCACATATTTGATCCCCTTGCGCACCTTCATCCCGTGATGGAGCGTATTGGGGTTTTCGCGCAGGTCGGGGCGCCGGTTGTTCCAGCAGACCAGCTTGCCCGCCTCGGGCTGGAAGGTCTTACCGACCGCCTTGAAGCGGGTCGCCCCGCCGCCTTCGACCTCGTTCAGATAGATCATGAAGGTCCAGGTCCGCTGGCCCGCGACCGAGCAATAGGTCGCCCAGTCGGCCCCGCCGCGATTGAAATAGTCGCAATGCGGTTTGAATTCCTGCCCCACGTCATAGCGCTGGCCCTGCAGCGGTTCGCCATGCGCGGGGTCGATCCCGTTGAGGTCGTACAGCAAGTCTTCGAGTGCCTGGACGGCAGGTTCAGTCGTATCGAGGTCGCAGGTTTCGCTGGTGCGAAAATAGCGGTCGTCGCCCGCATCGGCGAGCGTCGAGGGCCGCCGGTCCTGCTCGATCAGGCGGATCAATCCGGCACGCAGGGCGAGGGGGACGAAGTCGCGCAGCTGGAACAGCTCGATCTTGTCGCTCGGCACGCGTTGCATGCCCTCGCGCGCCAGCAGCATCTCGCTCGAAGATCTCGCCCGGTCCCGTCATCACTTTTACGATAGCGCGCGCGCAACGCGCTTCAACCGCGAAAGAAAATTGCGCACAGCTGCGGCGGTTGCGATTTTCGCTTCCCTATTCGGCTTCATTGTGCAACAGGCACGCGCCGTTGCGCAGGCGGCTTGACGCTGTCCCGCTCATGCGTAACAGCCCCCCTTTCCCGGGCGGTTCCGGGGGCATGTGGCGATCGTAGCTCAGTTGGTTAGAGCGCCGGTTTGTGGTACCGGAGGTCGCGGGTTCGAACCCCGTCGATCGCCCCATATTCTCCCCCATCATGGCCGTCCATCAGAGCATTTTGGGGACTCGCTGCATGACGGCATTCTGGACCGAAGCGGATTTCGACGACCATGAACTGGTCGAGGTGGTCCGCGATGCGAAAAGCGGCCTGACCGCCATCATCGCGCTCCATTCGACCCATCTCGGTCCCGGTGCCGGCGGCACCCGCTTCTGGCATTATGCCGAACCCGCCGATGCCATGCGCGATGCGCTTCGCCTGTCGCGCGGGATGAGCTACAAGAACGCCATGGCGGGCCTGCCGATGGGCGGGGGCAAGGCCGTGATCCTGGCCAAGAAGGACACCGCCAAGACGCCCGAAATGCTGGCGGCCTTCGCCGATGCGGTGGAGCGGCTCAACGGCCAGTACGTCACCGCCGAAGACGTCGGCATTTCCGAAGCCGACATGGCCGCGGTCGCGCAGCGCACGCAATATGTCTCGGGCCTCCCGGTCGAGGGCGAGGACGCCGCAGGCGGCGATCCGGGCCCGTTCACCGCGCTCGGCATCTTCCTCGGTATCAAGGCCGCGGTGCGGTACAAGCTCGGCAAGGACAGCATCGAAGGCGTGCATGTTGCGCTGCAGGGCACGGGCAGTGTCGGCGGCGGCGTTGCCCGCTTGCTGGCGCGCGATGGGGCCAGGCTGACGCTTTCCGACATCGACGCGGGCCGCGCAGAAGCGCTTGCCGCCGAACTCGGTGCGGAGACCGCTGCGGCCGATGCAATCATGTCGGTTTCCTGCGATGTCTTCAGCCCCAATGCGCTGGGCGCGATCCTCGACGACGAGGGTATTGCGCGGCTCGATTGCCAGATCGTGGCGGGCGGTGCGAACAACCAGATCAAGCGTCCGGAACATGGCCCGATGCTGGCCGAACGCGGCATTCTCTATGCCCCCGATTATGTGATCAATGCCGGCGGAATCATCTCGGTAACGCTCGAATATCTCTGTCGCCGGGACAAGGCGCCGTGCGATATCAACGAGGTCCGCAAGCGCATCGCGCTGATCCCCGGGCGGCTCGAACAGATCTGGCAGGAAAGCGACCGGAGCGGGGTCTCGCCCGACCAGGTTGCCGATCGCATGGCACAGGAACTGATCGGCCGCTGAACTGCGCCCTTGCGAGGCCGGTGGCGCGCTGCCAAAGCGGTGCCGGACGGTATATTCGATGCATGGCTTCGCCAATCCCAAGCGCTTCCTCGCGCTCGCCAACCCGCTGACCCCGCTGCTGCTGGTCGGCGGCTTGGTGGTGAGCGCGGCCGCGCTCTATTGGGGCCTGTTCCAGGTGCCTCCCGACCGTCTGATGGGAGAGACGGTGCGCATCCTGTTCCTGCATGTCCCGGCTGCATGGCTGGGGATGGGCGGCTGGACCGCGATCGCCGTGGCAAGCCTCGTATTCCTCGTCTGGCGGCACCCGCTCGCCGCGCTGGCCGCACGCGCTGCGGCATTGCCCGGCCTCGTCTTCACGATCATCTGTCTCGCCACCGGATCCATCTGGGGACGCCCGACCTGGGGCACCTGGTGGGTGTGGGACGGGCGGCTGACCAGCATGCTGGTGCTCGCCTTCCTCTATCTCGCCTATATCGCGCTGGCGCAGGCCGCCGAACGCGAAGGTGTTTCGCCGCGCATTCCGGCCATTTTCGGCCTGCTCGGCGCGATCAACATCCCGATCATCAATCGCAGCGTGGTGTGGTGGAATTCGCTCCACCAGCCGCCCAGCATCACGCTGGGCAAGAGCGCGATCGACGCCGAATTCCTCGTGCCGCTGCTGGTTGCAGTGGCCGGCTTCTCTTTGCTGTTCGGCGGAGTCGTACTCGCACGCATGCGCGCGCTGCTCGCCGATGTGCAGGCCGAGGCGCGCCTGCGCCGCCGCGCGATGGAAGCCGCCTGATGCGCGAAGCACTCGATCAATGGACCTTCGTCGTCGCAGCCTATGCAGTGGGCGTGATCGGCACGCTGGCGATGGTCGGCTGGGCATGGCTCGACATGAAACGCGCCGAGAAGCGCCGCGAGGAAAGCCGCCGGAAATGAACGCGCCCAAACCCAAGCACCAGCGGCTCGTGCTGGTCGTCCTCGCGCTCGTGGCGCTGGTCGGGGCAGGCCTGCTCGCGGCCTATGCATTGCGCAACCAGGCGAGTTATTTCTATCTGCCCGGGCAGATGCTCGCCGACCCGCCCGAGGTCGGCCAGGCGGTGCGCTTGGGCGGTATGGTCGAGCAAGGATCGCTCGAAACCGCGGCCGACGGGGTCACGCTGACCTTCGCCGTCACGGGAAATGACGGATCGCGCGTGCCGGTACGCTTCAGCGGGATCGCGCCCGACCTGTTCGTCGAAGGTTCGGGTGTGGTCGCCGAAGGGCGGCTGGGGCCCGGCGGGATATTCATCGCCGACAATCTCCTCGCCAAGCATGACGAGAATTACGTGCCGCGCGAATTGCAGGACATGGACCAGCACCAGGCCGCGCAAATGGCCGAGGAAACGACGGTCGGGCTGGAATGATCGCCGAACTGGGTCTTGCCGCCCTGTGGCTCGCCGCTGCTTTGGCCGCGCTGCAGATGGCCGTCGGCTTCATGGCGGTGCGCAATGACGGGGCGAGCGAACTGGCCGGGCTGATTCGCCCCGCGGCGATCGTCCAGGGTGTGCTCGTCGCGTTCTCCTTCGCAATGCTGGTGTGGCTGTTTGCCGTCACCGATCTCTCGGTCAAGCTGGTGGCCTCCAATTCGCATTCGATGAAACCGCTGGTGTTCAAGCTGTCGGGCACATGGGGCAATCATGAAGGCTCGATGCTGCTGTGGGTGACCGTGATGGGTCTCGCCGGTGCCCTGATCGCGCTGGTCGAGCGGCGTCTGCCCGAGCGGACGATGAATGCCACGCTGGCCGCACAGGGCGTGGTCTCGCTGGGATTTTACGCCTTCCTGCTGCTCAGTTCGAATCCCTTCGAACGCCTGCCGACCCCCGCTGCGGAGGGGATGGGGCTCAATCCGCTGCTGCAGGACATCGGTCTCGCCTTCCATCCGCCCACGCTCTACCTCGGCTATGTCGGCCTGTCGGTTGCCTTCAGCTTCGCCGTGGGGGCGCTGCTGACGCGGCAGGTGACCCCCGATTTCGCGCGCGCAATGCGGCCGTGGGTGCTCGGCGCGTGGGTCATGCTGACGGTGGGCATCACCGCGGGCAGTTACTGGGCCTATTACGAACTTGGCTGGGGCGGCTGGTGGTTCTGGGACCCGGTCGAGAACGCCTCGCTGATGCCGTGGTTGGCAGCCACCGCCCTGTTGCACTCGGCCAGTGTTCTAGCCAGCCGCGACGCCTTGCGCACCTGGACGATCATGCTCGGCGTGGTCGCCTTCTCGATGAGCATGGTCGGCACGTTCCTCGTGCGCTCGGGCATCCTGACCAGCGTGCACGCCTTCGCCGTCGATCCCGAGCGGGGGACCTTCATCCTCGTGCTGCTCGGTATTTTCATCGGTGGGGCGCTGCTGCTGTTCGCGCTGCGCGCCAATACGATCAGCGAGGGCGAACGGTTCGCGCTCGCCAGCCGCGAAGGCGCGCTGGTCTTCAACAACGTCATGCTGAGCTCGATCCTGGCCATCGTGCTGCTGGGTACGCTCTACCCGCTGCTGACCGAGGCATTCGATGTGCGCGTGTCGGTCGGGCCGCCCTATTTCAATCCCGTCGGGGCGATCTTCGTCATCCCCATGCTCGCGGCCATGGCAGTCGGGCCGCTGCTGCGCTGGCGGCAGGACCGGATCGACCGGATCGGCCGCGAAGTGGCGCTGTTCGCCGCGCTGGTGCTCGCGGGGCTGGTCCTGTTCGGCCTGCTTGCGGAGATCGCGCTGCTGCCGCTGCTCGGGCTCGCCTTCGGGCTGGGACTGGCGGTCGCCAGCCTGCTGCCGCTGCGCCGCCGCAAGCTGGGCCGCACCCCGCTTGCGACATGGGGCATGGTAGTCGCCCATTTCGGTATCGCGGTGGCGCTGATCGGCATGGCGAGCGAAAGCGCCTTTACCAAGGAACGGCTCGCCGCCGTGGCGGAAGGCGGCAACGCCACCGTTGGCCCGTGGACGATCGCCTTGCAGGGCGTCGAGCCGGTCGCGGGTCCCAACTGGACCGCGATCCAGGGGCGGCTTGCGGCAAGCTATGATGGCGGCGAACCGCACATCCTGACCCCGCAATCGCGCAATTTCTGGGCCCCGCCGCAGCAGACCACCGAAAGCGCGCTGGTCACGCGGTGGAACGGCCAGCTTTATGCAGTGATCGGCGACCGCGCACCCGACGGGCGGTGGCAGGTCCGGCTGTGGTGGAAGCCCTTTGTCCCGCTGATCTGGTACGGCGGCCTGCTGGTGGCGCTGGGCGGCGTGCTGGCCTTGCTCGGCCGGCTGCTGAGCGATCTGAGGCATCGCCGCCTCGCAGTGCGCATTGCCGAGCGCCGCGCGGACCGGGAGGCGCTCGCATGAGCTGGCGTCTGTGGGTCCCGCTATTCCTGTTCGCGCTGTTCATCGGCCTCGCGGCCTATCAGCTGACGCAGCCCAAGGACGAATTCGTCGCCAGCGGCATGGTCGGCGAAGAACTACCCTATTTCGATCTTCCGCCGGCGATGGACGGGGTCGAAGGGGTATCCAATGCAACCTTTGCCGATGGCCGGCCGCGCCTGCTCAATATCTGGGCAAGCTGGTGCCTGCCCTGCATCGCCGAAGCGCCGCATCTCGAAAGCCTCGAGCGGCAGGGCGCGGAGATCGTCGGCGTCGCGATCCGCGACCGGCCCGAAGACATTGCCCGGTTCCTCGCGCAGCATGGCAATCCCTACAGCCGCATCGGACGCGACGACCTGTCCGAAGTCCAATTGGCGATTGGCTCTTCCGGCGTGCCGGAAACCTTCGTGATCGATGGCGAGGGCGTGATCCGCTACCAGCATATCGGCGATGTCCGTGCGAGCGATGTCCCGGTGCTGCTGGAACAGCTGGAGCAGGCCCGATGATCCGCGCCTTTCTGGCCGCCCTCGTGCTCGCGCTCGCGCTGCCGGCTACCGCGCAGCAAAGCATGCCGCCCGCACCCTATGCCTATCGCCAGCTCGACGATCCAGCGCAGGAACAGGCCGCGCAGGAACTGATGGAGACGCTGCGCTGCCTCAAGTGCCAGTCGCAGTCGATTGCCGATAGCGACGCCCCCATGGCGGGCGACATGCGCCACCAGGTGCGGATCCGCATCGCGGCGGGTGAAAGCCCCGGCGACATTCGCAGCTGGCTGATGCAGCGCTATGGCGATTACGTCAGCTACAAACCCGCGGTGAGCGCCACGACCTGGCCGCTCTTCGCCATCCCGCTGCTGCTCATACTGGGTGCGGGCGCGGTGCTGCTGCGCCGGTTCCGGGGGCGTGCATGAGCTGGTTGCCGATCATTGTTCTCGCGGCGCTGGTCTTTGGCCTCGCGGTCGTCCTGCTCAAGCTGCCGCGCAGCCTGTGGATGCTGTTTGGCTCGGCGCTGCTGTTCGGGCTCGCGGGCTACGCCTTGCAGGGCCACCCGGGACAGGCCGGCGCGCCCGCAACTCCGGTGACCGACAATGCCGCGCAGACCGGCGAATTGATGGTCGAGGCGCGGCGCGAATTCTATCCGGCGGGTAGGCTGCCCTCGCGCTTCGTGGTCACTGCCGATGCCTTCACCCGGCGTGGCCAACACGACCAGGCGGCGAATTTCCTGCGCAATGCGGTGGCGGAGAACCCGAATGACGGCGAGGCCTGGGTGGCGCTGGGCAATGCGCTGGTGGAACATGCCGATGGCCAGCTGACTGCGGCGGCGCTGTTCGCCTATTCGCGCGGTGAGCAGGCTGCGCCGAATAATCCCGCGCCGACCTACTTCCTTGGGCTCGCATTCCTGCGGGCAGGGGAGCCGGGCCGCACGCTCGCGCTGTGGCGCGAACTGCTCGAAGCGGCACCCGAAAATGCCGAGTGGCGGGCACCGCTGGCCGCGCGACTCGACCGGCTGGAGACGATGTTGGGCGTTGCACAGCCATCCGCTGCCCAACAAAGCGAAGAGTAATCAATGCGATGCGCGATTTGTTGCGAGTGCGAAGCCTTGCTGCTAATCGCCGCGACTTCGCCAAGCAGGCCATGTGACACGATGTTGTCGGAACCCAATCCCGCATGAATGATACCGCTTCTGCGCCGCTCCAGCAGGATGGCGTGCCTCCCGTAACCGAGCAGGGTGGCCACGGCCACGGCGGCTCGCGCACTGCGCTGGCGGTGGGGGCGATCGGTGTCGTCTTCGGCGATATCGGGACCAGCCCGCTCTATGCCTTTCGCGAAACGTTCGCCGGGGCCGCGAGCATCGCCATCGACCGCCTGCATGTGCTCGGCGTGGTCAGCCTGATTTTCTGGTCGATGCTGGTCGTCGTGGCGATCCAGTATGTCACCATTCTGATGCGTGCGGACAATAAGGGGCAGGGCGGCAGCCTCGCGCTGGTCGCCTTGCTCAGCCGCCATATCGGCAAGTCGAGCTACGGCTGGCTGGTCGTGCTGCTGGGGGTCTTCGCGACCTCGCTGTTCTATGGCGACAGCATGATCACGCCGGCCATCTCGGTCCTGTCCGCGGTCGAGGGCCTGACGGTGGTCGACCAGCGGCTCAATCCGCTGGTGATCCCCATCGCGCTGGTGCTGCTGGTGTGCCTGTTCCTGCTGCAAAGCCGCGGTACGGCCAAGGTTGGCGCGCTCTTCGCACCGGTGATGATCGTGTATTTCGTGACCATCGCGGGGCTCGGCCTCAACCAGATCATCCTCAATCCCGACATCCTGTGGGCGCTCAATCCCTATTACGCGGTAATGTTCTTCGTCACCGACGGTGCGGTGGCCTTTTTCGCGCTGGGGGCCGTGGTGCTCGCGGTGACCGGTTCGGAAGCGCTCTATTCGGACATGGGCCATTTCGGGCGCGGGCCGATGCGGCTGAGCTGGTTCGGCTTCGTCATGCCGTGCCTGCTGCTCAACTATTTCGGGCAGGGCGCCATGATCGCTGGCCTGCCGCCCGAACAGGCCGCCGAAGTGGTGCGCAATCCCTTCTTCCTGCTGGCGGGCGAGGAATGGCGCCTGCCGCTGGTCATCCTCGCCACGGTTGCGACCTTTATTGCCAGCCAGGCGGTGATCTCGGGTGCGTTCAGCATTACCCACCAGGCGATGCAGCTGGGCTTCATGCCGCGCCTGTCGATCCGCCATACCAGCGAGACCGCGGCGGGACAGATCTACATTCCGGTGGTGAATTGGTCGCTGATGGTGGCGGTTATCCTGCTGGTGCTGACCTTCCAGACATCCTCCAATCTCGCGGCGGCTTACGGCATCGCGGTGACCGGGGCGGTGACGATCGACACGCTGCTGATGGGCGTGCTGTTCGTCGGTGTGTGGAAATGGAAATGGTTCATCGCGCTGCCGGTGGTGGCGTTCTTCTTGATCGTCGACGGGGCCTATTTCGCCGCCAACCTGGCCAAGGTGCCCGATGGCGGCTGGTTCCCGCTGGTGGTCGGCCTGGTCGCCTTTACGCTGCTCACCACCTGGGCGCGCGGGCGCAAGCTCATGCGCGACCGGATGAGCGAGACCGCATTGCCGATCGAGATCTTCGCCAAGAGCGCGAAGAATTCCGCGACACGTGTACCCGGCACGGCGATCTTCATGGCCAGCCAGACCGCGGGCGTGCCCAGCGCGCTGCTGCACAATATCAAGCACAACAAGGTGCTGCACGAACGTGTCGTGATCCTGACCGTGCTGATCGCGGATGCGCCCTATGTCGACACCACCGAGAGGTGCGAGATTCATGACCTTGGTGACGGCTTCTACCGCGCGACGCTGCATTACGGCTTCATGCAGGAAACCAATGTCCCGCAGGGGCTGAAGGAAATGTCGCGCTGCGGCGGCGAGTTCGACATGATGCACACCAGCTTCTTCCTCAGCCGCCAGACGCTGCTCGCCAGCGACAAGCCCGGCATGCCGATCTGGCGCGAGAAGATCTTCGCCTGGATGCTGCGCAACGCCGCGACCGCGATGGATTTCTTCCGCCTGCCGACCAACCGCGTGGTCGAGCTGGGGAGCCAGGTCGAGATTTAGGACCGGGCTTAGAGGGCCTGAACGCGGCCCTGTGCCGCTGGGTTGAACCGTGCAGTTACGCGGTCGGCGGTTCGTCCTTCACCACCTCATCGCGGTCTTCCAGCGCCAGCCCGTGTTTCATCAGCATGGGCAATTGGGTGAAGGTAAACAGGAAGCTGAGCGGCATGAACACCCAAAGCTTCGCCCACAGCCAGCTTTCGAAGTCCAGTTGCATCCGCAAGACTTCGTTCAGCGCGGCCATGAAGAAGAAGAACAGCCCCCAGTTGCGCGACAGCTTGAGCCAGCCTTCGCGGTCGAGGCCTTCGAAGGCTGCCTCGAGCAGGATTTGCAGCAGCGCCTTGCCGCGCAGCCAGCCGCCGATCAGCAGCACGCCGAACAATAGGTAGATCGCGGTCGGCTTGATCTGGATGAACCTTTCGTCCTGCAGCCAGATCGTCAGCCCGCCAAAGCCGACGATCAGCGCGGTCGAGAGAATCAGCATCGGGCTGACATGGCCGAATTTGAACTTGCTGAAGACCAGCGCCACTACGGCCGCGATCATGAAGGCGATGGTGCCGTAGATGACCGCCGCGATCTCGCCGAAGGTCGAGGTTTCGGGCGGCTGGTAGAACTTGTACACGCCGAGGAAGACCAGCAGCGGCCCATAATCGACGAGAATGTTGAGCCAGCCCGTCTTGGGTTTCGGCTTGGCCGCGGTGTTGCTGTCAGTCTCGCTCATCATTCTCTCAGTCAGTCGTTACGTGCAGCGCAATCGCGCGGAAATATCGGGTTCGCCTTCGCCCCATCGCCATGACGATGGGCTGAACTAGGCGACCCCCGCGATTACGCGCGCCACAAGGTCGGGATCGAACGGGCGCAGGTCGTCGATCTTCTCGCCCACGCCGATCGCATGGATCGGCAGGCCGTACTGTTCTGCCGCCTGCACCAGCACCCCGCCGCGCGCGGTGCCATCGAGCTTGGTCATCACCAGGCCGGTGACGCCCGCGACTTCCTTGAACACGTCGATCTGGTTGAGCGCGTTCTGGCCATTGGTGGCGTCGAGTACGAGCACCACGTCATGCGGGGCCTCGGGATTAAGGCGGCCGAGCACCTTCCGGATCTTGGCCAGCTCGTCCATCAGCTCGCGCTTGTTCTGCAGCCGTCCGGCGGTGTCGACGATCAGCACATCGGTGCCGATCTCGGTCGCCTTCTTGACCGCGTCGAACACGATACTCGCCGGATCGCCGCCTTCGGGGCCGCGCACGATGGGAACGCCTACGCGGTCGGCCCAGGTCGCCAGCTGGCCGATGGCAGCGGCGCGGAAGGTATCGCCCGCCGCCAGCATGACCGCGTAATCGTCTTCCTGGAACAGATGCGCGAGCTTGGCGATGGTGGTGGTCTTGCCGCTGCCATTGACGCCGATCACCAGCAGGACCTGCGGGCGCGGGAAGGCGGTAATCTCGAGCGGTTTCGCCACCGGGCGTAGGATTGCGGCGATTTCCTCGGCGACGGCTTCTTTCAGCTCGCGCTCGGTTATCTCGAGCCCGAAGCGTTTTTCGGCCAGCTTGGTCCGGATCCGCGCGGCTGCCGCCGGGCCAAGGTCCGACAGGATCAGGGCATCCTCGACATCGTCGAGCGTTGCATCGTCGAGTTTTGCCGTGCCAACGACTTCGGTGAGGTTGCTGGTCAGTTTCTCGGAGGTCTTGCGAAAGCCCCCGAACAGCCGGTCGCTCCAGCTCGATGTGTCATTCATTGCAGCAGGCCATTCTCGATTTGCGTCGGCGTCACGGAGACGATCGCCCCGGCGGGTGTGCCTTCGGGCACGGCCACACGGGCGAAATGCGGGGTGTAGCCCGTCGTATCGCGCTCGGCGAGGACACTGTGCGGCTTATCGACGAGCGACGCGAGCCAGCCGTCGCGGGTTACCTTGGCACGGGTGCGCAATTCGGCGGCGCGGCGTTTGACGGTTTCGCGTTCGACCTGCGGCATCCGCGCGGCGGGCGTGCCGGGGCGGGGCGAGTAGGGGAAGACATGCCCGTGGACGATCTGCAACTCCTCGATGATCGCGAGGTTGGCCGCGTGATGCTCCTCGGTCTCGGTCGGGAAGCCCGCAATGAGGTCCGCGCCGATGGCGATATCGGGGCGGCGCTCTTTCAGCCGGGTTACCAGCGCAATCGCATCGCCGCGCAGATGCCGCCGCTTCATCCGCTTGAGGATCAGGTCGTGCCCATGCTGCAGCGAGAGATGCAGATGCGGCATCAGCCGCTCCTCGCCCGCGAAGAGATCGAACAGCAGCGGGTCGATCTCGATCCCGTCGAGCGAGGACATGCGCAGGCGCACCAATTCGGGGAAGCGGTCGAGTACCGCGCGGACCAGTTCTCCGAGTGGCGGCGTATCGGGCAGATCATGGCCCCACGAGGTCACATCGACGCCCGTCAGCACCACCTCGGGCGCTCCGTGGATAAGATGGCGTTCGACCTCGGCCAGCACTTGCGCGATGGTCAGCGAACGGCTGGGCCCGCGGCCTTGTGGAATGACGCAGAAGGTACAGGCATGGTCGCAGCCATTCTGGACCGCGATGAAGGCGCGGGTGCGGTCCTGCGGAATGGCGGGTGTTTCCGCGGGGACATTCCAGGCGCGCGCATCGAGCTTGGCCGTGTTAGCGACGAGACCGTCGACTTCGGGCATGGCGGCAAGCTGGTCGCGCTCGATATCGGCGGCGCAGCCGGTCACCAGCAGCCGTGCATCGGGATGTGCGCGCCGCGCGCGGCGGATCGCCTGCCGCGTCTGGCGTACCGCCTCGCTGGTCACTGCGCAGCTATTGACCACCACCAGGTCGCGTTCCTGCCCCAGCATCGCGCGGATCTGTTCGCTTTCGGAAATGTTCAACCGGCAGCCGAGCGAGATAACCTGCGCCTCGCTCACGCGAAATCGTCCCATTCGAAGCTGCCGCGATAGGCCTCCGCTGCGGGGCCGGTCATGCGGATGCGATTGTCCTCGCCCCATGCAATGACGAGATCGCCGCCGGGCAGGGTGACGGTCACTTCGCGTTCGGCCAGCCCGCGCCGCATGGCGTGCACGGCGGTCGCGCAGGCACCCGTGCCGCAGGCGCGCGTGATACCGGCACCGCGTTCCCATACGTGCAGGCGGATATGCCGGCGGTCGAGGATTGTCGCGACGTTGACGTTCACGCGCTCGGGAAACAACGGATCGGTCTCGATTTGCGCGCCGACGGTTTCGAGCGGCACCGCGTCGGTATCCTCCACGAAGAAGATCACATGCGGATTGCCGACATTGACCGCGCCGGGCTGGTCGAGGGTCTCCCAGCCGACCGGCATGACGGCGGTGTCCATGCCATAGGCAAGCGGGATCGCCTCCCAGTCGAAGCGCGGTTCGCCCATGTCGACGCTGGCGCCAGTGCCGCTGGGTTCGACCGCGATCACGCCGCCCGCTGTTTCCACCCTGACGGCAGCGCCATGAAGCAGCGCGACTGCGCGGCTGGCATTGCCGCAGGCGCCGACCTCGGTGCCGTCCTGATTGAAGATGCGCATGCGGAAGTCGGCGGATTTGCTCGGCTCGAGCAGGATCAGCTGGTCGCAGCCGATCCCGGTGCGGCGGTCGGCCAGTGCGCGGGCAACGGGCGCGTCGATCGCGGGGAGGGTACGCGTGCGGGCGTCGAGCACGACGAAGTCGTTGCCCAGGCCGTGCATCTTGATGAAATCGACGCGCATCGTGCGGCGCATCTATGCACTCGCCGCCGCAGCGTCCAGTGCCGTCTCAGCCAGCGCGCTTGCTACCCTGCGCGGTGAAATCGACCTCGGTGACATTGTCGAGCTTGTCCTTGGCGAGCAGGTCCTGCCGGCTCAGCCGTTCAAGGACCAGCCCGGCGGGTTCGGGACGACCATAGTGATAGCCCTGGCCCTTCATCTTGCCCATCCGCTTGAGCGCTTCGAGCACGACTTCGTTCTCGATCCCCTCGGCGGTCACCGGCAGCTTGAGCCCGTCGCTCATCGCGAGGATCGCATCGACCAGCTTTTCTCCATGTTCTTCCTGCTTGAGCTCGGAAATGAAGGTGCGGTCGATCTTGAGGCGGTCGAACGGCAAGCTACGCAGCTGCGACAGGCTCGAATAGCCGGTGCCGAAGTCGTCGAGACTGACCCCGACGCCCTGGTTGCGCAGGCTGCTGATCATCGAGCGGACCATGCCGACATTTTCGTGGAGGCAGCTTTCGGTGATCTCGATATCCAGCCGGTTGGCAGGGAAATTGTGCCGCACGAGCAGCTTGAGCAGTTTCTGGGCGAACCACGGATCGCGCATCTGCACGGGCGAGATATTGACCGCCAGGGTGAGCTGCGAATCCCATTCCTTGGCGTCTTCGAAGGCGCGCGCGATCAGCGCTTCGCTCATTTCGCCGATGACGCCGATTTCCTCGGCAATCGGGATAAAGATATCGGGGCCGACGACGCCCATTTCGGGCGATTCCCACCGGGCGAGCATTTCGAAGCCGACCAGCTTGCCCGATTCAAGATCGACCTGCTGTTCATAATAGGGCCGGAACTCACCATTGGCGATGCCCTTGCGAATGCCCGCTTCGAGCTCGTTGCGAAAGCGCAGCTCGTTTTCCATCGGCGGTTCGAACCAGTAGAAGCGGTTCTTGCCCTGCTTCTTGGCGTGATACATCGCGATATCCGCCTTGTGCATCAACTTCTGCGCCGACGTCGTGCCGTGGCGCATGTCTTCGATCTGCGTGCTCGAGGCGATGCCGATCGACATGGTCACATCGACCGGCGAATCCCCATAGGGAACCGGCCGGGCGACCTGTTCGATCATCCGCGTGGCAAGCTGGTCGACCCGATCGGGGACCTGCGGGTGATAGGGCACGACGCAGACGAATTCGTCGCCGCCAAGCCGCGCCAGGATCCCGCCATCGGGCAGCAGGCGCTGGATGCGCGCCGCGGTGGTGCGCAGAACTTCGTCGCCGGCCTGGTGGCCGTGAAGGTCGTTGACCTGTTTGAAATTGTCGAGATCGACAGCAATTGCCGCCAGCGCCTGTTCGCGGCGCTCGAGGTCGTTGAGCAGGTCGCCCAGCGCGGTGGTGAAACTGCGGCGGTTATGGCAGCCGGTCAGATGGTCGAGATCGGCCAGGCGGCGCGCTTCTTCCTCGGATGCGCGGCGGGTGTCCAGCTCGTCGGACAGTGCCTTGTAGCGCTGCCAGCCGAGCAGGATCAGCGCGATATTGAGCAGCAGGGCATTGGTTAATGCGGTGTCGGGCGACGCCTCCTTGCCGGTCCATGCCTTGATCAGGTCGGGAAGGACGACGCCCGCCGTCCCCACGAACAAGATAATCGCCGCAAAGGCGATCCCGAGAGTGACGAAATCACGTTCGCGAGGCGCAGGTTTCCTGCCCGCTTGCGTGCGTCGATCCTCATGTGTCTTGGCAGTTTTCGCGGTCAAGCCCGCCCCCTGAGTTGTGGCTGCAGGGCTTGCTTAGGCAAGGCCGCCTAAAAACAGGTTAACCGGGGACTGCGGTGGGTGGTCACTGCGGGCTGCACGCGCTACCCGCTGCGAACCCGAGCAAAATTGACGGAGCAGGTTCCCCGATGCGTTACTGGCTGTTGAAATCCGAACCCTTCAAATATGGCTGGGACGATCTCATCGCCGAGAAGGAAGGCACGTGGGACGGGGTGCGCAACCACCGGGCCAAGAACAATCTCGCGGCGATGGAAGTGGGGGACCAGGCGTTCTTCTACCATTCGCGCGAAGGGCTCGAGATCGTCGGCATCTGCGAAGTCAGCGTGGCGGGCATTACCGACCCGACCGATCCCGAAGGCAAATGGGCCGCGGTGAAGGTCAAGCCTAAAACCAAGCTGCCGCATCCGGTCACGCTCAAGCAGATCAAGGCCGAACCCAAGCTGGCGGATTGCGAACTGGTCCGGCTCTCGCGCCTGTCGGTGGCCGAGATCAAGCCCGACGAATGGTCTGTGATCTGCGCGACGGCCGGGATCTAGCCGCCCGAGACGCTAACCGCCGCGCAGGCCGCTGATACTGGCGCCGCTGGCGGCGAGTTGTTCGATATCGATGGTGCAGTGGATCAGCCGCACACCGCCGCGACCCTGCGCCTCGACCAGCGCGTGCTTGAACTCCTCGGTCGTTCCCGCCCGCGCCGACCAGCCGCCGAAGGCTTCGGCGAGCGCGGCGAAGTCGGGATTGGCAAGGCGGGTGGCACTGATCCGTTCCTCGCCGGGAAATTCGCGTTCCTGGTGCATGCGGATCGTGCCGTAAGCCGAATTGTCGACCACGATGACCAGCAGGTTGGCGCCATGCTGGACCGCGGTGGCCAGTTCCTGCCCGTTCATCAGGAAGTCGCCATCGCCTGCCACCGCGACCACGGTGCGTTGCGGATACCGCAGCGCCGCAGCGACCGCCGCGGGAACGCCGTAACCCATCGCGCCGCAGGTGGGGGCGAGCTGGGTCGGAAAGCCCTCGTAGCGCCAGTAGCGATGCCACCAGCCGGCAAAATTGCCCGCGCCGTTGCAGATGATCGTGTCTGCGGGCAGCGTGTCGCGCATGAACTGGACCGCCTGACCCATGTCCAGCGCATGGTCGTTGGGGTGCGCGGTTGCCCAGTCTTCCCATTCGGCATGCGCCTCGGACCCGGCATCGAAGTCGATTGCATCGCCGTCGTCCCACAGTGCGGCGCTTTCCGCGAATTCATCCATGCTGGCGCAGATGGCCAGATCGGCGGGGTAGACGCGGTTGAGTTCGTTTGCATCGGGATGAACGTGGACCAGCTTGCGCTCAGGCGCGGTCAGCGGCGGGACGGTGTAGCCATCGGTGGTCGCTTCCCCGAGCCGCGCACCGATCGCGAGGATCAGGTCGGCCTGTTTGACGCGTTCGACCAGCGCGGGGTTGGGTCCGTACCCGAGATTGCCGGCATAGACCGAGCTCGCGGGTGAAATCGCGTCCTGCCGGCGGAACGCCGTCGCCACCGGAATGCCGAGCCGCTCGGCGAAGAGCTGGAAATGTGCGCGGGCCTTGGCGTTCCAGCCCGCGCCCCCGATGATCGCCACGGGCGCTGCAGCATCGGCAATCAGCGCCATCATCGCCTGCATCGCATCGGGGCAGGGCGCCTGGGCCGGACGTTCGACACGCGGGCGAGGCCTCGCCGTGGTGTCCCGGCTGAGCATGTCTTCGGGCAAAGCCAGCACGACCGGTCCGGGCCGCCCCGAGATCGCGGTGGCATAGGCGCGCGCGATATATTCGGGGATGCGCTCGGCGGAATCGATCCGCGCCGCCCATTTGGCGATCGGTCCGAAGAACGCCGCGAAATCGACTTCCTGGAAACCTTCGCGGTCGCGCATTTCGCTATCGACATCGCCGACGAACAGAATCATCGGCTGTGAATCCTGCATTGCGACATGCACGCCGATGCTGGCATTGGTCGCCCCCGGACCGCGCGTGACGAAGGCGACCCCGGGGCGGCCCGTCATCGCGCCATCGGCGCAGGCCATGAAGGCCACGCCGCCTTCTTGCCGGCAGGTCACCACGTCGATCGCGTCCTGCTGGCCGAGACCGTCGAGCACCTGGAGGAAGCTCTCCCCCGGCACGGTGAAGACGCGGTCGCAGCCCTGTTCGATGAGGCAATCGACGAGCAATCGGGCGGCGGGCGGGGTGTTGGGCGCTTGCATGATAGCGCCGGTTAGCCCGCCTGATGCAGCGGCGCAATTGCGAGCTCGATCGGCGATTTGCGCGCGCGCCGTTCCAGTCGGGGACAGTTGGACCAAAAGCGGTTCCAAAAGGTTAAGAAAGCGTTAACAAGGGCCTATGCGACGCGCCCTGGTCCTTTCGAGTGAAGCCGCCCGCCACTGGTTCCGGGCAAGCCTGCCGCAGCGACGTGCGGCCTTCGCCGATCTACCCGCCAGCAGGACGGTCGACTGGCGCCTGACCCGCGACGATGTCCGCGGGGTCGCAACGACCTATTTCGCCACACTCGCCGCGGTGTTCGCCTTTATCGTGTAGCGCTTAGGCGCCGGCAGCAACGGCTTCGGCGGCCGCGTGGTTCTCCGCCGCGATCAGCCTGCGTGCGAGCCATGCGGAAACCAGGCACATCGCTGCGCAGAGCAGGATCTGTTCGGTAATCGGCACCCCGATGGCGCTCATGCCCATCGCCACGAGCGACCCGCCCACCATCGCGCCCGAATTGACGATATTGTTCGCCGCGATCGTGCGCGAGGCCTTGTCGGGCGAAACGCGCGTGGTGAGGAAGGCGTAGAGCGGCACCACGAACATTCCGCCAGCGACCGAGATGCCCAGCAGGCACAGCAGCAGCACCGCTGCCATGGGCCAGGCGAGGAACTCGCTCACCCCCAGCAGGCTGGTCGGCTGGTCCGCTTCCCACAGTTTCGCCACGACGTAGAAGGCGACCACGAACACCCCCATCGCGATCACCGATCCGGGTCCAAACCGCGCCGAGACGCGCCCCTTGAGCAGTGCATTGACCGCCACCGATCCGATCGCCACGCCGACCGAGAACACCACCAGGAACAGGCTGGCGACTTCGGGGCTGGCCATGATCGTGTTCTTGGCGAGCGGCGGGAACTGGATGAACAGCACCGCGCCGATGGTCCAGAAGAAGCTGATCGCGAGGATCGCGTAATAGACTTCCGGATTGTGCATCGTATCGCGCACCAGCTTCGCCGAGGCGCGCAGGATGTGCCAGTCGAGCTTCTCGATCTCGCCCATGGGCGGGGCGGGGGGCACCTGGCGGCTGACGAGATAGCCGATGCAGGCGGTCACGATAATGCCGATCGCGGCCCAGCCGGTATGTTCCACCGCCAGCGGCCCGGCGAGGATCGTGCCGGCAAGAATGGCGATATAGGTCCCGGCCTCGACCAGTCCGGTCCCCGCGAGCACCTCTTCCTTTTTGAGGTGCTGCGGCAGGATCGCGTATTTGATCGGCCCGAGGAAGGTCGACTGCACCCCGGTCAGGAACAGCGCGAGCAGCAGCAGCGGGATCGCCACCGTCTGCACCATGATGCCCTGCCACGCCATGTAGAGGCCGGCCGCGCCGATCATCATCAACCCGATCTCGCACAGCTTGACCGTGCGGATGATCTTCGCCTTGTCGCGCATGTCGGCGAGCTGGCCCGCCAGCGCGGACAGGATGAAGAACGGCAGGATGAACAGCGCGGAAGCGAGCCCGCTGAACCCCGCCTCGGTCGTCTCGTCATTATAGACCGCGTAAACGACGAACAGGACCATGGTGGTCTTGTAGAGGTTGTCGTTGAAGGCGTTGAACAGCTGCGTGACGAACAGCGGCAGGAACCGCCGGCGCCGCAGCAAATGCGTGGATGTAAGCATGACCCCCCGGGCAGAAACCCATTTGTGGCCCAAGTCTAGTGCCATCGCGGTGGCGGACAAGGGCACACAGCGGCTTTTGCGACGGGACGATTGCCGCTAGGGCTGGCGTCACGATGCTGACGCTGCCCAACATGCTGACACTGTCGCGTATTTTCGCGATTCCGCTGCTCGCCTGGTTCCTGTGGTGGCCAGGCTGGGAAACCGGCTTTTTGCTCGCCTTCGGGCTCTACTGCCTGATGGGCATCACCGATTACTTCGACGGCTATCTGGCGCGCACCAGCGGGACCGTCTCAAAGCTCGGCATCTTCCTCGATCCGATCGCGGACAAGATCATGGTTGCCGCGGTGATCCTCGTGCTGGCCGCGCAGGGTGTGCTACGCGGACCCTATGTCGGCGACATGCATGTCGTGGCCGGGCTGATCATCCTGATGCGCGAGATCGCCGTATCGGGCCTGCGCGAGTTTCTCGGCCCGCTGCAGGTCTCGGTCCCGGTGAGCCGGCTGGCCAAGTGGAAGACGACCTTCCAGATGGTCGCGCTGGGCGCGCTGATCCTCGGCCAGGGCCTGCCGCAATGGACCATGATGATCGGCGCGGTCGAAGCGAATATCCCGCACACGGTGGGCCTCGCTACGCTGTGGGCGGCAGCCGTGCTGACGGTAATCACCGGCTGGGATTACCTGCGCGTCGGCCTCAAGCACATGGATTAGGATTCGCCCTCGGCCACTCTGTAGACATGGACCGGGTGTTACACGGTCCAAGCGCAAAAAACGCGGGGGTGCGAAAGGGGCGGGATCGGGCTGGTTCGACGGCGAGAAAGAGCGGGCGCCATTTTAGCGGAGCGCGGGCGAGTAGGAAATGTCGGGATGGGGACGGGAGCGGACTGTCCTCTCGTTGACCTTGGAACGGGTAGAGCCGACATTTGGTAAACTAGCCCCTCGGGGAAAATCGGTCCGTTCCGACCGGCATCGTCTTGTCATGTCTATCCTGCGGACATCGATAAGCGTTCCTTCAATTCGCAACCTGGTCGAAGGTGCATAAAGAATTGCGGAGGCTGGAAATTGAGCCGAAGAGCTCGCGCTGCCTCCAAATCGATTGGGTTATCGAGCGATCTGACCTCGCTCAGAATTAAAGCGTGCGCGGTATCACGTCCTTCAACGTAATCATCATATTCGGATTTCGAAAGCGCCAATTGAGAGCTGTGTTTAGCCCAGAGATCAGCCACGGATAGGGTCTCTGAATAGCGAAGCTGACAGACCGCCGAAATCGACGCAATTGGGGCTTTGCAATACAGCCATATTGTCGCTCCCTCGGTTATGCGGAGAGCTCTTCGACGAAGTTCGACTGTCTTCTCACCAGACAGAATGCTGGCAAGGTACCTTGGCTCGACAGAAATTAGGATCTCACTCTTAGCCAAGCTGCGGCATCCCTTCTTTCATGAGCGTTGCGACTGAGGCGGGATCGATAACCTTCGCAGTCACGAGGTTGGCGCCATCCCAGCACCCGATTTCACAAAGGCGATCCTTGCTGATGGGATTCCTAAACAGCATCACCGTATCGATGTCGATAACCGTCTTCAGCCCGCGCCCGCGTGCTTTTTCAAACTCTGCAACAGGTAAGACACCACGGTCGCGGCTGATTGCAGCAGCTTGATCTGTAGGCAAAGCATAGCGCGCTAAGATTCGAGCAACTGCCGTGATCGCCTTTCGTCCTCCACGCGGAGCAGACTCGTAGAAGAATGCCAACCCACCTTCGGGGACGCTGCCGTAGTTGCCTCCTATGTAGGCTTTTGTATCCTTTAGCGCGGCTTGGGCATGGTCAAGTAGATAGGGTTGCTGCCCGCCGTGGAAGAGCTCTTCAGCGTATCCAGACCTGATAGGTAATATAACGCCGGGGCGGTCACTGGCGCAGATAATCGTGGGACTGAAGAGTTCTTCAATCTCTTTCAGGCTCGCAAAACGCTTCGAGCCTCTGGCATCGGTCAACTGGATCGCCGTCGCATTAGTCGTAGACGGTTCGCCAGTGAGTTTTACGCCGGTGGCTTGTTCGATTGTCGACGCTGCATTTGACCAATTCTCGCTTTGAACCGCACGTCCGAGCGAAACCTTACGGAGGGCAGGATTTCTTGGTGCATCGGAACCATCCGCATAGAAATGGTTCGCGACAGCCACTTTCCTAATTAGGTGCTGCATAAGGTGCGGCTTAATTGAGAAGATTGTGAGGGGGCACGCGCCTGTGTCCTGACAAGCAATTCGCAGCAGGTGCCTAATGGCCAGAATCGCGTCGGGGTGAGTTTCGTCCGCATAGATATGTAAGGTTCGCTCGACGACCGAAGGTCGCGGCGAGTCCCAGCTAGCAAAGCACACTAGCCCCTCTGCCGATCGAACAAGCTCTCGTCGACGAGGTGAAGTTGCGGTCCCTGCGGCGAGAGTACCGCGTATGCGGACGTCGCTTAGGTGATAGTTTCGCAAGAGTTGCCCGATGGCTTCCCTGTCTTGTTCTTCAAAACTCGCCGGTTGAAGGGTGGAGGACGCTGTCTGGATGAACGCTCGTGGTCTGGCTCCAAATTCGGCCTCAAACCCCTGACCGAAAGTACTCGGAGATAAGATGCTTAGGTTATATCGAGCATTGAGTTTGTCAGCCGCGCGAAGAATGGCTTCGTCGGATGTGATGAAACCAACAACGTTTTCCTCGATCGCAGTCGCGAGGTGGCGAAGGTCCGCCTCATCATTTGCTTTTAGCGTGGTTTGATGAGCTTTCTCAGGGAAGACCATCGGGAGTAGCTCTTCGCGCAGCCTCAATAGGGTCTTTTGATCGGGCAATCGCAATGTTGGGATCGCTCGACAGAGATTCAGGATCGGATCCGGCTGATCCTTTCGACTATGCTTCTCTAACTCAGCCGATATCTCGGCCGTAATCGCGAGCTTCACGTCGTTTTCCAGTGCTGCCGCCACGACACCTTGTGCGACTTCCGAACGAGGCCTCATCTTCGTAACGTCGAAAATGACATTTAGATCGAGAACATATCGAGGCACCGAAGTGGGTCTTGGTCCTCGCATTACCGGTGCGCGAGCTTGGCTTGCCGGCTGGTCGATCAGATCAAGCAAGCTGGGAGATGAAAGCTCCTTTGCACGAACCTTGATAAGCCGCTTCGTCGTTTTGCCGCCTTCCTTCGTCGCGACGACATCAAAACCCATTTTCTCGTAGAATCGGTTGGCCGCAGATAGGTCGGCTGCGACGTTTGCTACGGCGCTCAAGAAGCCTTTTTCTTCAAGCCCCTCCAAGACGGTAGTCAGCAACCTTTCACCAATAGAATGGCCGCGAAAATTAGGCGCTACATAAGTTTGAAATATCTTCGCTTGGGGAAACACTCCCCCATACAAGCAATATCCTACGAGCTCTTCGCCCGAGCCATCGATGGCCGCGACCGCCCGCCCTTGCTGCACGAACTCTCGGTAGGCATTCGGGGGCAAGAAGCCAAAGGATGCGCGCTCAGAATCCGCCGCTTGACGGATGGATTCAATATGGGGCTCAAGCTCTTCCCGGCTGGTAAATATCTGAACCGTCATTCGAATAGTTTAGCGGCAAAACGCCCGATCATCTACGATCAGCAATACGCATTCCACATTGATACTTCGGTTGCCACAGAGCGCCTTCCAAAAAGCGCAGAATTTTGTGCTTCATATCAAGGTGTGGACGAGAGAGGTTTCGCGCTCTGGCCGCCCGCCTTCCAAAGAAGGTGCCCGTGGAGAATGCCTGTCAAGGGTGGCGCTAAGGGGAGTAGTGACTGGAACTGGGAGCTAAGTAGCTACTCGCGAATGACCGACGCAAGGGCGCAAGGCGGACGAAATCCGCGTAAACTTGCTTTGGCGGCAATGGGACAAATGCCGTCCCTTGCCGCCTAACCCGCGCGCAATTCCTCGGCCAGCAGTTCGAAATCCGCGCGCCTTGGCGAGTTCTTGCGCCAGATCAGTGCGATCTCGCGGGTGGCGTTCTTCGATTTGAGCGGGCGGGCGACGACGTCGGTCCCGTTGAGGATCCCCGCATCGACCGCCATCTTGGGCAGCATGGTCAGGCCAAGGTCGTTATCGACCATCTGCACCAGCGTGTGCAGGCTGGTGCCGATCATCGTCGCGCTGGCGCGCATTTCGGGGCGGTTGCACGCGGCCAGCGCGTGGTCCTTCAGGCAGTGGCCGTCCTCGAGCAGGAGCAGCCGCCCCTCGTCGATCATGCTCGGGGGCACGAATTCGGGCGGATCGCGCGGGTCGTCCTTGGGGAAGGCGACGTAGAGTTCGTCATGCGCGATATGCGCCTTTTCCACCTCGCCGGTAGTGAAGGGCAGCGCGAGCAGCACGCAATCGACGCGGCCGTGCTGGAGCGATTCGACTGCATCGTGGCTAGTTTCCTCGCGCAGCAGCAGTTCGAGGTCGGGCCGTTCGCGGCGCAGGCGCGGGAGGAAGCGCGGCAGCAGGAACGGTGCGATCGTGGGGATCACGCTCATCCGCAGCTGGCCCGCCAGCGGCTTGCCCGCGGCCTGCACCAGATCGGCCAGTTCCTCCGCCTCGCGCAGGATGCGGTGCGCCTTGTCGACCACCTGGTTGCCCAGCGCCGTAAAGCGCACGACCCGGCGGCTGCGCTCGACCAGCGTTACGCCGAGCAGCGATTCGAGCTCGCGAATGCCCGCCGACAGCGTCGATTGCGACACGAAGCTGGCATCCGCCGCGCGCCCGAAATGGCCGTGCTCGTGGAGCGCGACGAGATATTGGAGCTGCTTGAGCGTGGGAAGATAAGTGCTCATGCGTAGCCTCCCCCGACGGGGGAGGGGGACCGCGCGAAGCGGGGTGGAGGGGCAAAATCGTCGGTTCGGAGCCTATCGACGTGCCCCGCCACCATCCTGCGGATGGTCCCCCTCCCCGTCTCGGGGAGGATATTTGCCGCGCGGATCACTCCGCTGCCTGCGCTTCGACCATGCCCGCGTGCAGTTCATCGACATGGGTCATCAGCAGGCGGCCGTCCTTGACCGCGAAAGCCAGCCGGCCTTCGACCAGTTCGAGCGCATCCTTGCCGAAGACTTCGTAGCGCCAGCCGGTCAGAATCTTGAGGTCGCGCGCGCCCGCGGCGAGCGCTTCCATCTCGTCGGCCTTGGTCAGCAGGCGCGACGCGACGTCGATCTCGCGCGCGCGGATCTTGAGCAGCAGCTTGAGCAGATCGGCGACCAGCGCGCCTTCCTTGCCCAGCGGTGCACCGCGCTTGGGCTTGTCGGGCATTTCCTCTTTCGGCAGCGGTTCGGCCTTGTCGAGCACCTTGAGAAGCCGTTTGCCGATGTCGTTGTCTTTCCACGCGTTCGACAGGCCGCGGACCTTGATCAGGTCGGGCTGTTTCTTGGGCGGGTGGCTGGCGATATCGGCCAGCGTCTCGTCGCGCATGATGCGCCCGCGCGGGATGTTCTTGTGCTGCGCCTCGCTCTCGCGCCACGCGGCCAGCGCCTTGAGCCGTCCGAGCACCGCCGGATTGCGCCCCGGCGAGCGAATGCGCTTCCACGCGATGTCGGCGTCATTGGCGTAATTCGCCGGATCGGCCAGCTTTTCCATTTCGGCATCGAGCCACACGCCGCGGCCGGTCTTCATCAGCTTCTTGAGGATGCGCGGGAAGATGTCCGCCAGATGGGTGACATCGCCGATCGCATATTCGATCTGCCGCTCGGTCAGCGGGCGGCGGCCCCAGTCGGTAAACCGCGCTCCCTTGTCGATCGTGAGGCCCAGCCAGCTTTCGACCAGATTGGCATAGCCGATCTGTTCGCTCTGGCTGATCGCCATCATCGCGATCTGCGTATCGAAGATCGGCTGCGGGGTCTTGCCGGTGAAATTATAGACGATCTCGACGTCCTGCCCGCCGGCGTGGAAGACCTTGAGCACCTCGTCATTGTCGCACATCAGGTCCCACAGCGGGGTGAGGTCGATGCCGTCGGCCAGCGGGTCGATCGCCGCGGCCTCTTCCTCATTGCCGATCTGCACCAGGCACAGCTCGGGCCAATAGGTGTTCTCGCGCATGAATTCGGTATCGACGCAGACGAAATCGCTTTTCGCCAGTCGCTCGCACAATTCGGCCAGCGGTGCAGTCTCGGTAATAAGCTCGTGTATTTTCATCGTATCTTTTCGTTTCTGTCGGGCGGAGTGCCGCCCCCGGGCCGGGGCCCATCGAGTTGCGGGCTTGTCCCGCAGGTTCAGGCTAGCGCGTCTGGCGTGGCCCGCAATCGTTCGGCGGCAACTATGCACCGTCGCGATGCGCGCCGCTTTAGACCTGCCGCAAGTCCGGTCAAGCTGGTCTTAACGCTTGGGGTGCCATGGTGCCCCCCATGTCCCGCATGGAATTCCAGCATGCTTTCGATGCAGTCGCAGCCACGCCCGGCTTCGACCGCGCACCGCTGTGGGGGGCCTATCCCGAAGCCGCGCACCTGCTTTCGCACCGGCTCGACGTCGAACCGTGCTTCGACTGGTCGCGGCTGGCCGATACCATCGCGGCGGCCGATCGCGCGCTGATCGAGATACGCGAGGATACGCCGCAGCAGCGCTTCCGCGTGCTGCCCGAGTATCCGGCGGACCTGCGGCCCATGGTGCCCGGCCTCGAGGGCGCGAAGCGCTGGATCATGCTGCGCGAGCTGGACAGATGGCCCGATTTCGCGCCGCTCGTCGCCGATATCCTGCAGGCCGTGGCGCCGGTGGTCGAGCCGCGTACCGGGGCGATCGTCAAACCCACCGCGTTCCTGTTCATCAGCTCGCCGGGGCTCGTCACCCCGCTGCATTTCGATCCGGAATACAATATCCTGTTCCAGATCTCCGGCCGCAAACGGTTCACGATCCTGCCGCCATCCTGCGGCCTGCCGTCCCGGTCGGACAATGAACGCTTCCACCGCAGCGGCGACAATCTGCTCGAATGGCGACCCGAACTGGCGGCGCAGGGCTGGCCCTTCGACCTTGCCCCGGGCGATGCGCTCCACGTTCCCTTCAAGGCCCCGCACACGGTCACGGTCGGGACCGAGCCGTCGATCTCGCTCTCGGTGACCTGGCGTTCGCACAGCAGCCTGATGCAGGACGATGCCTGGGCGATGAACGGCCTGCTCGCGCGCTGCGGGGTGAGGGCGCCCGAGCCGGGGGTGCGCCCGTGGGTGCGAGCCGGCACGCTGCGCGCCTTGCGCCGCGCGCGACTCGCCTAGCGCGGACCCAGAGAAATCTTGACAAAACGGCCCTTGGTGGCTGTTAGGGGCGCGCTCTCGTGCGGCGCCCGGATGCGCGCGCGGTTCCAACCAATCTCCGGCAGAAAGATCGAGCTTTAGATGCACGCCTATCGTACCCATACCTGCGCCGCGCTGACCAAGGACAATGTCGGCGATACCGTTCGCCTGTCGGGCTGGGTGCATAAGAAGCGCGATCATGGCGGTGTGCTGTTCGTCGATCTGCGCGACCATTACGGCATCACCCAGATCGTCGCCGACGAAGACAGCGAGGCGCTGCCGGTCCTCGACAAGCTCAAGCTGGAATCGGTCGTCACCATCGATGGCGTGGTCAAGGCGCGCGCCGATGCCGCGGTGAACCCGAACCTGCCGACCGGCGGGATCGAGGTCTTTGCCCGCGCGGTCACCGTCCAGAGCCGCGCGGACGATCTTCCGCTGATCGTCAACTCGGCCGAGGACTATCCGGAAGAGACGCGTCTGAAGTACCGCTTCGTCGACCTGCGGCGCGAGCGCGTGCATGCCAACATCATGCTGCGCAACAAGGTCATCACCTCGCTGCGCCGCCGGATGACCGACCAGGGTTTCAGCGAGTTCCAGACGCCGATCCTGGGAGCTTCCAGCCCCGAAGGCGCGCGCGACTACCTCGTACCCAGCCGCCTGCACCCGGGCCGCTTTTACGCGCTCCCGCAGGCGCCGCAGATGTTCAAGCAGCTGCTGATGGTCGCCGGCTTCGACCGCTATTTCCAGATCGCGCCGTGTTTCCGCGATGAAGACCTGCGCGCCGATCGCAGCCCCGAGTTCTACCAGCTCGACTTCGAAATGAGCTTCGTCACGCAGGAAGACGTTTTCCAGGCGATCGAACCCGTGCTGGCGGGCGTGTTCGAGGAATTCTCGGGCGGCAAGAGCGTGACCCCCGCGGGCGAATTCCCGCGCATCCCCTATGCCGAAGCGATGCTCAAATACGGCAGCGACAAGCCCGACCTGCGCAACCCGCTGATCATCTCGGACGTGACCGAACACTTCGAAACCTCCGGCTTCGGCCTGTTCGAGAAGATCGTCGGCGGTGGCGGCCGCGTGCGGGTGATCCCCGCACCGAACACGCATGAGAAGAGCCGCAAGTTCTTCGACGAGATGAACGACTGGGCGCGCCGCGAAGGTTTCGCGGGCCTTGGCTATGTCACCCGCAAGGGCGGCGAATTCGGCGGTCCGATCGCCAAGAACCACGGCACCGAAGGCATGGAAAAGCTCTATGCCGAGCTGGGGCTGGGCGAGAACGATGGCCTGTTCTTTGCCGCGGGCAAGGAAAAGGACGCCGCCAAGCTGGCTGGCGCCGCGCGCACCCGCGTGGCCGAGGAACTCGGCCTGATCGAGGAAGGCTGCTTCAAATTCTGCTGGATCGTCGATTTCCCGATGTTCGAATATGACGAAGAACAGAAGAAAATCGATTTCAGCCACAACCCCTTCTCGATGCCGCAGGGCGAGATGGAAGCGCTGGAAACCAAGGACCCGCTCGATATCCTCGCGTGGCAGTACGACATCGTCTGCAATGGCTACGAGCTGTCCTCGGGCGCAATCCGGAACCACCGCCCCGACATCATGTACAAGGCGTTCGAACTGGCCGGTTACAGCCAGGCCGATGTCGACGAGAACTTCAGCGGCATGATCGAGGCGTTCAAGCTGGGTGCCCCGCCGCATGGCGGTTCGGCCCCGGGGATCGACCGCATCGTGATGCTGCTAGCCGACGAGCCGAACATTCGCGAAGTGATTGCCTTCCCGCTCAACCAGAAGGCGCAGGACCTGATGATGGGCGCGCCCAATCTCGTCAGCCCGCGCCAGCTGCGCGACGTGCATGTCCGGACCGTGGAAGCGCCGAAGCCTGACAATAGCTGACCGATTTGTTCATGACAGCGTCACCGCGCTGACCTAGACCTTCCCTCGGAGAAACGGGGGATGGAATGCGGACATATTCACTGTTGGCGATGGCGGGATTGGCACTGGCCAGCCCGGATATCGCGCTGGCCGAGGTGCTGACCGTCGAAGGTGTCTACCCGGCGCGCACGGCCGGTGCGGTCGAGGTCGAGGAAATCACGGTCGAACGCTTCGGCGGCGATGTCGGCGAACAGCTCGCCATTGCGATCACCGACCGGTTGGAGGATGTCCGGCTGGATTCGCAGCCCTATTTCACGATCAAGTCGGCGACGGGCGGCGGTAACACCTACCATATCTACGGTGCGGCTGGTGGGGCGCCCGAGGAGGCCTTCAGCGGTCCGGTAGGAGCCACGCTGCGGGGCACCGCAAGCGGCGAGGTTTCGGAAGTCCGCGACGGGTCGGAGAAGCGCACCCGCTGCGTGCGCCGCGACGATAACAAGAAATGCATCGAGGAAACGGTCGATGTGTTCCGCTGTCGCAAGATGACCGTTCGCTTCTCTCCTTCGCTGCGACTCATCGCGCGTGAAGGCGGGACGCTCTACGCGGCGGACGACGACCTGGTGCAATCGCAGCGCTATTGCGCGAACGACAAGTCCGAGCCTTCGCCCGCGCGCATGATGGATTCGATGGTGGACGAGTTTGCCCAGCGCGTACGCTATGACCTTGCTCCCGAATTCAGGCGCGCGGATGTGCGCATCATGGAAAGCCGCAAGGGCCTGGCGAACGCCGATTCCAGCGCTTTCAGGGAGACGGTCCGGCTGACCAAGTCCGATCAGGCGGCGGCCTGCGTCCAGTTCGAAGCGATGCTGCCCTCCTATCCCGATCATGCGTCGCTCCTGTTCAATGCAGGCTTGTGCGCCGAACGCGATGGCCGGCTGGAAGAAGCGGCGGATCTGTATCAGCGCACGCGGATGACGGCCGACGGGCGGGCCTATGCGCAAGCCGGTCTCGACCGCGTGGCGAGCCGGATGCGCGCCGAACGCCAGCTCGACCGCCGCTATCCGCCGGGATAAGCTGGGCGCGGTTGGCGTTTGGTAGGGAAATCGCTTTATTATGCTGCTGTCGCGAGCCCCTTGCGCTTGCCAGCGGCGTTCATTAGGGCGACAGGCAATTCACAAACCCCCAATCTGAGAGGGACACAAATGAGCGATACTGCCGACCGCGTGCAGAAAATTGTCGTCGAGCACCTCGGCGTCGAGGCCGACAAGGTCACCCAGGAAGCCAGCTTCATCGACGATCTCGGTGCGGACAGTCTCGACATCGTCGAGCTGGTCATGGCCTTCGAAGAGGAATTCGGCGTCGAAATCCCCGACGATGCGGCTGAGAAGATCACCACCGTCGGCGACGCGACCAAGTATATCGAAGAGCACAAGGGCTAAGCCTCGCGCTTTTCGAATCCCGCACTATATGCGGGACCGGACAGGCCCGACCCCATAGCGGGCCGGGCCTGTTGTCTTATCTGCGGAGAATTACATGCGTCGTGTGGTCGTAACCGGACTTGGCCTCGTCACCCCCCTGGGCGGTGACGTGGAGACTTCATGGAAGAACCTGATCGCGGGCAAGAGCGGAGCCGCGCAAATCACGCGCTTCGACACCGAGGGGCAGAAATGCACCATCGCCTGCGAGGTGAAGCCCAAGGACCACGAGTTCGGCTTCGACCCCGACAAGCGCGTCGACCACAAGGTCCAGCGGCAGGTCGATCCGTTCATCATCTATGGCATTGATGCCGCGGGCCAGGCGCTGGAAGACGCCGGCCTCGACGAGATGGACGACGAACTCAAGCTGCGCACCGGCGTCTCGATCGGCTCGGGCATCGGCGGGCTGCCGGGAATCGAGAAGGAAAGCATCGTGCTGCACGAGCGCGGCCCCGGCCGCGTGTCGCCGCACTTCGTCCATGGGCGGCTGATCAATCTCATCTCGGGCCAGGTCTCGATCAAATACGGGCTGATGGGCCCCAACCACGCGGTGGTGACGGCCTGTTCGACCGGGGCGCATTCGATCGGCGATGCCGCGCGGATGATCGCGCTCGACGATGCCGACGTCATGCTGGCGGGCGGCGCCGAAGGCACCATCAACCCGCTCGGCGTGGCCGGTTTCGCGCAGGCGCGCGCGCTCAACATGAGCATGAACGACCGCCCCACCGAAGCCAGCCGCCCCTATGACAAGGACCGCGACGGTTTCGTCATGGGCGAGGGCGCGGGCGTGGTGGTGCTCGAGGAATACGAACACGCCAAGGCACGCGGCGCGAAGATCTATGCCGAAGTGGTCGGTTATGGCCTGTCGGGCGATGCCTATCACGTCACGGCGCCGCACCCCGAAGGCAAGGGCGCCGAACTGGCCATGCGCATGGCGCTCAAGAAGGCGGGCCTGACCGCTGCGGATATCGATTACGTCAACGCGCATGGCACATCGACCATGGCCGACACGATCGAGCTGGGCGCGGTCAAGCGCGTGTTGGGCGACGATTTGGGCGGTGCATCGATGAGCAGCACCAAATCGGCCATCGGGCACCTTCTGGGCGGCGCCGGTGCGGTCGAGGCGATCTTCTGCATCCTCGCGATCCGCGACCAGATCGTCCCGCCCACACTCAATCTCGACAATCCCGACGAGGGCACCGAAGGTGTCGACCTGGTCCCCAAGCAGGCCAAGCAGCGCGAAGTGAAGGCGGTGCTCAACAACAGCTTCGGGTTCGGCGGCACCAATGCATCGCTGATCCTCAAACAGGTCGATTGACGTGAAAAAGGCCGGGTGCCTCCTCGCAGGCGTCCTCGCGCTGGTTCTCGCCATCGGGGCGATCTGGTTCCTGTCGGGCTGGTGGGGCACCGCCGAGATCGACGAGGACACCAACTTCATCGTTCCGTCGGGGGCCAGCCTGACTTCGGTCGCCGACAAGCTCGGTGACGAAGGGCTGATCGCCAATCCCGAAGGCTTCCTGCTGCGCGCCAAGCTGTTCGGTTCGTCGGATCCGATCATGGCGGGCGAATTTCTGCTGCCCGCCGGGGTGAGCAATGCGCAGATCCTCGACACCTTCCAGCATGGCGAGGTGATCCGGCGCTTCGTGACCATTCCCGAAGGCCTGCCCTCGGTACTGGTCCACGAACGGCTGATGGCGGAAGATCACCTGACCGGCGAAATCCCGGTGCCGGTCGAAGGCTCGGTGCTGCCCGATACCTATGACTTCGAGCGCGGCGAGGCGCGCAGCGCGGTGCTCGCGCGGATGCAGGCGGCCATGCAGAACTATCTCGCCGAAGCCTGGCCCAAGCGCGCGCCCGACATCGCGGTCGACAATGTGAAGGACGCAGTAATCCTCGCCTCGATCGTCGAGAAGGAAACCGGGGTCGCGCGCGAGCGCAGGATGGTCGCCGGGCTCTATTCCAACCGCGTGAAGGACGGCATGCTGCTGCAGGCCGACCCGACGATCATCTACCCGCTCACCAAGGGCAAGCCGCTGGGGCGGCGCATCCGCCAGTCCGAAATCGCCGCGATCAACGATTACAATACCTATACGATGGTCGGCCTGCCCAAGGGGCCGATCACCAATCCCGGGCGCGAAGCGATCGCGGCGGTGCTGAACCCCGCGGAAACGAGCGCGCGCTACATGGTTGCCGATGGCACCGGGGGGCATGCCTTTGCGGAGACGCTGGAAGAGCATAACCGCAACGTCGCCGAATGGTTCGAGATCCGCCGCCGCCGCGGGGAAATGTGAGCGCGGCGGACGCCGCCCCGCTGATCGTCACCGCGCAATTGCCGCGCGACCTGCACGCCCGTTACACGGCGCTGCGAACCGAGCATTTCCCGCCCGAGCGCAACTATCTCGACGCGCATGTCACGCTGTTCCACGCGCTTCCGGCCATGTGCGAGGCGGAGGCCTGTACCCATCTCAAACGCCTTGCGGGCGAATTCGCGCCGGTTGCGGGGCAGGTCGAGGGGTTGATGTCGCTCGGCGGCGGCACTGCGATCAAGCTGTCCAGCCCCGACATGCTCGCGCTGCGCGACATGATCGCCGAGCATTTTCGCGGCATGCTGACGCAGCAGGACCAGCATCGCCCGCGCTTGCACGTCACGATCCAGAACAAGGTCACCGCCAAGGAGGCCAAGGCGCTGCAAGCGGCGCTGGCGGGCACGATCGAACCCCGCCCCTTCGCCTTTCGCGGCCTTGCGCTCTTTCGCTATCGCGGCGGGCCGTGGGAAGCGGTAAAGGAATTTGCATTCAGGGGCCGGAGCGCGGCATAAGAGCCGTGCTTTACGAGGGGACGGGGGATGGCTGAAATCGCCACTATCTTGGCTTATGCTGCGGCGTTGCTGGCGGTCGCGGCGATGGCAGCGACCACGATCAGGCAGCTGCGCTATGCGATGTTTGTCGCCGGGCTTGCAGCGCTGGCGCATTTCGCGCTGACCGACCAGCTTGGCTGGGCAATCATCGCCGCGGTCTTTTTGATCATCAACGGGATGCAGATATCGGTGCTGCGCCGCCGTGCGCGGCGCGGCGCGATGCTGGAAGAGGAAACCAGCCTGTTCCAGCGCCTGCTCGGTATCGAGGATGCCGGCCGCCAGCAGCGCCTGCGCGATCTGATGGAATGGCGCGATGTCGACGCGGGCGCGGTGCTGATGAACCAGCACCAGCCCGACCCGCCGCTGATCTATGTGGCGCGCGGCGCGGCGCGGGTGGAGTGCGACGGCAAGGTCGTGGGCACCTGCGGCCCGGAGGAGTTTCTCGGCGAGATGAGTCTGGTGTCGGGCCAGACCGCCTCGGCCACGGTGGTGGTGACCGAACGCACCCGCGTGGCGACTTTCGACCGCGATGCGCTGGCGCATTATGCGCGCGCCGTGCCCGAGGTCGATACCGCGCTGACGCATGCGCTCAACCGTGGGCTGGCAGCCAAGGTCCGGCGCATGAACGAGGCGGCATCGCAAGCATCCGCAGAAAACGCGGACGAGGCGCATTTGCGCGGTTGACCGCAATCGCGGACCGCCCTAAATGCGCCGCCTGCCGAGGGGGCTATCGCCCCGGCATGCCTCTATGGGGCGGAGTAGCTCAGGTGGTTAGAGCAGCGGAATCATAATCCGCGTGTCGGGGGTTCAAGTCCCTCCTCCGCTACCAAATTTGGTAAAGCGCTAGCTCTACAGTTGAAGCTTATTGCCAGATTCTGGCCCTTTGGTATGGGCGCACTGAAGCCGGTGATGTAAGAGCATACATCGCCCTAAACCGTTGCGCAGTGCTGGAAACTTCAGGTAGTGACGAGTGGAAAGTTGCCTGCCAGGCGATTGGTTCTGAAAGTTGCAATGCCTATTCAACAAACCATACTCAGCCTATTTTGTGGGTGTGGCGGCTTGGATCTCGGTTTCGAAAACGCCGGATACAAAGCCGAATTGCTCACCGACTTTCTAGAGGAGGGGAAACGAAGGATTGGGTCCTAGAGTTCAATCTTCATCAACGTAGACGCGTCTACCAACCGTTTCCGTTGGAATCATAATCTGCGGCTCCGCTATTCCACACTCACGTTCTTCGTGATCCCGAGAAGAATGTGGCCCTTGAGATTGGGGAGAGGCGGGGTTGGGGGCCATCTTGCAAAAAACCGGAGCACATGCTCTCGCCAACCCATCGGATCATCGCAATTTGCAAATTCTGTAACGAGTTCTAGAACCCGAGCATGGGGGATGATCTCGTTCTGACTCGAAACAATGTGTCGGTGCGCGGCAACGAGGGACGAGCGCTAGTTTTTGCTCACGGCTTCGGTTGTGATCAACACATGTGGAAGGACGTTGCGCACCAATTCGAGGCAGACTTTCAGGTTGTGCTTTTCGACCATGTCGGTGCGGGGGAGTCCGACTTATCAGCCTATGATCCAGCCAAATACTCGTCGCTAGACGGTTATGCGTCCGACTTGGTTGAAATTGGAAATGCGCTCGGCCTTCAGAATGCTGTGATCATTGGGCACTCTGTCAGCGCAATGATCGGCGCTCTCGCTTCGATCAGGCGACCGGATCAGTTTGGCGAGATCGTGATGGTCGGCCCATCGCCCCGTTACATCGACGACGACGATTATTTGGGAGGCTTCTCTAAGGCGCAGCTCGAGGAGCTGCTAAGCTTTCTAGATGAGAACCACCTCGGATGGTCAGCCGCAATGGCACCCCAGATTATGGGTAACGGCGATAGACCGGAACTGGGCGAGCGGCTCACGAAATCGTTTTGCGCGACCGACCCGGACATCGCTCGCGAATTCGCAAGGGTGACATTCTACGGAGATAACCGGAAGGATCTGCCGGACGTCACCGCGCGAACGCTGGTTCTTCAGTGCCAGCAGGACATCATCGCTCCAGAAAAGGTCGGGCAATATGTTCATGCTAACTTGCCGAACAGCGAATACAGGTTGCTTAGAGCGACCGGGCACTGCCCAAATCTCAGTGCGCCAGACGAGGTGATCAACGCGATCCGTGACTTCCTCAAATCTTCCAACTGAGAATCTAGTCGAGCTTTATGATGAGGCTCCGTGCGGGTATCTCTCCGTCACTCCGGACGCGCGGATTGCGAAGTTGAATCAAACTTTGGCCGACTGGTTAAACTGTTCGCCGGACGACTTAATGGGTAAGCAGGTCCATAAGATCCTGTCGTTCGGCGGCAAGATCGCTTTCGAGACCCATCTCGCACCGATGCTGCGGCTGCAAGGCGAAGCCCATGAGATCGCGTTCGACCTGCAAGTCGGTGACGCTGACAAGATTCCCGTTATCGGGAATGCCAAGGAAAAGCGGGGACTAAACGGGGAGCACCTCTTCACCCGGCTCACGCTGTTCAAAGCGACCGAACGCCTGAAATTCGAGCGCTCGTTGGTTGAGGCTAGGGCCAGGGCTGAAGAGCGGTTTAAGAATGAACACGCGCAACTTGAGCTGCGGGATCAATTCATAGCCGTTCTCGGTCATGATCTGCGCAATCCGCTCGCGGCCATAGCGGCCGGAACGTGGATATTGGAGCGACACGCAGAGGGGGATGAACGCACATCGACCGTAATAAGGGAGATGAGGGGAAGCCTCGCGCGCGCTAATGGCCTGATCGACGACGTGCTCGATTTCGCCAGGGGCCGATTGGGGACGGGGATCCCGCTCGACTATTCAAACAAAGATAGTCTAGCGGATGTTTTGCGTCATGTTGTCCAAGAGATAACGGCTGTTGCTGTGGATGTAGAAATTGACTGCGCACTTGCTGATTTGGAAGCGGTCGATTGCGATACGCACCGGATCGGACAGCTAGTTTCTAACCTGCTATCTAATGCAGTCAGGTATGGAGACCTATCCAAACCAATTTTACTGGAAGCGGGTGTCGAAGGCGATGAGTTCCATCTTGCGGTTGTTAATCAGGGCGAACCGATCCCTGAAGCGGCTCGCGAGAAGCTTTTCATGCCCTTCCAGCGCGGGGAGGTTTCCAATCGCGAGAAGGGTTTGGGCCTCGGCCTTTTCATCGTGAGGGAAATCGCCCAGGCTCATGGTGGCGAAATGCAGGTGTTGTCCGACCGCTCTGAAACGCGGTTCCAGCTATCAATGCCGCGAACTTTGACACCTTCTACGTAGACGCGTCTACCAGCCGCTTCCGTTGGAATCATAATCCGCGTGTCGGGGGTTCAAGTCCCTCCTCCGCTACCAATTCAATTGGCATAGCTATGTGCAGCAGCGGCAGCTTTCGGCTGCTGCGCACGACCCATCTTAGCAACTCCCGCTCCCCAATCGACGCCTGTCGTGGGCCTGTCCGGCCCCTTGCGCCAAACCACCCTGCCTGACGCACGTTCGAGCGCGTGAACGCGTTTGTTGCGGGTGCGAACGGAACGGGGGGTGGTCGCTCCCGTTGTCTTGCTGAACCTTGCGGCGTGCAGCTGCGCCGGTCCCGGGCGGATCGGCGAGCGCTCCCCCCACAGCGAGAAAGCGAAACATGACCCAGATACAGACCCGCAACCCCGCCACCGGCGAGCCGCTCGAAACCTATGAGACCATGAGCGAGAGCGAGGTGTTCGCCAAGATCGAAGCGGCGCATGCCGCGTTTCTCGACTGGCGCACCAAATCGCATGACGAGCGTGCGCCCTATCTACGCAAGATCGCCGAGGTCCTGCGGGCCAATGCCGACCGCTTTGCCGAACTGATGACGCGCGAAATGGGCAAGCTGATCAAGGACGGGAAGACCGAGGTCGAGATCTGCGCGCGTATTTTCGAATATACTGCGGACCATGGGCCGAAGGAACTGGCCGACCAAGAACGCCAGCACAGCGGCGGGCGCAAGCGCGGGATCGTGACCTTCTCGCCGATCGGGGTGATCTACAGCGTGCAGCCGTGGAACTTCCCCGTTTACCAGCCGGTGCGCGTGCTCGCCGCCAATTTGATGGCGGGCAATGCGGTGATCCTCAAACATGCATCGATCTGCACCGGTAGCGGGTTGCTGCTGCGCGATCTGTGCCTTGAAGCCGGCCTGCCCAAGGATTTGTTCGAGGTCATCCTCGTCGGGCACGATCTGTCCGACAAGGTCATCGAACACAAGCTGATCCGCGCGGTGACCATGACCGGCAGCGACGGCGCGGGCAGCCATATCGGCGAGCTTGCCTCGAAGAACCTCAAGAAGACCGTCCTCGAGCTGGGGTCCAACGACGCCTATCTCGTGCTCGAGGACGCCGATATCGACCTCGCGGTCGAAACCTGCGCGCAGGGGCGGCTCTATAACAATGGTGAGACCTGCGTGTCCGCCAAGCGCTTTGTAGTGACCGAGGCGGTCTATGACGATTTCGTTGCCGCCTTCGTCGCGCGCATGCAGCGTGCAAAGATGGGCGATCCGACCGCCGAGGATACCGAGCTTGGTCCGGTGTCGAGCCAGGAGCAGTTCGACACGCTGGTCGAGCAGGTCGGCAAGAGCGTGGAGCAGGGCGCGACGCTGCTGTGCGGCGGCGATCCGGAGGAGGGCGAGGGCTATTACTACCCCGCCACCGTGCTCGCCGACTGCAAGCCCGGCATGCCCGCCTATGACGACGAACTGTTCGGCCCGGTGGCCTCGATCATCCGCGCGAAGGATGACGAGGATGCAATGCGGATCGCCAACGACAGCCGTTATGGCCTGGGCGGGGGCATCTTCACCAGGGACGAAGACAAGGCGATCCGGCTGGCGCGCGATCATTTCGATACCGGCATGGTGCGGATCAACTCCTTCGGCGCCGCGGACCCCAACATGCCCTTCGGCGGCGTCAAGGATTCGGGTTACGGCCGCGAACATGGCGGCTTCGGCATGAAGGAATTCGTCAACGCCAAGGCGATCTTCCTGCCTTCCTAAAACCCCGGTCGACAGCGACCCATCAACCCAATTCGGAGAATATCCATGCAAGTCCTCGTCGCCGGTTCGACCGGCAATACCGGCCTCAGGCTCGTGCGCGAATTGCACGACCGGGGCCTCGATACCGTCGCCATGGTGCGCGCCAGTTCGGATACCTCGGGCCTGCCCGAGGGGGTGGAGCAGCGCGAGGCCGATCTGACCGATCTGGCCGATGACGTGACCAAGGGATGCGACGTGGTCGTGTTCGCTGCGGGCTCGGGTGGAGACACGCCGGCGGAGATGACCGACAAGGTCGACCGCGACGGCGCCAAGCGGCTCATCGACCTGTCGGTGGCCAATGGCGTGCGCCGCTTCGTGATGCTCAGCAGCGTCGGGGCGGACAATCCGGATCCGGACAGCGAACTCGCGCACTACCTCCAAGCCAAGCATGAGGCCGACGAGCATCTCAAGGCGACCGATCTCGAATATGCGATCCTGCGCCCGGTATCGTTGACCGATGCGGACGGCACCGGCGAGGTCCGTCTGGGCGAGAATGTCGATCCCAAGGGCGAAGCTGCGCGCGGCGATGTCGCGAAGCTGCTGGCCGATGCGGTCGAGGCGCCCGAATGGGTCGGCAAGGTGCTGACAATGGAAAGCGTCGGCTGACTGTGATTGCGAGCGTGTTAGGGAGGGGCGGAATACAGCCTCCCCGACACGCTCTCCCGCTTCCCTCCAGGTGTGATCGAACACGCAAAAAGGCCCCGCCGATCACTCGACGGGGCCTTCGAAGGTATCACCAAAGAGAGGGGGGTCAGATTTCGGTGATGACCTCCGTTTCAGGTAGCCGCGACTTGGGCAGCGCGGCGTTGAAATCGTCTTCGGCGCGGTAGCCGAGCGATACGACGACCAGCGCACGGAAACCCTTTTCGTGCAGGCCGAACTCCTCGTCGAGCAGGTCGAGATCGACGCCTTCCATCGGCGTGGCATCGATACCCAGTGCGGCGACGCCGAGCATGAACTGGCCGATGTTGAGATAGGTCTGCGCCTGGCTCCAGGCGTCGAGATCGCCCGCTTCCTTGTGCATGTTGACGAACATCGAGCGCGCGCCGTGCATCTGTTCGCGCAGTGCTGCAGGATCGGCGACGAAGCGGCCATCGGCATCCTCGACGTCGAGGATATGCTGGAGATAGTCCTCCTCGATCGAGGTGCGCGCCGCGAACACCACCACATGCGATGCGTCGATCACCTTGCTGCGGTTGAACCCGAAACCGCCCGCGGTCGATTTCGCCACGCGTTCCTTGCCTTCGGGCGTGCCCGCCAGGATGAAGTGCCAGGGCTGGGCATTGGTGCTCGAGGGGCTGAAGCGGAGCAGGTCGCGCACGGCCTGCAGATCGGCTTCGGGGATGCGGCGCGAGGCGTCGTAGGACTTGGTGGTGTAACGGGCCTTGGCCGTTTCGACGATGGCGTCGCCGGTGCGGACGAGGGGGGCGAGAGCGGTCATATGCTTACCTCTTGGCTGTTGTGCACGCTGCGCGAAGCATGCGTGTCTTGTCAGTCGAGATAATTACATTGGCAAAGCAAGAAAACCGCCCGTGACCGGCAAAGAGTTTTCCGGTTTTCGCTATAATCAAGCCGCCACCCCATCGGCCTGGTCGGTTGTTCTATAGTTGACGATACATAATCAGCGCATCGACCATGCCCCTGGCCGGATGGTCGAAGGCGTTCGGCAGCCGGCCGACCGCGGCGAAGCCCAGCGTTTTCCACAGGTGAACCGCACCGACATTGCTGGCGACCACGAAATTGAACTGCATCGCGCGGAACCCGCGCTCGCGTGCGCGGCGCAGCGAGTCCTCGCCGATCTGCCGCGCTATCCCGCGACCCTCCGCTGCGGTGGCCGTGATATAGCCGCAATTGCACACATGGGCCCCGCCGCCGCCGTGGTTGGGGCGCAGGTAATAGGTCCCCAGGACTGCGCCCGCGTCCTCGAAGACGAAGGCCTCGCTGTCGCCGCCCATCCAATAGGCCAGGGCATCCTGCCTGGAGATCGCGGGATCGACGGCATAGGTCTCGCCAGCGCGAAACACCGGTTCGAGGATATGCCAGACCGCGTCGCGATCGTGGCTGGTGGCGGGACGGATGGACATGCGGGGTTCGTGGTCTTCGTGGGAGGGTGGCGGGAAGGGAGCTGCGCGGTTTACTGCAGCCAGGGCGGATCGCGACCGATTTTCTCGACGAGGAAGTCGATCAGCACGCGCACCTTGGCGGTCAGGACATTGGTCTTGGGATAGACCAGCCAGAGCGCGGTGTTGTCCTGCACATGCCACTCGGGAAGTACCCGGCACAGCGTACCGTCGCGCAGGGCCTGCTCGACGTTCCAGTCGGCATGGGGAGAGATGCCCAGCCCGGCAATCGCGGCGAAACGCATGCTCGCACCATCGTCGATCACCACCCGGCAGTTTTCCTCGGGGCAGGCGAATTCGGCTTTCTCCCCGCGGCTCGAAATCAGCGTCCTCGTACCCATGCTGCGAAAGGCTAGCAGGTCATGGTCTGCGAGATCGGCGGGGGAGGCGGGGGTTCCGCGCCGCGCGAGATAGTCCGGCGAAGCACACAGCACGCCGCGCACCTCGGCCAGCTTGCGCGCCTTCAGGCTGCTATCGTCGAGCGCGCTGTTGCGCAGCGCGAGATCGAAACTGCCTTCGAGCAGATCGAAAGGCGTATCCGAAAACCGCAGATCGAGGCGGAGGCCGGGATTGTGGGCGAGAAATTCGGGCAGCAGCGGCGCGACGTAGAGCTGTGCGAAGGTGCTCGAGGCGGCGAACCGGATCGTGCCCTCGGCCTGCGCGCGGCCATGCCCCAGCGCGGCCATAGCCGCATCGCGCTGCGCCAGGATTTCGCGCGCGAAGGGCAGGAATTCCTCACCTTCAATCGAGATTGAGACTTTGCGCGTGGAGCGGTGGAGAAGCTGGGCGCCGACTTCATGCTCGAGCCTCGCGAGCCGGGCGCTGGCTACCGCAGGCGCCAGTCCCAGATCGCGCCCGGCAGCGCTGATATTCAGTTTCTCGGCGGCGCGTACGAACAGGCGCAGGCTGTCAGTGTCCATCGATTATACCCGATCTACGAATACTGTTACCTCACATGGCGCATTTATATCGAAAAGGCACTCTATTATGTCGAAATGCTCGAACATCACCAGAGCCGTCTTGCTGGACCGGCTCAACAGGAGCAGTTCCGTGACCAAGCCGATCATAGCCGCCGCCACTGCCATCTCCATGCTGGCGTCGCTGCCTGCCGCGGCCGCGGATACGCCGCATTACGAGGTGGTTGAATTCGATGCAGTCGAATGGGGCGCGCTCAACCCGGCGCGCGGCGATGCGAGCCCGCGGGCCGGCGATCTGTGGGGCGATCGGGCCCGCGACAAGGCCTCCGGTTTCCTTGTCCGTTTCGACGAAGGGTTCTCCTCCCCGCCGCATATTCACAATGTCACCTATCGCGGTATCGTGATCGGCGGGAAGATCCACAATGACGACCCGGAGGCTGCGCCGCTGTGGCTGTCGCCGTCCTCCTTTTGGACGCAGCCTGCTGGCGAGGATCATGTCACCGCCGCGAGGGGTGCGTTCAACATGGCCTATATCGAAATCGATTCCGGTCCGTATCTCGTCCAGCCGTCCGCCGAAGCGTTCGACAATGGCGAGCGTCCGATCAATGTTGCGGCGTCCAATCTCGTGTGGCTCGATGGCGGCGATGTGACCTTCCTTCCTGCCAGCGACGGATCCGGCGCGCAGACGGCGTTCCTGTGGGCTGATCGGGAAACCGGCGAACGCGGATCGCTTCTGCGCCTGCCTGGCGGTTCGTCATCGCGGATCGAGACAGGCGCCGGGACCTTGCGGGCTGTCGTTACGTCCGGCGGGATTCGCTACACCAATCCGCAGACCACGGCTGAAGTGGCGCTGGGGGCGGGCAGCTATTTCGGATCGATGGGGAATGCTGTCCACACCATCAGCTGCGACGCCGAAGACGACTGCCTTCTCTATATTCGAACGAGCGCGGCCTTCACCGTCGCCGAATAACGGCTGGCGGATGGATTTCGGCCAGCGGCCCTTAGGCATATCAAACGGACAATCATGAGCAAAACCATCCTGATCACCGGCGCTACCGATGGCATCGGCTTCGAGACCGCCAAGGTGCTCCGCGCCACAGGGCACTCCGTCCTGCTGCATGGGCGCAGCGCAGCGAAACTGGACGCGGCGCGCGCTGCTGTCGCGGCCGTGGACGGCGATGGCCGGATCGCGACCTACCAGGCGGATCTGTCCTCGATTGCGGCGACGCGGCACCTCGCGGATGAAATCCGCCGCGCAGAGCCCGATCTCGACGTGCTGATCAATAATGCCGGCGTCTTCAGCATCGCCAAACCCATGACGGGCGATGGGCTCGACGTCCGCTTCGTCGTCAACACGATTGCGCCCTATGTGCTAGCCAGCGAACTGGCGTTCCATATCGGCATGGGCGGGCGGATCGTGAACCTGTCTTCGGCGGCACAGGCCCCGGTATCGCTCGCCGCGCTCGCGGGGGAGGAGCGGCTATCCGACAATGACGTCTATGCGCAAAGCAAGCTCGCGCTGACCATGTGGTCGCGCCACATGGCGGACGAGTTCGCCGATGCCGGACCGGCGGTGATTGCAGTGAACCCCGGCTCGCTCCTCGGCAGCAAGATGGTCAAGGAAGCCTATGGAATGGACGGCAAGGACCTCGGCATCGGGGCCGACATCCTGCGGCGGGCGGCCGTGTCGTCGGAGTTCGACCATGCCTCGGGCCGCTATTTCGACAATGACAGCGGCCAGTTTCGCAATCCGCATCCCGATGCGCTCGACCCGTCGCTGAACGCCGCACTCGTCGCGGCGATCGACGACATTCTGCGGCGCGTGAGCGCGTAGGGATTGCGCGCATTCCCGAGTTCGCACGCGGCGTTTCCCATGTCGCAAGGGCTAGCACGCGATCCGAACGAGCATGGAGGGACGCCCCGTGCTCCGGTTCGCCGAACCGAACGGTTGCTGCGTCGTGACGATCCAGCCGGTTTTTCGCGCGGTTTCGTTGGTGCCGTTAACCATTGGAGAGGTTCTTCGGCACGCGTCGGGGCGCCACAACACCGTAGTTCCCCTGATGTGCGGTTTACCATACCTTCGTTCCGGCCTGCCACCTCGGCTTAATGTTTAAGGCTCGAGTGCAATTTTGGCGGCGTATAGATAGGTTGATCGGATTTGAATCCGACAACGAAATCGCCGCCAAGTTCAGTCGGGAACGCATCAAGTCGGTGCGCAACACGATCCATATCTATTATCTGACCATCATCGCGCCCTTTATCGGGATCGCGTGGGTGACCTGGGACCAGACCCCCACCCGGATCATGGCAGGCGTCCTGGTGCTCGCTGTTATCACGCGCTTCCGGCATTGGGTGTTGCCGCTGCCCGCAGGCGCGTCGGAAGACGTCAATCCGGTTGCAGCACGCGTGACAGGTTTCATGGTCGTGCTGCTGTCCTGCTCGCAGACGCTGTTCTATCTCTTGCTCGCGTTCGGCAGCGTCGCGTTTAACAATGGTAACACGGCGTGGTTGCAGATTCTCTCGCTCGCGCTGCTGGCGGCCTTGACCCAGGGCGCTGCGCTGACGGGGATTATCTTCGCCTCGCGGGTGATCTTCTTCTGCTTCGTGCTGCCCTTGGCCGCTGCCGTGCTGTATATCTACGCAGGCAACAACCTGCCGGCTTCGGTCGCGGTCATCGTGCTGACCGTGGTCAGCCTGTATCTCGCCGAGACGAGCTACAAGATGCAGCTCCGCCTGTTCAAGGCGCAGTTCGATGCCGATGCAGCGCTGGTTGGAATGGAGCGAACCAATCTCGAACTGATCGATGCCCGGCGCTCTGCCCAGCGCCAGGCCGAGTTCGACAATCTGACCGGTGTCCGCAACCGCCTCGCCTTCATCCACGATGTCGAGGCAAAGCTGGACGGCGGGCAATGCGGGCTGCTGGCAGTAATCGACCTCGACCGCTTCAAACCGATCAACGACCTCTATGGCCACCATGCCGGCGATGTCGTGCTGCGCCATGTCGCCCGCCGCCTGCAACGCGTATCGCCGGCGGGAACGATCGTCGGTCGGCTGGGCGGGGACGAATTCGGCATCTTTATCGGCGGATCGTCGTGCCCCGAGGAACTCGGCGCGCTGGTCGCGACCTGTGACGATGCGCTGGTGCAACTGCGCAAGCCCATGCGCCTGTCGAATGCGCTGGTCAGCGTCGGGGGATGCGCGGGCGCATGCGTGCTGGGCGAAGATGCACCCGATGTCGATCGCGCGCTGCGGGATGCGGATGCGGCGTTGTATGTCGCCAAGCGCGAAAATCTCGAGACCACCAAGCTGTTCGATGGCGCGATCCAGGAAGAAACGGGGCGATTGCACGCCATCGAAGCCGAGCTGATGGAAATTGGCACGATCGAACACATGACGCTCGCGTATCAGCCGATCCTCAATCTCAAGACGGGTGAACTGACCTCTTTCGAAGCGCTTGCCCGCTGGAATCATCCGACCTTCGGCGAAGTTTCGCCGGCGCTGTTCATTCCGGCAGCCGAGCGTCTGGGCCGGATCGGCGAAATCACCCTCTCGCTGCTTAGCAAGGCGCTCGATTTTGCAGCCGAATGGGTCCCGCCTTGCCGTCTGTCGTTTAACCTCAGCGCCGCCCATATTTGCAGCGAGAACGCCGCAGCGGAAATCGTCAATCTGATCAAGCGGAAGAATTTCCCGTCCGACCGCCTGCAGTTCGAAATCACCGAAACCGCCATGCTGGTGAATTTCGACGTCGCCCGCCGGAATGTCGAACTCCTGCGTAGCGCAGGCTGCCGCATCGCGCTCGATGATTTCGGTGCCGGCTTTGCATCGCTGGTCTATCTGCGCGAAATCAAGTTCGACAAGGTCAAGATCGATGGCTCGCTGATCCGGGGCGCGCGCGAACCGCAAGGGCGCGACATGCTCCGCGGCGTTATCAAGATGATCGAGGCGATGAAGCTTGAAAGCATTGCCGAATATATCGCCACCGTCGGCGATCGAGAGACCGCGCTCGAACTGGGCGCAGAGTTCGGACAGGGTTTCTATCTCGGGCGCCCGCTCGATGAAGAGGGCGTGCTGGCCTTGCTGGGGCAGTATCGCGAACCCGATGCGCCGAACATCCACCGCCTGGCCGACCGGCAGATCGGTGACGTTGACGCGGATGCGGCCGACGATGCCGAAACCCCCTGTCCGTTTTCGGTGAGCGGGTCGCGCCCGTAGCCGTTCGGCTGGCGCAAGCGCCAGCTACGCCAAGCGCCAACATTCTCCCGCAAAGCGTCGCCGGCTTGTCCAAGCCGGGGTGAGTGCGGTTCTTCGCGCCTAAGCCAGCACCCCGCAAGTCGCGCTGATGCGCGTCGCGGTCGGCGATGCCGGCATCCTGCACCAATGCATCGCGTCACCAATCAGAACCCCACACGATAAACTATGGCATGGGCAGAAATTTGAATGTCAATCAAACTTGAGGTTTTGCGGCGGTCCGCGAGTTTCTCCCCCTGATGGCGGACCGTCTGACCGTAGATAGTGGTCTTTTTCGCGAAGCCGCTCGACAGGCGCGCGCGATGATGCTCGAACGCCGCCCGACCGCAGCAATCGAGGACCCGCAATTGGCCGAGCTATCCCATATCGACGAGCAGGGCCGTGCGCGCATGGTCGATGTCGGCGACAAGCCCGTTACTGGGCGCCGCGCCACGGCAGCGGGCCGGGTGGATTGCGCAGCCGATACGATTGCGCTGGTGAAGGCGGGCAAGACCCCCAAGGGCAGCGTGATCGCAACTGCGGAACTGGCCGGGGTCATGGCCGCCAAGCGGACGGCGGACCTGATCCCGCTGTGCCACCCGCTACCGCTCTCGCAGGTCGAGGTGACGATCGCGTTCGACGATGCGCGGCCCGGCTTCATCGTCGAAGCGGCGGTGCGGACCGAAGGACGCACGGGGGTAGAGATGGAAGCGCTCACCGCAGTGTCCATCGCCTGCCTGACGCTGTTCGATATGCTCAAGGCGGTCGACAAGGGCATGACCATCGCGGACATCCGCGTCACCGCCAAGGAAGGCGGCCAGTCGGGTGACTGGCAGCGCGCATGATATCTTTCGACGAGGCGATGGCGCTGCTTTCCAAGCATATCGCTCCGCTCGAGGCTGAGACGATTGCGCTATCCAAGGCTGCAGGACGGACTCTCGCCGCCGATGTTACTGCCGATATCCCGTCACCGCGCCGGACGATTTCCGCCATGGATGGCTATGCGGTAAGGCTGGAGAGTGTCGTCTCCGACGCGCCGATGCGGGTGGTCGGTGAAGCGCGGCCCGGCTGCCCCTATGACGGCCCTTTGGCCACCGGGACGGCCGTGCGGATATTCACCGGGGCGCCGCTGCCCGAGGGCGCCGATTGCGTCATCATGCAGGAACATGCCTCGCGCGAGGGTGAGGATGTGCGTTTCTCCGCCGGGTTCGGCCCGGCCCGCCACATCCGCCAGCAGGGAAGTGATTTCGCGAAAGGCGATATCGTCCTCGAGCAGGGCACGCGCTGCGACCCGAAAGCGCTGGTCGCCATTGCGGCGGGAGACAGGTCCGAAACTGCCGTTCATCGCCAACCGAAGGTGGCGCTGCTCGCCACTGGAGACGAATTGGCCGAGCCCGGATCGGCGCAGCGCGCGCCTTACGCCATCCCCGACAGCACGAGCTATGCGCTGGCGGCGCTGGTCGAACGCGAGGGCGGGGTGGTGACCACCCGCGAACGCGGGCTCGACGATTTGCCCGCGCTCGAACGACAGGCGGGCGAATTGCTCGGCAGTGCCGATCTGGTGGTGGTCACCGGCGGCGCGTCGGTCGGCGAACGTGACTTTGCGAAACCGATGTTCGCGGCGCACGGGCTCGAGCAGCTCTTCGACAAGGTGGCGATCAAGCCGGGCAAGCCGGTGTGGCTGGGCCGCGCGGGGGAAACGCTGGTGCTGGGCCTGCCGGGCAATCCCACCTCGGCGATGGTGACCGCACGGCTGTTCCTCCAGCCGATCCTCGCGCTGCTGCAGGGCGCGAGCACTGCGCACCGCTGGCGCAGCATGCCGCTGGCGGGGGGCCTGCCCGCGACCGGCGACCGGGAAACCTTCGCACGGGCCGCCTGGGTGAGTGAGGGGCTGTGCCCGCTCGGCAATCAGGACAGCGGCGTGCAGGGCGGACTGGCCCGTGCGGACTGGCTTATCCGCTGCCCGCCGGGCCAAGCCGAATTGCCGGTAGGGGCGAAGGTGCAGGCGCTGCAGTTCTAAGCCGCGGGTCCAGCGGTCAGTCGCGCGACCAGAGCGCCAGTGCCTCACCCTCACCCGAGCGCGTTATCATCCCGCCGCTTCCCACGGGTTCGCCGCGTCCTTCGGTGAGGAAGGCGATCATATCGCCATCATCGCCGGAAACGCTGGCCAGCGTGCGCGATCCCGTGGGCGTGCGGGCCACGATCACGCCCGAGCTTGGCGTGCCGGTGCGGTCGTAATGCACGGTGTAGCTCTCGATCGTCGCGGGACCCGTATAGGTCTTGTCCAGCGGCGGAACGTCCCCGCGCCGCGCGTCGGCCTCGGCCTGGTAGTCGAAGTCCTGCGGGAAGGCGGCCTGCGTCGGGGCACCCGATACGAGGATCGTGTGGTTGTGCGTGGCATAGCCGCCATTGGCGAACAGCAGCCCCTTGTCGCGGGTGCCGCGCAGCTTCTCGACCATCGCGGCGACCGCATGGCTCATGTAATTGCCGATCGGACCGCCCCCGAAAGTCAATCCGCCGAAAACGGTCGCGGGCCGCTCGAGCGGCAAGCCGAGCACCCGGCGCGCCATTTTCGGCACGCAGGGAAAGCAGCTGTAAAGCTCGACATGCGCGAGGTCGGCGGTGGTGACACCGTTCAGCGCCATCGTCCGCTCGATCGAGGTGGCGAGGCTGGGGGAGGCGTCATAGCGATCGCGCGACAGGAAGCTGTCGCTTTCATGCGCCGCCGCGCCGTAGCCGACATAGACCAGCCGGTCCTCCGCAATCCCGCGCCGCCGCGCTTCGGCCAGCGAAGTTACGATAAACCCGGCGCCCTGGTTGACCGACGAATTGGCGACCTGGAGCTTGGTGTAAGGAAAGGCGATGGGGCGGTTGCTGGCAGAGGGCGTGACGACATCGTCCGCGCTCACCGGCTTGCGGATCCAGGCGCCTTCGCTCTGCGCTGCGACCTCGCTCATCCCGGCCCAGATCGCGCCGCTTTCCGCCTGTCCTTCGGAGAGCGATTGCCCGTAAGCGGCGCGTCCGGCGTTTTCATAAAGCGGGTAGACATCGGTCGGCACGACCAGCCCGTATCCTTGCGCATAGCCCTTGCGGACACGGTGGCTCGCATCGCGCAGGGCGTTGGGCTTTGCGCCATCCGTGCGCTTCTTCAGCGCTGCCAGCTGGCCCGCAGTGCGCAGAGCCTCGCCGCCGGTCACTGCGCAAATCTTCGCCTCGCCGCGACCGATGCGATTGGCGGCTTCGTTGAGCAGCAGGATCGGGCTGTCGCCATTGGGCATCGCGGTCTGCATCCGGTGCGCAGGATCGATCCCCAGTACCTCGGCCAGCTTGCCATCGACAGGGTTGAGCTGCGGCCAGGCCAGTTGCGCCACCACCGCCAGCGAATCGCATTCGGCAAGCAGGTCGCCGCCCGCATTCGCATCGGCCCGTCGCAGCGCCTCGGCCATCAGGTGGATGGGGTCGAGCCCATCCCCGGGGTTCTCGGGGCGGTCGTTGACCTGTCCGACACCGACGATGACGGGAATATTCTCGGGATCCTGCTCGGGCACGCATGCTCTCCTCTTGCTGCCCTGCCTAGCAAGCGGGTTTCATGCTGCAACCGAAACCTGGAGGAGAATTGGGGGCAAGAACCACCTTGCACCCGGCCTGGTGCGATCAGGCAGCGGCCCTGCGCGTCGCTAGCACGGGACGTGCCGGCCGTGTTGGCGTCTGTTCGAGCGGGGCAAGGGAAACCTTGTTGCGGCCGGTGTTCTTGGCTTCGTAGAGTGCGAGGTCAGACCGGCGGGCGAGGCTGGACAGCGCTTCGTCCGGGGAAAGCTGGGCCAGGCCGAAGGACGCCGAGACTACCTGCGCGTTGCCGACCGCCTGCGACAGTTCGGTCTGCACCCGCTGCCGCATTAGTTCGGCCGAACGCGCCGCCTGCTCGATCTCCTGCCCAGCAAGCACGAGCGCGAATTCCTCGCCCCCGAGCCGTGCCACCAGATCCCCTTCTCCAGTCGCACTTGAAAGCAACTCGGCGACCGCGATGATCACCTTGTCGCCGACCGGGTGGCCGAAGCGGTCGTTGATCGTCTTGAAGCGGTCGATATCGACCGTCACCAGCGTCAGGGGCTGGTGACCGTGGATGGCGTTAGCGATCATCTGCTCGCCATGAACCTCGAACCCGCGGCGGTTGCGCAGGCCCGATAGCGGATCGGTTTCCGAGCGCGCGATCATCTCGATCGTCATGTCGCGCATCATGACCAGCAGCAGTACGAGCGCGAGCGCGATCAGGATGACAGAACCCAGGCTTTGTGAAATCGCGGCGTAATCCGATGCGAGGTAGTTCTGTGGCGTGTCGGCACCCCCGATCCGCCAGGCGATAAGCGGCTTGGCCAGATAGGAGAGCGCAGCCGCCGAGCTGACGAAGACCAGCAAGCGGTCGAGCAGCATGCGGCGCCCGGACCGGATCACGATCAAGGTCATCAGTACCTGCATGGTGAAATAGGGAAGGTGATAGAGCAGCGTGCGAGCGCCCGTGCCGTAAGGAAGCATCAGCATCACGGGGGCCAGCATTCCGGCAAGGATCCAGACGGCCACTATGGGCCTGGTCTGCGGACCAGTGCGATAATACTTCGCTACGCCGACAAGGCCGCAGGTGAGTGCCGCGAGATAGGTAAAGAAGATGCCGGTGATGACCGGCGTGGGATGTTCGGTCCAACGCATGATGAACTCGAGCATCACATCGACGATACCCAGCGCATAGGCGGCGGCCAACCAACCTGCGCCCCGGGCGACCGGGTTCGAGCGCGCGACCACCGCAAACGCCACGCCGAACAGCGCGGCGATGAACATGTTGATCCCGAGAATGAACGCCGCCGTCATCGGCTGTTCCCTGCCCCCATCTACTTCCCGCGCAGGAGCTTAAGGGGTGAGAGTTAAGATGCCCTAACCATACACTTGATTGCGGATGAAGCGCGCGGGCAGTCCGGCGCGCTTGCTCGCGATCGTCTCGGTAGTTCGGAGTGGTGATCGATATCGCGAAAGCGTATTACCGCAGGGTGCCGGGCGGGTTGGCCCGCAGGCAAACCTTGGCTTTAGTCGCGTGGATCACTTGGAAAGCTGGCTGGGGTGGCAGGGATCGAACCTGCGAATGCCGATACCAAAAACCGGTGCCTTACCACTTGGCTACACCCCAGCGAGTGAGCGCCCCTATAACGCCTCGGGCGCGGAAGGGAAGGGGTTGGAAGGCGAAACGAGTCGACGCTCGGCCAGTTCGGTTTCGACCTGCGCAATGGTCGCGCGGTCGAGCCGGTAGAAATACATCGCCACACCCGCCGGAACGATCGCGGCGGCGGGGACGAGCGCGAAGGCGAGCTCGATCCCCATGCGCGCCTCGGCAGACTGGATCGCGCCCGCTTCGAAGCCGGTCAGCGCCAGCAGGAAGCCCGGCAGCGCCGCACCGAAGGCCACACCCGCCTTGATCGCGAAGATCGAGGCGGAGATCACCAGGCCGGTCATCTGCCGCCCGCTCGACCATTCGAGATATTCGGCGATATCGGTGAACATCGAATAGGCGAGCACCATCATCATGCCGAAACCCACGCCGACGAACAGCTGCACGAAGGTCTGCATCCAGACCGCATCGAACGGCAGCATGTAGAAAACCAGCATGGCGGCGATTTTCAGCCCTCCGGCCACGATCAAGAGCACCGGCTTGTCGAACCTACGGGCCAGGTAATTGGCCCCGATAACGCCGATCAGTTGGCCGATGGCGAGCGCCGAATAGAACAGCCCGATCCGGTCGAGGAAGAAAAACACCGGCGCGCCATCGTCGCCCGCGACATAGCGGAACCAGAACAGCGCGCTGCCCGCACGCGCAGAGAGCGCAACCGGGGCGAGCAGCGCGGCCACCGCCACGGCGATCCATGCGGGCGTGCGCACCAGAACCTTGAGATCGTCGATAATGCGGCCGTTGGTGGGTGCAGGCGGGATACGCTCGCGGCTGGCGGCAAAGGCGATCCAGTAGGTCGCGACGCCCAGTCCGGCGAGTACGAACATGGTCAGCATGATGCCGCGCCGCTCGTCGCCCGCGCCCAGTTCGCGCACCAGCGTCGTCCCGACCACCCCGATCAGGATCACCGCAGCGGCGGAAAACACCATGCGATAGGCGGCGAAGCTCGAACGCTCGTCAGCGCTGGGGGAAATGACGCCCATCAGCGCCGAATAGGGCACGCTGGCGGCGGTGAAGGCGAGCATGGTCGCGGTATAGGTGACATAGGCCCAGATCAGCATCGAGCCGGGCGAGAGATCGGGCGCGGCAAAGATCGCCGCCCCGGTCAGGCCGAAGGGGATCGCGCCCCACAACAGGTAGGGGCGGTACCGGCCCCAGCGGCTGCGCGTGCGATCGGCCAGCGCGCCCATCATCGGGTCGGTCACCGCATCGATCAGCTTGGTCAGGAACAGCATCAGCCCCATGGCTGCAGGCGCCACGCCGCCCAGCTCGACGAAGAAGAACAGTAGGTAGAGATTGAAGAAGTTGAGATAGAAGGACGACGCGAGATCGCCCATCCCATAGCCGATCTTCTCCAGTCGGCCGACGGGGCGCACCGGATCACGCAAATCTGTATCCTCCCATACCGCCGCGATGGGACGGCATGGGAGGGGTTAAGTCAAGCCAAACGGGCGGCGGGTCAGATTGCCTTGCCGTCGAAATCGGCTGCCGAGTGGCGTTCGCGCAGCTGCGCGTCTTCATCGCCCCAGGTCTTGTTGACGATCCGGCCGCGGCGCGCCGCAGGACGTTCGGCGATCTGCTTCACCCAGCGTTCGACATGGGTGTATTCGTGGATCGAGAGGAAGGTGCGCGCCTCGCCGTAAATATTGCCGAGAACGAAGGGCGACAGCCAGGGCCAGGTGGCCATATCGGCGATCGTGTAGTCCTTGCCGCCGAGGAATTCGCTTTGCGCCAGTCGCTGGTCGGTGACGTCGAACAGGCGCTTGGTTTCCATCGCATAGCGGTTGATCGGATATTCGAACTTTTCAGGTGCATAGGCATAGAAATGACCGAACCCGCCGCCGATGAAGGGCGCACTGCCGACTTGCCAGAACAGCCAGCTAAGTACTTCGGCGCGGGTATGATCGGTGGGCAGGAAGGCTCCGAACTTTTCGGCCAGATGCATCAGGATCGCGCCGCTCTCGAAGATGCGAACGGGCTCAGGCCCGCTACGGTCGAGCAGGGTCGGGATCTTGGAATTGGGATTGAGGTCGACGAAGCCCGAGCCGAACTGGTCGCCTTCGCCGATATTGACCGTCCAGGCATCGTATTCGGCGCCAGCATGTCCCGCCTCGAGCAATTCCTCGAACATCAGCGTTGCCTTAACCCCGTTGGGCGTGGCGAGCGAATAAAGCTGGAAGTCATGCTCGCCCACGGGCAGCTCGCGGTCCTCACGCGCACCCGCCGTAGGGCGGTTGATATTGGCGAAGCGGCCGCCGTTTTCGGAATCGTGGGTCCAAACTTCGGGCGGCGTATAGATGGAATCGGCCAAGATCGTTCTCCTCAGGCGGATGGGCTAAAACAGCCTTCCATTCGTCGCAAGGTGGGGAACCGTGACCGGCGTCCCACGGTTCTTCCCTTCGCCATGACGAAGCTCATCTATGTCGACGACGACCTGCCCGGAATCACTCGCAAGGGGGCGGGCAGGGGATGGGCCTATTATGACCCCGAGGGAAAGCTGCTGACCGATGCAGCGGAGAAGCGCAGGCTCAATGCGGTTGCGCTTCCGCCCGCTTATACCGATGCCTGGTTCTGCCCCGCGCCCAACGGCCATATCCTCGCCACCGGGATCGATGCCAAGGGGCGCAAGCAATATCGCTACCATCCCGAATTCCGCGCGGCGCGCGAAGGCGAGAAGTTCGACAGCTGTGTCACCTTTGGCAGCCTCTTGCCGCTGGTGCGCAAGCGGGTCGAGGCGGATTTGCGCGGTCACAAGCTGACGCGTGAACGCGCGATCGCCAGTGTCGTTCGCCTGCTCGACCTCGGCGCGGTGCGCGTCGGAAACGAAGGCTACGCCAAGGCCAACAAGAGTTTCGGTGCCACCACCTTGCGCCAGCGCCACGCCGAACTGACCGGCAAGGTGCTGCGCCTGCGGTACAAGGGCAAGGCGGGCAAGCTGCGCGAAGTGACGCTGTCCGATGGTAGCTTGGCGCGCATGGTGCGCAAAATGCAGGACCTGCCGGGGCAGCACCTGTTCAAATATACCGACGATGAAGGCGATCTACACACGGTCGGGTCGAGCGATGTGAACGACTATCTGCGCGAGACCATGGGGCAGGACTTCACCGCCAAGAATTTCCGCACCTGGCATGCCAGCGTAAAGGCGCTGTCATGCCTTCGTGACGGCGAAGGCGCGATGCCGATGAAGGCGCTGCTCGAATGCGTCGCCGATCATCTCGGCAATACGCCCGCGGTGACCCGCAAGAGCTATATCCACCCGGCGGTGTTCGAACTGCTCGAGGATCAGGAAAGCTGGCGCGCGCAATTGCGCCTGCCGCGCGCCACGCGCTGGCTGACCCGCGAAGAACGCGGGCTTATCAACCTGTTGCAGGAAAGTCCGAGCGCGCAGGAATTGCTCGCCGCGTAGCGCGCAGACGCGAGAAGGGCTTCTGCTTTTCGGAAGTTTGCGATAGATGCAGGGTGCCGATGGTGCGGAGCCATCGCGCGTCCGCGCGTGCAACGGGGCAACGGCGGGCATCGGTTCTCCGCCGGAATGTCGTATCCATGCACCGGCTCGCCAATTTCGATGTCAGTCGCCAATTCCTCAGCCCGCGCAGCAAGATTGCCGCCCAAGTGGTGTTCGGTGCCATGTGCGCTGCGGCCATGGTCGGCCTGCGTTCGCTGGTCGACGTATGGGCGCCGGTCTCCGGGCCCTTCGCGCTGATCTATCCCACGATCCTGCTGGCGACGCTTTACGGACACTGGCGCGCGGGCGTGGTCGCCTTTACGATTACCTTCTTCTGGGCGTGGTTCTTTATCCTGCCGCCGTCGCGTTCGTTCCTGTTCGCCGACCTTACCGATCCCGCACGCGTGGTCCTCAATGCCGCCTGCGCGCTGATCGTGCTCGTCTTCGCCGAGGCCTTTCGCCGTGCCGCGCATGCGACGATGGACGAAATCCGCGAGCGCGCCGACCGGCGACTGACATTGCTGGCCGAGCTCGAGCACCGCACGAAGAACAATTTCGCGCTGGTCGCCAGCATGCTCGAATTGCAGAAGCGCCGTATCCCGCAGCGCGAACTCCATGCCCCGCTCGACGACGCGGTGGGCCGCGTGCGGACCTTTGCCGATGCCTATTCGGCGCTGGCGCTGGAGCAGTCGGACAATCCCGATGTCGCGATGAAGCCCTATCTGGAATACCTTCTTGACCGGATCGAGGGATCGAGCCTGCCGCCATCGGTGCGGCTGTTCCGCGAAATCGACCAGGCGACGCTGACCCCCGACGAGGCGGTGGCGATCGGGCTCTATCTCAACGAAGCAGTCGCCAATGCGTGCAAATACGCCTTTCCCGATGACCGGACCGGCACGATCGCGGTCTTCTTCCACGTGCGCGGCGACACGTGGCGGTTCACTATCGAGGATGACGGTGTGGGCGCCGATGCCTTTACCGATCCGGGCGGCGGACTGGGCAGCCAATTGCTTGCCGCCTTTGCCGCCCAGGCCCAGGCAACGCATCATGCGGGGCCCGTGCTCAACGGCTTCCGCACCGAAATGCGCAAGGAAGACCAGTCCGAACTTGCGTAGGGTAGCCTAAAAGGATACCTCGGCGGCCATGCATTTGGCCGGCTTCAAGATACGCCAGTGGCGCGAAGCGCAGCGCCCTCCGCTCAGTGCGGAGGACTTCGGTGCGCGTTTCGGCGAGCCGCAGCCTTGGCCAAGCCGGACCGTCTATGGCTGGGAGGCGAAGGGCAAGATCGCGCGCGCCACCGTCCAGAAACGGCTGGCCGAACTGGGCATTTGCCAGCCGGCCGACTGGCTCGAACCGGCTCCTGCACCATCCGATCAGAAAGGTACCGCCCCCATGAGCGGAAGCGCGACGCATCCCTTCTACGACATGCACACGCATGGCTTCGTCCGCCTCGCGACGAGTACGCCCAAGGTGCGCACAGCCGACATCGCCTATAATGCCGAGGGTATTCTCGAGACCGCGCACAAGGCGCATGCGCAGCATGTCGACCTGTTGCTCTATCCCGAACTGGCGCTGTCTTCCTATACGATCGACGATTTGCATATGCAGCTCGCACTGCTCGATGCGGTCGAAGCGCAGGTCGAGACAATCATCGCCGCCTCGCGCGAACTAAGCTCGGTGCTGGTCTTCGGGGCACCGCTGCGCCGCAATGGCCGGATCTACAATTGCGCCTTGGTCGTCGCGCGGGGCGAATTGCTCGGCGTGGTACCCAAGAGCTTCCTGCCCAACTATCGCGAGTATTACGAAAAGCGCTGGTTCGCGCATGGCCGCGAATGCGTCGGCCTGACGATCCGCTGTGGCACCCGTGAGGTACCTTTCGGTACCGATCTGATCTTCGCCGCCAGCGATCTGCCGGGGTTCACCTTTGGCATCGAGATATGCGAGGATTTCTGGGCGCCCAATCCGCCCGGCACCATGGCCGCGCTGGCGGGGGCGACGATCCTGCTCAACCTCTCGGCATCGAACATCGTCATCGGCAAGTCTGACGAACGCCATTTGCTCAGCCGCGCAAGCTCGAGCCGGTCGGTCTGCGCCTATGCCTATTCGGCCAGCGGGCATGGCGAAAGCACCACCGACCTCGCGTGGGACGGGCAGGGGATGATCTACGAGCTGGGCGATCTGATGGCCGAAAGCGTGCGCTTCGATCTCGCCCCCGAACTGTGCGTCACCGATATCGATACGCAGCGCATCCTGTCCGAACGAATGCGGATGCAGACCTTCAACGATGCCGCCGAGGCCGCCGGGCGGCCCGAGGACTGGTACCGGCGGATCGCGTTCGAGCGCGCGGCGCCGCGCGCCGATATCGGCCTCAACCGCCCGATCCGGCGGTTCCCCTTCGTGCCCAACCGCGCGGACAAGCTCGACGAGGACTGCTACGAGGCGTTCAACATCCAGGTCGATGCGCTCATGCGGCGGATCCAGGCAACCCGGCCGAAAAGCCTGACCATCGGTATTTCGGGCGGGCTCGACAGCACGCATGCGCTGATCGTCGCAGCCAAGGCGATGGACCGGCTGGGGCGTCCGCGCAGCGATATCCGCGGCTATACCTTGCCCGGCTTCGCCACCTCGGACGACACCAAGTCGAATGCCTGGCGGCTGATGGAGGCCTTCGGCATCACCGCCGAGGAGATCGACATCTCGCCCACCGCGCGGCTGATGCTCGAGAACATCGGTCATGCCTTCGCCGATGGCGAACCGGTCTATGACACGACCTTCGAGAACGTTCAGGCGGGCTTGCGCACCGATTATCTCTTCCGCCTCGCCGGCCAGAATGGCGGCTGGGTCATCGGCACCGGCGACCTTAGCGAGCTCGCGCTGGGGTGGTGTACCTACGGCGTGGGCGACCAGATGAGCCATTACGCGGTCAATTCGGGCGTGCCCAAGACGCTGATCCAGTACCTCATTCGCTGGACCACGCAGACCGCGCAATTCGATGCGGGCGTCGACGCCGTGCTGACCGATATCCTTGCCACCGAAATCAGCCCCGAGCTGGTTCCCGCGGGCGAGGACGGTGTGATCCAAAGCACCGAATCGATCATCGGCCCCTACGAACTCAACGACTTCTTCCTCCACCACATCATCCGCTGGGGGCAGAAGCCCAGCCATGTCGCCTTCCTTGCGTGGCATGCCTGGAAGCAGGCGGACGCGGGACTGTGGCCGATCGACTTCCCCGAAAAGGCGAAGAACGAATACGAGCTCGCCACGATCGCGGCCTGGCTGGAGAAGTTTCTCAAGCGCTTCTTTGGGTACAGCCAGTTCAAGCGCAGCGCCATTCCCAATGGGCCCAAGGTCAGCGCGGGCGGCGCGCTGAGCCCGCGGGGCGACTGGCGCGCGCCCAGCGATGCGGTGGCCGATACGTGGATCGCCGAACTCGCCGCGGCCCTCCCGCCGCTGGATGGTGACTGACCATGTCGGCGCGGGCCTTGCTGATAATGATGATGTGCAACATCGTCTGGGCACTCAATATCGTCGTCAGCAAGGTGGCGATCGTCGACCTAGCTTCGCCGCCGCTGTTCTATGCGCTGCTGCGGTCGCTGATCGTGGCGATCGTCCTCATCCCGCTGCTGCGTCCGCTTCCCGAGAATCTCGGGCGTGTGCTGCTCATCGGTCTGGCGATCAGCGGAGGGTCCTTTGCGCTGCTGTTCATGGGGCTGGTCACCGCAAGCCCCTCGGCTGCCGGGGTCGTCAGCCTGACCGGCGCGCCGATGACGGTGCTGTTCGCGATCCTGTTCCTGGGCGAGCGTATCCGCTGGCGCCGCGGGCTCGGGATCGGGCTGGCGTTCGGCGGTGTGCTGTTCGCCATGGCGGGCGAGAACCAGATGGAGACCAGCACCGGCCTGTTGCTGGTATTCATCTCTGCAGTCGTGGGCGCGCTCGGCACGGTCTTCGTCAAACGGCTCGACCTGTCATCGATCCGTTTGCAGGCATGGGCGGCGCTCGCCTCGGTCGCGGTGCTGTTGCCGCTGACCGCGGTGATGGAAAGCGGGCAGGTCGCATCGCTGGCCACCTCACCGTGGAAGCTGGCCGCGTGCCTGTTCTTCGCCGCAATCGTCGTGTCGGTCGGCGCGCATACCGCCTATTACCGGATGCTGCGCGAATACGATACCAATCTGATCGTGCCGCTGACGCTGTTCACGCCGATCTTGACCATCGTCTTCGGCGCATGGCTGACGGGGGACGCGATTGGCGGGCGGCTGGTCGTTGGCGGCGGCATTGCGCTGGCCGGCGTCGCCATCATCGTGCTGCGGCCGAGCGAAACCTTCACCCGCCGGTTCCTGGTCCGCCCGCGGTTCTGATCAGCCGAGCTTTACTGTCCAGCCATGGGTATCGGCGACGGCACCCTTCTGGATGGCGACCAGTTTCTCGCGGACCTTGTTGGTCATCTGGCCGGTACCTCCGCTGCCGATGGTGAACTCGCCATCGGGGCCAAGTACCGTGCCGACCGCGGTGACCACTGCGGCGGTGCCGCAGGCCATCGTCTCGAGCAGGCGACCCGTGGTGGCGTCCACGCGCCACTGGTCGATGCTGTAGGGCTCCTCGCGCACCTCCAGGCCTTCTTCGCGCAGCAACTGGATCAGGCTGTCGCGGGTGATACCAGGCAGGATCGTACCTGTCAGCGGCGGGGTGATCACGCTGCCGTCGTCGAACACGAAGAACAGGTTCATCCCGCCCAGTTCCTCGACCCATTTCTTCTCGACCGCATCGAGGAAGACGACCTGGTCGCACCCATTCTCGATGCCTTCGGCCTGCGGGACCAGGCTGGCAGCGTAATTCCCGCCGGTCTTGGCCGCGCCGGTGCCGCCGGGCGCAGCACGCGTGTAATTGCGGCTGACCCAGATTTTCACCGATTGCGCGCCAGCCTTGAAATAGCCGCCGACGGGCGATGCGATCAGCACATATTTGTACTGCCGCGCGGGCCGCACGCCGAGAAAGGCTTCGGAGGCGAACATGAAGGGTCGCAGGTAAAGTGCGCCATCGGCAATCGTCGGCACCCAGTCGCGATCGCGGGTGACCAGCTGGCGGATCGATTCGAGAAACAGTTCTTCGGGCAGTTCGGGCATCGCCATCCGCCGCGCGCTTTCATTGAAGCGGCGTGCGTTCTGCTCGGGCCGGAAGAGCGCAAGCGAGCCGTCTTCCTGCTTGTAGGCTTTCATGCCCTCGAAGATTTCCTGCGCGTAATGCAGCACGGCCGCCGCCGGATCTAGGCTGATCGGCTCGCGCGCGCGCAGCGTCGCCTTGTACCACCCGCCCTTGTCGGCGTCGTAATCGATCACAACCATGTGATCGGTGAACAGCTTGCCGAAACCGGGGTCGAGAAGCGCCTGCTGGCGTGTTTCGCCAGGGACGGGGGCGGGGTGGGGAAGATGCTCGAAATCCATGCAGCGCGGGTAATCGGAAGGCGCGCGCGAGGCAAGGATGAGTCTGATGGGCGTCTGTCACCGGCAAAAACCGATGGATGCGGCGAAGGCGGGAAACCGGTCCGGTTTGGACCTGGCACAATGAGAAGGGCAGCCCCACGCCCGTAGGTGGAACTGCCCTTCGCATGGTCAGCGGCGGGAAGTGCCGCTCACGAAGCCTCTAAGGGTTTGGTTTTACCGATAGTGCTCCGCGCGGAAACTTGCCGACCTCTCTGCTGAACCATGAGACATCGGATCACCTCCTTTCGCGCTGTTTAGAGCCAAAGTACCCCGTCTCCGGGGAACAAGACCGCGTTTCGCCGCTGATCTTGTGGATATATTTGAGTCTTCCAGAGGGTTAAAACAACCCTTGTAAAAAAGTTTTCCCACGTCAGAATTGGCGTTTCTGGCTCGGATCGGTTTCCGGGCCATTTTTGTGCCTGCTCGCCGCGCTCATGCCGGAGGCGGCCGATCCTGCGACTCCGCTCAGCGGCATTCCTCGATCACGCGCGTCACCTCGGCCCAGGCCGGAAGGTAAAGTGTGGATAAGCCCGAAGTCTCCACAGCGAATCGCCCGCGCGTCAGCGCCATCGCATCGAGCAGCGGGTCGCGCGCGTCGAGATAGGCGATCGATCGGGGCCGTCCGGCGCTGTCGGGAGTGAAGGCGCGGGCGGGCAGCGCGCGGTCGGCGGTTTCGGTCCGGATGATCATCTGGCCTGCGCCGCCCGACATGGCAGTGCGCACCAGCCCGACCTGGCGGTCGGCGGTGAGGCACAGCAAGGAGAAAGCAGGCGCGCCGCCGCTATCGACGAATTGCGCGAGCGCATTCTCCCCGAGGTCCGAATAGGTCCAGTTGCCGGCGGTCTGCGGACGGTCGATCCAGTTCTCTGCCGGGGCGGGCGCGGGCATCGGGGGCCGCGGTGCCGGGGTAGTCGCAACCGGCGTCGGTGCGGGCGTGGGCGCGGGCGTCGGCTGCGGAGCGGGCACGCAGGCCGCGATGGTGAAGCTCAGCGCCAGCGCGCCGCCCAGATGCAAATAGATCGGTTTCATGCCTGCACAATGATCGCTAACGCGCATGTTTCCAATGCCGAAAAAGATGCGCCTCGATCAAATGCTGGTGGACCGCGGGCTCGTGGAGAGCCGGACGCGCGCGCAGGCGCTGGTCATGGCGGGGCTGGTGTTCAGCGGCGAACAGAAACTGGCCAAACCCGGCCAGCAATTGCCCGTGGACGCGCCGCTCGACGTGCGCGGGCGCGATCACCCCTGGGTTTCGCGCGGCGGCATCAAGCTGGCGCATGCGATCGAGCATTTCGACCTCGACCCGCGCGGCGCGGTGGTGATGGACATCGGCAGTTCGACCGGCGGCTTCACCGACGTATTGCTGCAGGGCGGGGCGGAGCATGTCTTCGCGGTCGATAGCGGCACCAACCAGTTGGCGTGGAAACTGCGGCAGGACGAGCGCGTCACCGTGCTCGAACAGACCAGCGCACGCATCCTCACGCCGGACATGATCGACCGGCCATGCGACTGGGTGGTGTGCGATGCCAGCTTCATCGGGCTGGCCAAGGTACTCGATCGTCCGCTCCAGCTCGCGGCCCCGCAGTGCCGCCTCGTCGCGCTGATCAAGCCGCAATTCGAGGTCGGGCGCGAGGAAGTGGGCAAGAAGGGCGTGGTCAGCGACCCCGCGCTACACCGCCGCGTTTGCGACGACGTACGCGCATGGGCCGAGGCGCTGGGCTTCGTGGTCCAGGGCATCGCCCAAAGCCCGATCACCGGCCCCGAAGGCAATATCGAGTTCCTCATCAGCGCCGAGAGAAGCGCGCCGCGCGATTGACCTTGCGCCTCGCTTGGCACTAGTCGCACATCAAAACCTATTCACGGAGAGAGCATGTCCGCCAATATCGCCGAAATGGAACGCCGCCGCGATGCCGCCAAGATGGGCGGCGGGCAGAAGCGGATCGACGCGCAGCACGCCAAGGGCAAGCTGACCGCGCGCGAACGGCTCGACATCTTGCTCGATGAAGGCAGCTTCGAAGAACTCGACACCTATGTCGAACATGACTGCGTCGATTTCGGCATGCAGGACCAGAAGATCCCGGGCGACGGCGTGGTCACCGGATCGGGCACGATCAATGGGCGGCTGGTTTATGTCTTCAGCCAGGATTTCACCGTCTTCGGCGGCTCGCTGTCGAAACGCCATGCGGAGAAGATCTGCAAGGTCATGGACACCGCGATGAAGGTCGGCGCGCCGGTAATTGGCCTCAACGACAGCGGCGGCGCGCGCATCCAGGAAGGCGTCGCGTCGCTGGGCGGCTATGCCGAGGTGTTCCAGCGCAACGTGCTCGCCAGCGGCGTGGTACCGCAGATCAGCCTGATCATGGGGCCATGCGCGGGCGGGGCGGTCTACAGCCCGGCGATGACCGATTTCATCTTCATGGTCGAAGATTCGAGCTACATGTTCGTCACCGGCCCCGATGTCGTGAAGACGGTGACCAACGAAGTCGTGACGCAGGAAGAGCTGGGCGGTGCGAAGACGCATACGACCAAGACCAGCGTGGCGGACAACAGCTTCGAGAACGACATCGAGACGCTGCTCGCGACGCGCGATTTCTTTGACTACCTGCCGCTGTCCAACCGCGAGGAGGTGCCCGAGCGGCCGACGAGCGATGCCTGGGACCGCGAGGAGCCGAGCCTCGACACGCTGATCCCCGACAATGCCAACCAGCCTTACGACATGCACGAAGTCATCCGTAAGACGCTGGATGAAGGCGATTTCTTCGAAGTGCAGCCGGGCCATGCCGCGAACATCATCTGCGGCTTCGGCCGGGTCGAGGGGCGCACGGTGGGCGTGGTCGCCAACCAGCCGATGGTGCTCGCGGGCGTGCTCGACATCAATTCTTCGAAGAAAGCCGCGCGCTTCGTGCGCTTCTGCGATGCCTTCGAGATCCCGATCCTGACCTTCGTCGATGTGCCCGGCTTCCTTCCCGGCACCAGCCAGGAACACAATGGTATTATCAAGCATGGCGCGAAGCTGTTGTTCGCCTACGCCGAGGCGACCGTGCCCAAGATCACCGTGATCACCCGCAAGGCCTATGGCGGCGCCTATGACGTGATGGCCTCCAAGCACCTGCGCGGCGACCTCAACTACGCCTGGCCGACCGCCGAGATCGCCGTGATGGGCGCCAAGGGCGCGGTGGAGATCATCTTCCGCCAGGACCGCGACAATCCCGACAAGATCGCCGAGAAGACCAAGGAATACGAAGACCGCTTCGCCAATCCCTTCGTGGCGGCAAGCCGCGGCTATATCGACGAGGTGATCTACCCGCACTCGACCCGCAAGCGGATTGCGCTGGGGCTCAGGAAGCTACGGACGAAGCAGCTCGAGAACCCGTGGAAGAAGCACGACAATATTCCGTTGTGAGCGAGATAGAGCCTTCGATACCTGTCTTAATCGTGGTGGGCTTGGTACTCACAATCTGGATGTCGCTGGCTCACAGAAAAAGCGTCCGACAAAGGGCTGTCGAATTCGAGGAATGGAACATTCGATGGGACAAATCCTACACCCCACTTAAGTACCGACTAGGCCAGGCATCAAATCTGTTTGTCCTCGTCTTGGGCTTAATATTGTTTTCGATGGGTGCTGTTCTCTTTCTTGAGAGAATGGGGCTTTTGTGATGGCACTCTATCGTATCACCCGCCATTGAGCGATGATGCGCATCGCCGAATTCCGTCACCCTGAACTTATTTCAGGGTCCAGCTTTGGGAACGCGCGGTCATTGCAGTAGGAAGACTGGATGCTGAAACAAGTTCAGCATGACGAATTGAGAGGAGTAGACGCATGAAGCTGGGACGGTTGAACCATATCGGCGTCGCGACGCCTTCGATCGCGGAATCGCTGCGCTATTATCGCGATGTTATGGGCGCTAGCATCACGCATGAGCCCTTCGATCTCGAGGAGCAGGGCGTGACGGTCTGCTTCGTCGACACGCCGGGCGAGAACGGCACCAATGGCACGCAGATCGAGCTGATCGAGCCGCTGGGCGAGCAGTCCACGCTGACCGGTTTCCTCGCCAAGAACCCCGCCGGCGGGCAGCACCATCTCTGCTACGAAGTCGAGGACATCGAGGACGCGCGTAAGTGGTTCGAGGACATGGGTAAGCGCATCCTCGGCCCCACGCGCATCGGCGCGCATGGCACGCCGATCTTCTTCCTGCACCCCAAGGACATGATGGGCCAGCTGACCGAGATCATGGAAACGCCCAAGGACGACGCGCACTGGTCGAACTGAGGGGTGGGTGGGGATCTGATCGCGCCCCAACCAACCTTTTTCGTCACCCCCGCGCAGGCGGGGGTCCAGCTGACCTGGCGAGACTGAACGACCGTTATCTGGATCCCCGCCTTCGCGGGGATGACGAGGAAAAGACGGCGGAAATGAGAGGAACTTCGATGCTATTCTACGACAGCCCGAACCCGGCGCCCAATCCGCGCCGCGTGCGTATCTTCGCCGCCGAGAAGGGCATTGAGCTGCCGAGCAAGGAAGTCTCGATCCCCAAGCGCGAGCAGAAGGCGGAGGACTTCGTCGCCAAGAACCCGCGCGGGCAGACGCCCATCCTCGAGCTCGACGACGGCACGGTGATCGCCGAAAGCGTCGCAATCATGCGCTATCTCGAGGCCGAGCATCCCGAGCCGCCGCTGTTCGGCACCACCGCGCGCGAAATCGCGGACATCGAGATGTGGTGCCGCCGGGTCGAGATGATCCTCATGCCGCCGGTCGGTGCGGTTTGGGTCCACACGCATCCCTTCACCGCCGCGCTTCCGGGCCGCAATACGGAGTGGGGCGAGGCCAATCGGCCGCGCGTGGCCGAGGCGATGCGCTTCTTCGACGAATCGCTCGAAGGGCGCGACCACCTTGCCGGCGAGGCTTTTTCCGCTGCGGATATCCTGCTGCTGACCACACTCGATTTCGCCAAGTTCGTCGGGCTCGAAATGCCCGGGGAATGCGCGACGCTGGCCGCATGGCATGAGCGGGTATCGGCACGGTCGAGCGCGTCCGCCTGAACTCCGTTCGCTGCGCAAGCCCCTTGCGCGCAAGCGTCATCGCAGCCAAGGTCGGTGGCGAAAAGAAACCTTTGGGAGAGACGCGTGAGCTACGAAACCATCATCGTCGAGAAAGACGGCCCGCTGACCACCATCACGCTCAACCGGCCCGACCGGCTGAACGCGATGCCGCCGCAGATGGCGGACGAAATCGGCGCGGCTTTCTACGATCTGGGCGACAGCCGCGCAGTTCTGATAACCGGCGCGGGCAAGGGTTTCTGCTCGGGCGCCGATCTCGCCGCGCGGGGCGAGGGCAGCGCGCTGCAGAACAAGGGCGGCAGCCACCGTGCGCTGCAGAACCATTACAATCCCGCGATCAACCAGGTGCTGCGCGCGCCCGTTCCCGTGATCTGCGCGGTCAACGGCCCTGCCGCGGGCGTCGGCTGCAGCCTCGCGCTGGCGGGCGACTTCGTTCTCGCGGGCAAGAGCGCCTATTTCCTCCAGGCCTTCGTCAATATCGGTCTCGTCCCCGATGGCGGATCGACCTGGCTGCTCAGCCGCGCGATCGGCCGCGCCCGCGCGACGCGGATGATGATGCTGGGCGAGAAAATCGGGGCCAGCCAGGCCGAGGACTGGGGCCTGATCTACAAGGCCTGCGATGACGACGCGCTGATCGGCGAAGCCCGGGCGCTGGCGCACAAGCTCGCCAATGGTCCGACGCTGGCCTACGCCACGATGAAGAAGAACATCGCCACTGCGATGGATGGCACCATCACCGAGGTGCTGCTGGCCGAGGCCGAGGGCCAGCGGCTGGCGGGCGCGAGCAAGGATGCGATGGAAGGCGGCATGGCCTTCCTCCAGAAGCGCAAGCCGGACTTCAAGGGCGAGTAGGGCCACCCCGACCATCGTCATCATTCCCGCGAAGGCGGGAATCCAGCCAAGCTTGCCATTGATCGCACCCTTATCTGGACCCCCGCCTTCGCGGGGGTGACGTGGAAGGTTGGCCTCAGATACGAGAGCCCGCTCTTTTCCTGTGCATACGATTGTGGTTTAGGACCGTGCATGACCGACAAGCCGACTTATGACGACTGGAAGCCCCTCGCCGACAAGGAAGTGAAGGGGCGCGATCTCACCTGGCACACGCCCGAAGGAATCGCGGTAAAGCCGCTGTATACGTCGCAGGACACCGCCACGCTCGTCGATCCCGGGGTGCCGGGGATCGCGCCGTTCACGCGCGGGCCCTACGCCTCGATGTACACCGGGCGCCCGTGGACCATCCGCCAGTACGCTGGCTTCTCCACGGCAGAGGAATCGAACGCCTTCTATCGCCGCAACCTTGCCGCTGGTCAGAAGGGTCTGTCGGTCGCATTCGATCTCGCCACGCACCGCGGCTATGACAGCGACCACCCGCGCGTCGTAGGCGATGTCGGCAAGGCGGGCGTCGCGATCGATACGGTGCGCGACATGGAGATCCTGTTCGACCAGATCCCGCTCGACACGATGAGCGTATCGATGACGATGAACGGCGCGGTCATCCCCGTGCTGGCTTTCTACATCGTTGCCGCCGAACGGCAGGGCGTCGCCCAGGACAAGCTGTCGGGGACCATCCAGAACGACATCCTAAAGGAGTTCATGGTCCGCAACACCTATATCTATCCGCCCGAACCGAGCATGCGGATCGTTTCGGACATCATCGCATATACTTCGGCCAACATGCCGAAATTCAACAGTATTTCGATTTCGGGCTATCACATGCACGAAGCCGGGGCGACCGCGGTGCAGGAACTCGCCTTCACCATCGCCGACGGCAAGGAATACGCCAAGCGCGCGATGGAAGCGGGGCTCGATATCGATGCCTTCGCACCGCGCCTGTCCTTCTTCTGGGGCATCGGCATGAACTTCTTCATGGAGATCGCCAAGATGCGCGCCGCGCGCGCGCTGTGGCACGATGTCATGGAAGGGCTGGGGGCGCAGAACCCCAAGTCGAAGATGCTGCGCACCCATTGCCAGACCAGCGGCGTGAGCCTGCAGGAGCAGGACCCCTACAACAACGTCATCCGCACCACCGTGGAAGCAATGGCGGCGGTGCTGGGCGGAACGCAGTCGCTGCACACCAATGCGCTGGACGAGGCGATCGCGCTGCCAACCGACTTCAGCGCCCGCATCGCGCGCAACACGCAGCTGGTGATCCAGGAGGAGACCGGCATCACCAATGTCGCCGATCCACTGGGCGGCAGCTATTACATCGAAAGCCTCACCGCCGCGCTGGTCGAACAGGCCAAGGCCATGCTCGACGAGGTCGAGGCGGCCGGCGGGATGACCGAATATGTCGCCAGCGGTAAACCCAAGGCGGCGATCGAAAGCGCAGCCGCGGCCAAGCAGGCGAGCGTCGATCGCGGCGAAACGGTTATCGTCGGCGTCAACAAGTACCGCCGCGAGACCGAGGACGAGATCGACACACTCGATATCGACAATCACGCGGTGCGCCAGAGCCAGATCGCCCGGCTGCAGGAAGTCCGCGCCAAACGCGATGAATTCGCCTGCAAGGCCGCGCTCGATACGCTGGCGCGCGGGGCGGCGCAGCGCGAAGGCAATCTGCTCGCATTGGCGGTCGAGGCTGCGCGGCACGATGCGACGCTGGGCGAAATCAGCCAGGCGATGGAAGACGCCTATGGCCGCTATGACACGCTGCCCACCCCCGTGCGCGGGATCTATTCCAAGGCCTATGCCGAGGATGATCGCTACCGGCAGGTGGTCGAAGGCGTGAAGGCGGTCGAACGCCGTCTGGGCCGCGCGCCCCGCTTGATGGTCGCGAAGATGGGGCAGGACGGCCACGACCGCGGCGCCAATGTCATCGCCAGCGCCTTTGGCGATATGGGTTTCGAGGTGGTCAGTGGTCCGCTGTTCCAGACACCGGCGGAAACCCGCGACATGGCGCTGGACAAGGACGTCGACGCGATCGGCGCCAGCAGCCTTGCGGCAGGTCACAAGACGCTGATTCCCGAACTGATCGGGCTGCTCAAGGAGGCGGGCCGCAGCGACATCAAGGTGATCGCGGGCGGGGTGATCCCGCAGAAGGATTACGACTTCCTGCGCGATGCCGGGGTACAGGGGATCTACGGCCCGGGCAGCAATGTCGTCGAATGCGCAGCGGATGTGTTGCGCCTGCTGGGACACAACATGCCGCCAGCGGGTGAGGATCTGGGCGAGGCGGCGGAGTGAGGTGGGCTGCCTGGCTCTTTTTCGTCACTGCGCCGATCCTTGGTATCGGATTCGGACTTTTCGTCATGAATGCGATGTCGGAATGCTTGCCGCCTTTCGAGGCAGGCTTTGAGGAATGCATGAGTGACAAGCGACGCGATGCAGCGGTCATCGCCGCTATCACGATAGGACTGTGGGGCTACGCGACCCATCGATTTTTTAGAAAGAGGGAATTTTGACTGACATCCGCACCGACTGGACCCGCGAGGAAATCGCGGAGCTGTTCAACCTTCCCTTTACCGAGCTGCTCTTCCGTGCAGCCACGCTGCATCGTGAGTTCCATCCCGCAGACCAGGTGCAATTGTGCACGCTGCTGTCGATCAAGACCGGCGGCTGTCCGGAGGATTGCGGCTATTGCTCGCAATCGGTGAAGGCGGATTCCGGGGTCGAGGCGACCAAGCTGATGGAAGTGCAATCGGTCCTTCAGCGCGCGGCGCAGGCGAAGGATGCGGGCAGCCAGCGGTTCTGCATGGGCGCCGCCTGGCGCAATCCCAAGGACCGCGACATGCCCGCGATCGTCGAGATCGTGAAAGGCGTGCGCGCGATGGGGCTGGAGACCTGCATGACGCTGGGCATGCTTACGCCGAAACAGGCCGACATGCTCAAGGAAGCGGGCCTCGACTATTACAATCACAATGTCGACACCGGGCCGGAATATTACGAACGCGTGATCTCCAGCCGCAAGTATGAGGACCGTCTCGATACGCTGCAGAACGTCCGCGATGCGGGCATCAACGTGTGCAGCGGAGGGATCGTCGGCATGGGCGAAACGCGCAGCGACCGGGTGGGTTTCGTCCACACGCTCGCCACACTCGAACGCCATCCCGAAAGCGTCCCGGTCAACGCGCTTGTCCCGGTCAAGGGCACGGTGCTGGGCGATATGCTGGCAGACACGCCGCTCGCCAAGATCGACGATATCGAATTCGTCCGCACCGTCGCGGCCGCGCGCATCACCATGCCGATGAGCATGGTGCGCCTGTCCGCCGGACGCGAGAGCATGAGCGAGGCCACGCAGGCGCTGTGCTTCCTCGCCGGGGCGAATTCGATCTTCACCGGCGACAAGCTGCTCACCGCGCCCAATGCGGGCGACGACACCGACGCCGCATTGTTCGCCAAGCTGGGCCTGACGGCGCTGCAGCAGGAAGAACCGATGCGCGCCTGCAAGGTGGCCGAGCCGGCCGAATGATCATCCTGTCGTCCCTGCTGCTGACTGCGCAGGCCGCTGCCGGCATGCCCGACTGCGCCGACCCACAAGTGCAAAGCGAGATGAACATCTGCGCGCATCGGGAATGGGAGCAGGCCGATGCCGAACTGAACGCGCTGTGGCCGCAAGTGCGCGCGATCATGCAGCGCGAGGACGGGTCTGCGGTCGAGGATGACCAGCCGGGCTATTGGGAAAGCCTGCTGGAGGCCCAGCGCGCCTGGATCGCGTACCGCGACGCGCATTGCCGGCTGTCGAGCTACGATGCGCGCGGGGGAACGATGCAACCGCTCCTCCACAGCACCTGCATGACCGCTCTGACCGAGCGGCGAACCGAAGAACTGCGCGAATTGACGCGCAATCAGATGTCCGGCGAAGCGAAACCCGGAACGGAGAACTGACACCGATGTTCACGAAAATCCTCATCGCCAATCGTGGCGAAATCGCCTGCCGCGTCATCAAGACGGCCAAGCGCATGGGTATCGCGACCGTGGCGGTCTATTCCGATGCCGATGCGCGCGCGCCCTTCGTTCGCATGGCGGATGAGGCGGTGCATATCGGCCCCGCAACCGCTTCGGAAAGCTATCTGGTGGCGGACAAGATCATCGCCGCGGCCAAGCGGACCGGCGCCGAAGCGGTGCATCCGGGCTATGGTTTCCTGTCCGAACGCGCGAGCTTCGTCGAAGCGCTGGAAGCGGAAGGCATCGCTTTCATCGGCCCGCCGGTGAACGCCATCGCCGCGATGGGCGACAAGATCGAGTCCAAGAAGCTCGCGATGGAAGCGGGCGTCAACGTCGTCCCCGGCTTCGTCGGCGAGATCGAGGATACCGAACATGCGGTGCGGATTTCCGACGAAATCGGCTACCCCGTGATGATGAAGGCCAGCGCGGGCGGCGGCGGCAAGGGCATGCGGCTCGCCTATTCCGAACAGGACGTGCGCGAAGGCTTCGAGGCGACCAAGCGCGAAGGCCTCAACAGCTTCGGCGATGACCGCGTGTTTATCGAGAAGTTCATCCTCAACCCGCGCCACATCGAGATCCAGATCCTCGGCGACAAGCACGGCAATGTGATCTATCTCAACGAGCGCGAATGCAGCATCCAGCGCCGCCACCAGAAGGTGGTTGAAGAGGCTCCGTCGCCCTTCGTCACCCCCAAGATGCGCAAGGCGATGGGCGAGCAATGCGTCGCGCTGTCGCAGGCGGTGGGCTATCACAGCGCGGGCACGGTCGAACTGATCGTCAGCGGCGCCGACAAGACCGGCGAGAGCTTCTACTTCCTCGAAATGAACACCCGTTTGCAGGTGGAGCATCCGGTTACCGAGGCGATCACCGGGGTCGACCTGGTCGAGCAGATGATCCGTGTCGCGGCAGGCGAGAAGCTGGCGATGACGCAGGATGATGTGAAGATCGACGGCTGGGCGATCGAGAACCGCGTCTATGCCGAAGATCCCTATCGCGGATTCCTGCCGTCCACCGGCCGCCTGGTGCGCTACCAGCCGCCGGTCGAACCCTGGGCCGATGACGGGCAGGAGAATGGCCGCCGCGGCGTCGACGGCGTTCGCGTCGACGACGGCGTGTTCGAAGGCGGCGAAGTGTCGATGTTTTACGACCCGATGATCGCCAAGCTGGTCACCTGGGGCGAGACGCGCGACGAGGCGGCCGATCTGCAGATCGCGGCGCTCGATGCCTTCCGGATCGAAGGGCTGGGGCACAATGTCGATTTCCTCAGCGCGATCATGCAGCACCCGCGCTTCCGTTCGGGCGAACTGACCACCGGCTTCATCGCCGAGGAATATCCCGACGGGTTCACCGGCGCGCCCGCGTCCGACCAGCTGACGAGGGTTCTGGCCGCTGTTGGCGGGGTGGTTGCCACCGCCGATGCCGACCGTGCGCGGCGCATCGCGGGCCAGCTGTCAGACGACCTCTACGCTCCGGGCGACTGGACCGTGCGCATCGGCGAACGCGAGGAAGGCTCGACGTCGCACGAGGTGCGGCTCGAAGAGAACGCGCTGACCGTCGACGGCGAACCGGTCACTATCGAGATGCAGTACACGCCGGGCGAACCGATGGTCGACGTCGCGCTGTTCGAGAACGGGGCGGACGAAGATGCCGACCCGGTCGAGGCTTATACCCTCCAGCTCAAATCCATGCGCACCGGCTACGCGGTGACCACGCGCGGCGCGACGCATCACTTGCGCATCCTGCAGACGCGCATCGCCGATCTGGCCGCGCATATGATCGAGAAGACACCGCCCGATCTGTCCAAGATGCTGATCTGCCCGATGCCCGGCCTGCTGGTAAAACTGCATGTGGGCGAGGGCGAGGAAGTCCATCCCGGCCAGCCACTCGCCACGGTCGAGGCGATGAAGATGGAAAATATCCTGCGCGCCGAAAAGCAGGCCACGGTCGGCAAGATCAACGCTGCGGAGGGCGACAGCCTGGCTGTAGACGAGGTGATTCTCGAGCTCGAATAGGCAGGCGGGACTGGCGCATTCTCACATCAACGCGCAATTTTCGGCGCCTGATAGAGTATCGTTGTTGCGAATTTGCCCGAGTTCACCGGCTTTGTTGGTAAACGCGCTGGTAAGGCTGACCGCTGCGGGGAATCCTGTGCGCTCTGAGTCGGCTCATGCTTTCATGCGGGAGGTAGCGACATGGCACGCAAGGGTACCGGGTTCTTCGACGCGAGGGGCCACTTCTTCAAATCGCCCGAGGAGGCGACGGTGAGCGATCTCGCCAGCATCCTCGGCAAGATCGGTGACGGCGAAAGCCTGGCCCCGGGCATCGCCTGCACGCTGCTCGACCGCCGCGGCGAGATCGAGCGGCTGTTTGCCGAACACGATGCGATGATGGCGGACTATCAACCGGTCGGCGTGGGCAAGATCACCCGGCTGGCACCGCGTCTCAGCTAGCGCAGACAGGCTGAGCCTGCCGCCTCCGGCTAAGCTCAATGCGCCTTTAATTCCTCGTCGAGGAAGGCGGCGACATCGGCCAGTTCGACATCGCGTGCCAGATGCGCTTCGCCGATCGCACGCAGCAGGATGAAAGGCAGCGTGCCTGCATCCATCTTCTTGTCGTGCAGCATGTGATCGGCCAGTTGGCGGCCGTCGCACTCGAGACCCAGCGCCGAGATTTCCGCAGGCAGCCCCGCAGCATCGACCGCGCGGGTAACGCGCCGGGCATCGTCCAGCGAAAGCGCGCCGCGGCGCGCCGAATAACGCGCTGCCAGCACCATGCCGAGCGCCACGCCTTCGCCATGCAGCAAGCGGTCCGAAAAGCCGGTTTCCGCCTCCAGCGCATGACCGAATGTGTGGCCCAAATTGAGCAGCGCCCGCGCGCCGCTGGTTTCGCGCTCGTCTTCGGCCACGATCCGGGCCTTGGCTACAATGCTGGTGGCAACCGCCTGTTCGAGCGGTTGCGGTTGCAGCGCAACCACCGCTTCGCCGTGTCCTTCAAGCCATTCGAAGAACGGCCGGTCGCCCAGTACGCCGTATTTGAGCACTTCGGCATAGCCTGCACGCAATTCGCGTGCAGGGAGCGTGCCGAGCGTATCGAGATCGGCCAGCACCAGCGCGGGCTGGTGGAAGGCACCGACAAGGTTCTTGCCCGCGCTTGTATTGATCGCGGTCTTCCCGCCGACCGAACTGTCGACCTGCGCCAGCAGCGTGGTCGGCAATTGCACAAAGCCGCAGCCGCGCTTGAGGATGGCGCAGGCGAACCCGGTCAGATCACCAACGACCCCGCCGCCCAGGGCAAATACGTGGTCGCCGCGCTCGACTCCCTGGGCGAGCAGCCAGTCGGTCAGCCGGGCAAGGCTATCCCAGCTTTTCGAGCCTTCACCCGGCGCTACATCATACCAGCGCGGTTCGATCCCGGCTGCGCCGAGTGACCCGGCGATTGTCTCGCCCCAATGTGCGCGCGCGTTTTCATCGGCTACGATGCAGACCTGGTGTTTGCGCAGGAAAGGACGCGCCTGTCCTGCGACATCGGCCAACAGGCCGGTCCCGACGCGGACCTCATACTCGCGCCCGGCCAGTTCGACGGGAATCACAGCCATGCGTCGATCGCCTCCAGGATGCGTTGCGCGGTTTCGGTATGCGGCGCGTCGTCGGTGACCACGTGAATCTGTGCTTCCGCATAGGCGGCACCGCGCCGGTCCTTGAGCGCGGTAAGTATCTCGCGCGGGTCGCCCGAGCGCAGCAGCGGGCGATTGTCGCGGCGTGCGGTCCGCTCGACCAGCGTGTCGATATCACAATCGAGCCACACGGCGATCGCCCGGTCGAGGATTGCGGCGCGGGTCTCGGGATCGACGAACGCGCCGCCTCCCGTGGCGATCACCCCATGCGCCTCGTCCATCAACCGCGCGATCACGCGGCGCTCACCGTCGCGGAAATAGCTCTCGCCATGGGAATCGAAAATCTCGCTCACCGTCCGGTCGGCGGCGCGTTCGATCTCTTCATCGACATCGACGAAGTCCCTGTCGAGCATTGCCGCCAGTCTTCGGCCGACGGTGGACTTGCCCACGCCCATCAGCCCGACCAGCACCACGGGGCGGTCGATCCGGCGCGCGATGCCGCCGATGTCGGCAGGGGTGAGGGTCGTTGCATGGGTCATTGCCGCCGTGCCTAGAACTGGGCTAGGGCGCGAGCAAGGTATCAGCACTTGAAACGGGACGTGAAAATCTTGGCGATGAGCGGCAGAAGGATCGGAGGCCTCTTGGCGGTGCTGTTCGTTTTATTGCTCGCCGTGGCGCTGGTTGATGGCGGGGAAGAGCCGCTGCACCCGATCGAGCAGGCGGTCGAATTGCCGGAGGCAGCGCGATGAAATCGGCATGGCTTGTCGGCGGCGCGGCGCTCGCGTTCAGTTCCGCGATGGTGCTGGCGCAGGAAGCGCCCGTGGACCTGCTGCCCCCCGGCTTCGACAGCCCGGCGCCTTCGCCGACACCTACCCCGCGCGCTACGCGCACGCCCGCGCTGGCGGCACCTGAGCAGCCCGCTGCACAGCAGGCGACCGAGAGCCAGGCGGGCGAGATCGTCCAGCCGCTGCCGGTGCAGTCCGCGGCGCCGCGTGCCGATCTCGATCTGTCCAATCTGCCTACGCTCGAAGAGCTGGAGGCGATGTCGACCGACGATCTCGACGAATTGCTCGGGCTGAAGCCGAAGTTCGATATCCCGCCTGCGGCCCGGCGGTCGATGGACCGGGTCGGTGTGATGGATGCAAGCGAGGGCGGCCTGCCCGCAGGCTCACTGGCGCGCCAGCCCGCGGCGCTGGTCCGCGCGGTGCTCGCGGGCATGCAGCAGCCGATGGTTTCGCGTTGGGGCCATATCCTGCTGCGCCGCGCGCTGGCCAGCAGGCTGGCGGCGCCCGAAGGCATGGACCCAGTCGAATTCGCGGCCCTTCGCGTGCAAGTGCTCAACACGATGGGCGAACACAGTGTCGCCCGCGCATTGGTGCAGGATGTCGACACCGCGAATTACTCGCCCGCGCTGACCGATGCCGCGGTTGCCGCCTATATCGGCACCGCCGACATAGTCGGTGCCTGCCCGGCCGTGCGCCTGGTTGAAACCGGGCGCGACGATCAGGAATGGCAGATGCTGGCGGGGATTTGCAACGCCTACGCCGGCGAGGCGACCCGCGCGCAGAATGATCTGCGCCGCCTGCTCACCCGCACCGAAGACGACCGGATCGACGTATTGCTAGCGCAGCGACTTGCCGGCTCGGCCGGCCGCGGGCGCCGTGCGGTGACGATCGAATGGGACGGTACGGGCGCGATCACCCCGTGGCGCTTTGCCCTCGCCAATGCGCTGGGCGAACCGATCCCCGAAGGGTTGCTGGACGATGCAGCCCCCGAACTGGTGCGCACCGCGGCGCTGACCCCCGCACTCGCGCCAGTCCAGCGCGCACGCGGTGCGGAGATCGCGGGGGCGAGCGGCATCCTGTCGGCCTCGGCGATGGTGGATCTCTACAGCCAGCTCTACGCCGAAGAAGGCGCCGAGGGCGATGCTGCGCTGACCGCCTCGCGCCTGCGCGAAGCCTATGTCGGGACTGACCCGATGCGGCGGCTGGCGGCAATCCGCGATATCTGGTCGGGCGGCGGCGATTATGCGTACGGTCGCATGGTCCTGACCGCCTATGCGGCGGCGCGCCTCCCGGTCGATGCCGACCTTGGTGACGACACGGGCGCCCTGATTGCGTCGATGCTGACCGCGGGCCTCGATGGCGATGCCATGCGCTGGGCGGGCACGGTGGATGCGGGCAGCGAGGCATGGGCCCTGCTGGCACTGGCCGATCCCCGCCGCACGGTGGGCGTCACCGACGGCGAGTTGGACAGTTTCGTCGACGATGACGGGTCCGCAGGCCAGCGCCGTTCGCGGCTGCTGCTTGCCGGGCTCGCCGGGCTCGAGCGGATCGGCAGCGGCGAGATCGCCGAGTATAGCGGGCGGCTGGGCCTGGATTTTTCCGCGCAGACCCGCTGGACGCGGATGATCGATCGCGCGGCCGAGGTCGACAATCCCGCGCTGGTGGCGATGCTCGCAGGCCTTGGCATGCAGGGATCGAGCTGGGACCGCATGACCGCCCGCCACCTTTATCACATCGTTTCGGCACTGCGCCGCGTGGGTCTCGAGGCCGAAGCCCGGATGATCGCCGCGGAGGCGGTCGCGCGCGCCTGACGTGAGCGCGATCGCCGATTTCCTCGCCATGCTCGCGGCAGAGCGGGGGGCGGCGAGAAACACGATCCTTGCCTATGGGAGAGACCTCGAACAGGCAGAGGAACTGGTCGGGGGAACCCTCGATCAGGCGAGTCCGGCACAATTGGCGCGGCTGGGCCAAGGCTGGTCGTCGCTCGCCCCGTCGACACTGGCGCGCAAGATCTCGGCGCTGCGGCAATTCTTCGGCTTCGTGATCGACGAAGGGCTGCGCGAAGACGATCCCACACATGCGTTGCCACGCCCGGCAACCCGCCGCCCGCTACCGCGGATTCTTTCCCATGCCGAAGTAGAGGCGCTGTTCGCCGCCGCCGAAGAGGCGGCGACTGCCGATTCGCCCGCCGCCGTGCGCATGCTCACCTTTCTCGAATTGCTCTACGGATCGGGTTTGCGGGCGACCGAGCTGGTCGCGCTGCCGCTATCGGCGGTCCCGCGCGATGCGCCCTTCCTGACGGTGATCGGCAAGGGCGGGCAGGCGCGTATGGTCCCCGTCAGCCAGCGCGCAAGTGCCGCGCTGCAGCGGTGGCTGCCCTTGCGCGATAGCGATTCCCCCTGGCTGTTTCCCTCGCGCACCGGGCATCTCTCGCGTGTACGGCTGTTCCAGCTGCTCCGCGAACTGGCAGTGCGCGCCGATCTGCCGCCCGAAAAGCTCAGCCCGCATGTCCTGCGCCATGCCTTTGCCACGCATCTGCTGGAGGGCGGGGCGGATTTGCGCGCCTTGCAGACATTGCTCGGCCACGCGGATATCTCGACCACCCAGATCTACACCCATGTCGATGCCGCACGGCTGGTGAGACTGGTCAACGAGCGGCACCCGCTTGCGCAGCAGCGCGCTTCGGACTAGCGCCACCGCATGATTTCCTATCTCGAATTCGAGAAGCCGGTCGCCGAGCTTGAACAGCGCATTGCCGAACTGCGCAATGCAGCCGAGGGCGACGACGTCGACATCTCCACCGAGCTCCAGCGGCTCGAGACGAAGAGCGCTGCGCTGCTTGCCAGCACTTATGAGGCGCTCACCCCGTGGCAGAAGACGCAGGTGGCCCGGCATCCCTCGCGCCCGCATTTCCGCGACTATATCGAACATGCGTTCGACGAGTTCGTCCCGCTCGGCGGCGATCGATGTTATGGCGATGACGAGGCGATCCTCGGCGGATTTGCCAAGCTCGACGGGCGCAAGGTGGTGGTCATCGGGCACGAGAAGGGCAACGATACCGCCAGCCGCATCCGGCACAATTTCGGCATGGGCAAGCCAGAGGGCTATCGCAAGGCGATCCGCCTGATGGAACTGGCGGGGCGGTTCGGCCTGCCGGTGGTCACGCTGGTCGACACCTCGGGCGCTTTCCCCGGCGTCGAAGCCGAAGAGCGCGGCCAGGCGGAGGCGATCGCGCGTTCGACCGAGGCCTGCCTCGCACTGCCTGTCCCGATGGTTGCAGCCATCGTGGGCGAGGGCGGATCGGGCGGCGCGGTGGCGCTGGCCAGCGCCGAACGCGTGCTGATGATGGAGCACGCCGTTTATTCGGTCATTTCGCCCGAGGGCTGTGCGTCGATTCTGTGGCGGACCGCTGAAAAGGCGCCCGATGCGGCGGAGGCGATGAAGGTCACCGCGCAGGATCTCGCCAGCCTCGGCGTGATCGATCGCATCGTGCCCGAACCGGTCGGCGGCGCCCATCGCGATCCGCGATTGGCGGTAAGCACGCTGGGAATCGCGATCGCCGAAGAGCTCGACAAGCTTGGCCGTTATGCGCCGCACGAACTCAAACGCTTGCGGGAAGAGCGTTTCCTGACGCTGGCGGGCTGACCCCCAACCGCCAAGGCGGGAACAAACTTCCCCCCGTTCAGGTTTTCCCTTTTGTATGAAACACCGCCGCGCGGGTCGCTTCAAGTCGGCCCGCGCGCGTTTGCCAATCGGGGAGACCTTTTATGTCGCGCATCAGATTTACCGCCGCCACCTCCGTCACCGCTTTGTCGCTGGCGCTGGCCGGCTGCATGGGCGGGGGCGACATTCCGAGCGCATCCACCCCGATTACGCAAAGCGAAGCGCAGATGGGTGCCGAAGCGCATCCGCAGCTGCTCGCCGAATTCGGCGGCGCGATGAGCGGCAGCCATGCGCAATATGTCGAGCAGGTGGGCAAGAACATCGCGGTCCAGTCCGGGCTTGGCAATGCGCGCGAATCGTTCACGGTTTCGCTGCTCAACAGCCCGGTGAACAACGCTTTCGCGATCCCCGGTGGCTATATCTACACGACGCGCCAGCTGGTCGCGTTGATGAACAATGAAGCCGAACTGGCCGGCGTGCTCGGGCACGAGGTCGGCCATGTCGCCGCGCGCCATTCGCAGCGGCGCCAGGCCGCCTCGCAGCGCAATACGCTGCTTGGCGCAGCAGGTGCCATCCTGTCGGGCATCCTGCTCGGCAATAGCGGGATTGGGCAGCAGATCGGCCAGGCCGCATTGCAGGGTTCGCAATTGCTGACGCTGAAATTCTCGCGTTCGCAGGAACTGGAAGCCGACGAACTTGGCATCCGCTATCTCAACCAGGCGGGCTACGATCCGCGCGCGATGGCGACCGTCCTGCAGAGCCTGGCGATGCAGAACGCGCTCGATGCCCGGGTCCAGGGCCGCGACAATGCCAGCATTCCCGAATGGGCTTCGACCCACCCCGATCCGGCCAGCCGCGTCCAGAGCGCCATGACGACCGCGCAAGCCGCGGGCGTCGGCGGCGGGATCACCAATCGCGACACCTTCCTCACCCGGATCGACGGGCTGACCTATGGCGACGACCCGGCGCAGGGCGTGGTCGAAGGCCGTCAGTTCATCCATCCCGAACTGCGGCTCGCCTTCACCGCGCCGCAGGGTTTCTACATGGTCAATGGCACGCGCGCCGTGTCGATCAACGGCCAGAGCGGACAGGCACAGTTCACGCTCGCACCGTACAGCAACAATCTCGACAGCTACGTCACCAGCGTCTTCGCCGGGGTGAGCGAGCAGCAGCAGATCCGCCCGCAGTCGATCCAGAAGACGACCGTCAACGGATTGCCGGCCGCTTACGGAACCGCGCGGGTAAACTCGGGCAATGGGCAGGTCGATGTGACGGTGTTCGCGTATGAATTTTCGAACAGTGTCGCCTATCACTTCCTCGCCATCACGCCGGCGGGCCAGGCATCGACGTTCAACCAGATGTTCAGTTCGATGCGGCGGATCGACGCGCAGACCGCGGCCAATATCATCCCGCGCGTGATCGATGTGGTCACGGTGCGGAGCGGCGATACGGTCAATTCACTGGCGAGCCGGATGGCCTATAGCGACAATCAGGTAGAACGTTTCCGCGTGCTCAACGGGCTGGCCTCGAACCAAGGGGTCAGCGCGGGGCAGAAGGTGAAGATCGTCGTCCGCGGGCGCTAACGCGTCACGCCGACGCCGGACAAAAGAAAAGGGCGGCGGGTTGAACCCGCCGCCCTCTCTTTATCGATCGCGTCGAACTTAGTTTTCGGCGCTCAGCGTGGTCGAGACCTTGTTGAAGGTCGTGCTGAGTTCGTCACCCAGGCTCTGCATTGCGGTGATCGCAGCAACGGCGATCAGGGCAGCGATAAGGCCGTATTCGATAGCGGTTGCGCCTTCTTCATTGCGGCGCAGCTTACGGAAAAACTTCATGTGTCGTCTCCTGGTTCAGTCTTCGTACCCGGTCCGTCCCGAAAATCCGGTTCGAACATTTTCGGTTTTGCATCGAAGTGGTTGAAAAAATCCTAACACTCCGAGCATCCCATTTTCCCCGTCAGCCGCTCGTGACCGCGACAACCGCGGCTTCAATGCTCGTCCACATGGCCGTAGCCGTAGTGCCGAAGGCCTGAATCCCGCCAATCATGGCAAGAAAGATCAGTGCGAGGATCAGCCCGTATTCGACGGCTGTGGCTCCGCGTGTGTCGCGTCCCAGATTGCGCAGGAATTCGACCATGTTCGTTGCCCCATTCGTCACTTGCCTAAGCTGACAATCGGTGAGTACGGCTGATCGGGTTAAGAAAGGGTTGAGGGCGGCGAAGGTTTTGGAAAATATTCCGACATGGACCTGTGTGGTGGCCCTGGCGCTCAGCGACGGGAAGGGCCGCTGGCTGATGCACCGGCGGCCCGCGCACAAGCACCATGGCGGGTTGTGGGAATTCCCCGGCGGCAAGGTGGAAATCGAGGAAAAACCGCGGGATGCGCTGGTCCGGGAGATCGATGAAGAGCTCGGATTGGCGCTTGCGCCGGAGCAGGTTTGGCCGGTCGCCTTCGCCGAAGAAACGCTTGCCGAAGCGCGTCCGCCGATTGTCATAATGCTTTACAGGTCGGTGTGGGACGGCAGTCCGGTGGAGGCCCGCGAAGGGGGCGAAATCGCATGGTTTGCGCCGCGCGAGATCGAGTCGCTCGACAAACCGCCGCTCGATATCGAGCTCATGCGGCACTTGTTTGCAAAACCTTGAATTAGGGATTGCCAAGCTGGGGGCACCTGCCTATGTGCCGCCCTCCAAGCGCGCCCGTAGCTCAGCTGGATAGAGCACCAGACTACGAATCTGGGGGCCGGAGGTTCGAATCCTTCCGGGCGCGCCACAAGAGGCCATCTCTCGCAAGAGGGGTGGCCTCTTGTGGTTCTGGCGTAGGGAAATTTGCTTTTGAGAGCTGAGGACGGCCAGACCCACGCTACCGCGGTGGCCTGTCCTTCCGGGTGCGGCGCTAGTCCGCCTGGTCCTCGAGCCAATGCATATCGTCGTCGCTGAAGCCGAAGTGGTGGCCGGCTTCATGGACCACCACGTGGCGAACGAGGTCATCCATGCGCACGCCGGTCTCGCGCCATTCGGCAATCAGCGGTTCGCGGAACAGCCAGATTCGCGGCGGCAGGCGTCCGCTTTCCCAGATCGACCGGTCGGGGAGGGGCTCGCCCTCATAGAGGCCGGATAGGTGCCAGCGTTCCTCCATGCCGACCGAAGCTAGCTGCTCGGGGGTGGCAAAGTCTTCCACCTGCAGGACGATATCGCCCAGCTGCTCGCGGAACTGCGCGGGCAGGGCAGCGAGTGCGGCTTGCGCCATCATCTGCATCTGCGGTTTCGACGGGGCCTGGCGGTCGTGCATGGCCATGGAGATGGGACCGCGCGCCGCCCGGCACAAGACTGGAACCGCGCCGCCGGTAGCCGGTTCATTGGTGAAAGGAGATCATTTTCCATGACCGACGCCTCAGAAATTTTCGCGCGCCTCAAGCAGGATCACGACCAGCACCGCGAGCTGCTCGACAAATTGCTCGAGACGAGCGGCGACAGCAGCGAGCGCGTGACGCTGTTCGAAGAGCTTACCAAGGAACTCAAGTCGCACGCCGCGGCAGAGGAACAGGCGCTCTATTCGACCATGCTGCGCAAACCGCCGACCACCGGCGAGACGCGCCACTCGGTCGCCGAGCACCACGAGATCGAGGAAGCGCTCAACGATCTGGCGGCTACCGATATGTCGGAAGGTGGCTGGCTGACGAAGTTCAAGAATTTCGACCACCAGTACCGTCATCACATCAACGAGGAAGAGGAAGATCACTTCCCCGACTTCGAGCAATATCTCGACGATGACGACATGAAGCACATGGAAAAGGTGTTCGAGCGCCGCAAGCGCGAGGAAATGGCCGAGGCCGAGGTCACGCCCGAGAAAAAGGAAGACGCCAAGGAATAGCGCTGGCAGGGGGCGGGAGGTGAGCAAAGCGGGCACAAGCGACCCGAGCCGGGTTTCCGGGCTCGAACCTTCGGTCGAACCGGGGGTGTGGCGCTATGCCAAGGCTACGCGCGCCAGCGTTATCGTCGACGCAGCTGACTATTTCGCCCTCGTGCAGGAAGCGATGCTCAAGTCGCGGCGGCGTATCCTGCTGATCGGTTGGGACTTCGATACACGCATCCATCTCGAACGCGGACGTCGCTGGTGGCAGCGTGGGTGGAAGCGCGGCTATCCCTCGCGCCTGGGCAGTTTCATCGCCTGGCTTGCCCGGCACCGCAAACAGCTTGATATCCGTATCCTCAAATGGAGCGTCGGTGCGCTTTCGACCATCGGGCGTGCCTCGATGTGGTGGGATCTCGCGCGGTGGATCCGGCATTCGCGGATCACCTTCAAATTCGACACCGCCCATCCGGTCGGCTGTACCCACCACCAGAAGATCGCGGTGCTCGACAACCAGGTCGCCGTGTGCGGCGGGATAGACATGACCGACCAGCGCTGGGACACGCGCGAACACAAGGAAGATGATCCGCGGCGCAAGACGCCGCATGGGCGGCCCTATAAGCCGTGGCACGATGCCGCGATGATGATGGAAGGCGAAATCGCCGTCGCCCTTGCACAATTGGGGGACGACCGTTGGACCTGCGCTGGCGGCGATGAACTTCCCGACGTGCCCGAAAGCCCCGGTACGCCCTGGCCCGATGCACTGGAGGCGCAATTCGAGAATGTCGAAATCGGCATCGCCCGCACCCGCGCATCCTATCGTGACTGGGAGGCGGTCGACGAGATCGAGCAACTCTATCTCAAGCAGATCGGGGCGGCCAAACGCTTCATCTACGCCGAAAGCCAGTATTTCGCCTCGCGCGCGATTGCCGAGGCGATCATCGCCCGGCTGCAGGAAGACGAACCGCCCGAGATCGTCATCGTCCATCCCTGCCATGCCGATGGCTGGCTGGAGCAGCAGGCGATGGACCACGCACGCGCCGAACTGGTGCGCGCGATAGAAGAGGCGGATAAGCACCACCGGTTCTCGCTGTGGTCACCATTTTCCGGCGAGACCCCGATCTATGTCCACGCCAAGATCATGATCATCGACGACGATATCCTGCGGATCGGCTCGGCCAATCTCAACAATCGCTCGATGGGACTCGATAGTGAATGCGACGTGTTCATCGATGCCACGCGTGAGGGCAACGATCACGCGCGTGCCGGCATTGCCGACCTGCGGCGATCGCTGCTCGGCGAGCATTGCGGGATCGACGAAGGGGAGGTCGGCCAGCTGCTGTCGCGCTACGGGTCGATGGCCCGTTTGATCGACCACTCGCAGGAAGACGGCGGGCGCAATCTGCGGCGTTACCACGCGCCCGAACTCAATGGAGTCGAGCAGACCCTGGCCGAAAGCGCGCTGCTCGATCCCGAGCACCCGGAAGAGATGTTCGAGCCATTTGCAAAGGGCGGCCTTTTCCGCAAAGGCAGCAGGCTCGCGCGGTTTCGCGAAAAGTTCAGGAGGATCAAGGGAACGTGAGCAGCCTAGTTGGACCCGACGAGGACGATCCCCGCGGCAAGCTGCCGGTACCCGACCATGTCCAGGATGCCATTCGCACCTTGATCGAATGGACCGGCGATGATCCCTCGCGTGAAGGCCTGCTCGATACCCCCGCCCGCGTGGCGCGCGCGTGGAAGGAATATTGCCTCGGTTACGAGGAAGATCCCGCCTACCATCTCGGCCGCGTGTTCGAGGAAGTCGGCGGCTATAACGAGATCGTCCTGCTCAAGGACATCCCGTTCCAGTCGCATTGCGAACATCATATGGCGCCGATCATCGGCAAGGCGGCGATCGCTTACCTGCCCCATGACCGCGTGGTCGGCATTTCCAAGCTGGCCCGGGTGCTGCACGGTTTCGCGCGGCGTTTGCAGGTGCAGGAACGCCTGACCGCGGAAGTCGCCGATTGCATCTGGGAGAACCTTCAGCCGCAGGGCGTCGCCGTGGTTATCGAGGCGTCGCATAGCTGCATGACCGCGCGCGGGGTCAAAACCCCCGGTGTCGGCATGGTCACCAGCCGCATGATGGGTACGTTCCTCGACGATCACCGCAGCCGCGAGGAAGTGCTCCGCCTGATGGGGTACGGCTGACCTCGCTTCCCCGAGTGCAGTCTCAACGGCATTCGGAGTATAGTCGGCCCATCAGGACACGCCGATTTAACCGATCCTGCGAACCAGCGCCTCGGTATACAGGCGCGGCGGATCCGAGGATTGCAGATAGCTGCACATGGCATCCATCGCATTGTCGGTCAGCTTCAGCTGGACATTGCGCGAATTCGCGCAGGGCTTGGTCCGGACGAGGTACCCCTCGTTCTCCATGACCGAAATGGCGCGTAGCGCGGTGGTCGGTGGAACGTGCGCCGCATAGCTGGCCTTGGTGATCGATACCGGGTGGTCGTTCGCCGTGCGTTCGAACAGATGGAGCAGCAGGTCCCACATCGGTTCGCCGAGGAATTTCGGCGGCAGGATTTTTTCGCGCCTGCGTCGCAGCGAGAACATCGCTTGGGCTACCGGGACCAATTCGACCGGTGATACTTTCGGAGCGGAAGCCGGTTTGGTTGGGCGGGCAGCGCAGCCAAGGTCTTTTTCCAGCGTATCGGCAAGTTCGTTCAGCTGCGTGGCCTGCTGTCGGAGAACGGTGACATAATCTCTTGTTTTTTCTATCATAGGCATTGAGTCGTGCCTCAACCTGCCCTGTCGCGAGAGGGCCCGCTTGCAGGGAGCTGAGGGTACCGATCGGGTTCCTTGATGGGGGGGCGATCGGGACAGGCTTCAGGGTATTTTGGCCCGTGTCTTGTATATTTTGGTCAGGCGGGAGGGCGACCTTCGCACGGGACTCACGAAAACGCCCCACCCGGCGCAGGGCCGGGCGGGGCGGTCATTCCGTAACGGCGCAGGCCGAAACAGGCCTACATCTGGCCGAGCATGTGTTCCGCGCTCGAGACCGAGAAATCGCCGGGTGCCTCGACATTGAGCTGCGTGACCACGCCGTCTTCGACAACCATCGAATACCGCTGTCCGCGCTTGCCCATACCGAAACCCGAACCGTCCATCGTCAGGCCCACGGCTTCGGCGAAATTGCCATTGCCATCGGCGAGCATGGTGATGTCGTCCGATCCGGCCGAGCTCTTCCACGCGCCCATGACGAAAGCGTCGTTGACTGCAGTCGCGACGATTTCGTCGACGCCCTTGCTCTTCAGGTCGCCGGCCTTTTCGACATAGCCGGGCAGATGGCGCGCCGAACAGGTCGGGGTAAAGGCACCGGGCACCGAAAACAGCGCGACCTTCTTGCCCTTGAAATATTCGCTCGAGCTGACCTGTTCGGGGCCATTCTCGGTCGCCTTGACCAGCTTCACATCAGGCAGCTTGTCGCCCACCGAAATCGTCATGTTGGAAACTCCGTTAATGTCGTCCGGCGCATGGGTAGGCGGGCGCGAAGGCCCGCGCAACCTTCCTCGACGGGCACGGCACCGCGGAACCGCCGTGCAAGCGTTAAGACGTCTTTACCGCGCCGCTTTAAGTTACTGTAATCCCTTTACCCTATCCCATGAAATGCGAGATTGCAGCGATGAAACGGCTCGCTGCTGCGCCGCGCAACGGGGGACGGTTCGCGGCGCGCCGGGGCCCCTTCGGGTTCGCAACGGTCGGGGGGCTGTTGCCCCCGGTTCGTGGAGGGGCTAGGGGCGGCGCCAATGCGGCGGCCGCCCCTTTTGCGTGCGGTCACCACCCCGAAAAGTCGAGGACATCATCGTGACCGAATTTACCGATTACGTTATCAAGGACCTGGCGCTGGCCAAATACGGCCGCGACGAGATCGCCATTGCCGAAACCGAAATGCCGGGCCTCATGGCGCTGCGCGAGGAATATGCCGACAAGCCGCTCAAGGGCGCGCGCATCACCGGCTCGCTGCACATGACGATCCAGACCGCCGTGCTGATCGAAACGCTGGTCGCGCTGGGCGCCGATGTGCGCTGGGCCACCTGCAACATCTATTCGACGCAGGACCACGCCGCCGCTGCAATCGCGGCGCAGGACATTCCCGTGTTCGCGATCAAGGGTGAAAGCCTCGCCGATTACTGGGACTATGTCGGCCGCATCTTCGACTGGTCGACCGAGGACGATGCCGACCGCACCGCCAATATCATTCTCGACGATGGCGGCGATGCCACCATGTTCGCGCTGTGGGGCGCGCGCATCGAAGCGGGCGAGGAACTGCCCGAGCCGCAGAACGCCGAGGAAATCGAATTCCAGCGTGCGCTCAAGGCGTTCCTCAAGGCCAAGCCGGGATATCTGACCAAGTCGGTTCAGAACATCGTTGGCGTCTCGGAAGAAACCACCACCGGCGTCCACCGCCTCTATCACCTCGCCAAGCAGGGCAAGCTGCCGTTCCCCGCGATCAATGTGAACGACAGCGTGACCAAGTCGAAGTTCGACAATCTCTATGGCTGCCGCGAATCGCTGGTCGACGCGATCCGCCGTGCGACCGATGTGATGCTGTCGGGCAAGGTCGCCTGCGTCGCCGGTTTCGGCGATGTCGGCAAGGGTTCGGCGCAGTCGCTTCGCAATGGCGGCGCACGCGTTCTGGTGACCGAAATCGATCCGATCTGCGCGCTGCAGGCGGCCATGGACGGCTTCGAAGTCGTGACCATGGACGAAGCGGTCGGTGTTGCCGATATCTTCGTCACTGCGACCGGCAACGAGCATGTCATCACCGCCGAACAGATGAAGGCGATGAAGGACAAGGCGATCGTCTGCAACATCGGTCACTTCGACAGCGAGCTGCAGATTTCCGCGCTCGATAATTACGAGTGGAACGAACTCAAGCCGGGCACCGACCTGGTGAAGTTCCCCGATGGCAAGGAAATCATCGTGCTCGGCAAGGGCCGGCTGGTGAACCTGTCCTGCGCGACCGGTCACCCCAGCTTCGTGATGAGCTTCAGCTTCACCAACCAGACGCTGGCGCAGATCGAACTTTGGACCAAGGGCGATGAATATCAGAACGACGTCTATGTCCTGCCCAAGCATCTCGACGAGAAGGTCGCGGCGCTGCATCTCGACAAGCTCGGCGTGAAGCTGACCAAGCTCAGCCAGAAGCAGGCCGACTACATCGGCGTGCCGGTCGATGGCCCGTTCAAGCCCGAGCACTACCGCTACTGATCGCCGCAAACTGCGGCACTACCGTGGCACGAACGCGCGCGGGGGCATTGCATCCCCGCGCGCGTCCGCATAGCTGGCGGTAATGGAAACCTCTCCCGCACTGCTGGCCATCGTCGGCCTTCTGCTGGCCTTATGGACCGCAGGTGCAGTCTGGGCGATGCTGCGCGCGAGCGGACGCGAGCAGAAATCGATCGCCAGCAGGCAGGTTGCGCAGCGCCTTTCGCGCCTGATCGAGGAAGCCCCCGCGATCCCGCTGCTGGTCCGCGCCGACGGGCGGATCGAGGCGCCCGACCGGCTGGCGCGCTGGATCGGGCTCGACAAGGTCCCCGAATACATGTCCGAACTGGCGGGCGCGGATGGCCGCGGCCTGACCGAAGCGCAGATGGACGATCTGACGCGCAACGTGCGCCGCACGCAGAAAACCGCCAAGCCCTTCCGCATGGCGATCACCGTGGCGCCGGGCTCGGGCAAGTCGCTGGCGATGCAGGGTTCGCTGGCAGACCCCGCGGTTTCGCCGGGCGGGGCGGCGCTGATCTGGGTCTTCGATTTCAGTGAGAGCGAAGCCGAACTGCTGCAATTGCGCGAGGAAGCCGCGCGTGCACGCGAGGATTTCGGTGCGCTCGTCGGCCTGATCGAAGCCGCACCCATGCCGATGTGGTTCCGCGGTGCGGACATGCAATTGCGGCTGGTCAACCAGGCCTATGTCGAAGCCGTCGGCGCGGACAGCGCGGACCGCGTGGTCACCGAACAGATCGAGCTGGTCGAAACGGTCAATGGCCGGACGGCGACCGAGGTCGCGCAACAGGCGGCCGACCGGCGCCAGCCGATCGAGCGCATTGTCAGCGCGACGATCGACCGTGCGCGGCGCACCATCCGGGTGACCGACTTGCCGCTGATGGGCGAAGGCATTGCCGGTTACGCGGTCGATATCGAGGAAATGGAGGAGCAGGCCCGCGAATTCCGTGCTTTCCGCGAGGCGCAGCGCTCGATGCTCGACCAGCTGTCTATCGGCGTGGCGCAATTCGATGCGGCGCACCGGATGACCTTCGCCAACCAGCCGTTCCACCGCGTGTTCTCGCTGCCGCCGGGCGTGGTCAATGATCGCACGACCTTCCAGCAAATGCTGCTGATTGCCCGCGAGAACGGCCGCATCCCCGAAGTGCGCGACTTCCCCGCCTGGCGCAACGAACTGGCCGAGTGGTTCCAGCGCGACGAGCCGCATGAAGAAGCCTGGTCGCTGTCGGACAGCACGCATCTGCGGATCGTCGCGCAGCCGCTCCCCGATGGCGGACTGGTGATGATCGCCGAGGACCGGACCGAGCAGCTCGCGCTGTCGGCGACGCGCGACACGCTGCTGCGCACGCGCACCGCGACATTCGACAATCTGTTCGAGGCGCTGGCGGTGTTTGCTCCCGACGGGCATCTGGAATTGTGGAACCGCGGCTTTCCCGGCGCCTGGGGGATCGAACACGAAGTTCTCGACGGCCACCCGCAGGCGGAGGATTTGCTCGGCGCGATTGCCCCGAACCTTGCCGATCCCAGCGCGGTCTCGCGGATCAACCAGGTCATCCGTGCGGCGACGCTCGATCGCAAGAAGAGCGATGGCCGCATCGAACTCGCCAATGGGCGCACGCTCGACTTCACCGGGGTCCCGCTGCCCGATGGCAATGGCCTGCTGACCGTGCTCGACGTGACCGCCTCGCGCCAGGCCGAACAGGCCTTGCGCGAGCGTAACCGCGCGCTGGAGGAAGCCGATGCGGTGATGACGCGCTTCCTGGCGAACATGAGCTATGAATTCCGTACGCCGCTGACCTCGATCGGCGGGTTTGCCGAATTGCTGACCAGCGGCATTGCGGGCGAATTGCCCCCGCAGGCCGAGGAATATGCGCAGGCAATCTCGCTGTCGGTCGGCAAGCTGACCGAGCAGGTCGAGAACGTCCTCGATCTCTCGCAATCCGAAGCGGGCTTGATGCCGCTGCGCCAGAGCAAGCTCGAACTGCTGCCCTTCGTCACGCAGATCGTGCGCAAGCAGGAACGGCGGATACTCGACAGCGGGCTGACGCTCGACCTCAAGGGAAGCCCCGAGAAGAGCGTCACCGCCGATCCGCACCAGTTGCGCCGGGCAATTTCGCAGCTGCTCGACAATGCCATCAACGGCACTCCGCGCGGCGGGCGGATACTGGTCGATATCGGCCGCAAGCGCGGCGAGACCAAGATCGTCATCGCCGACAATGGCCGCGGGATGAGCCAGCACGAACTGGCGCGCGCGCTCGAGGGCATCCGCATGTCTGCCGATGGCAAGGGGATCGAGCGGCGGCAGGGGCTGGGTATCCCGCTCGCGCGGCAGCTGATCGAAGCGCATGGCGGAACGCTCGAAATCCACAGCCGCAAGAACGGCGGTACCACGGCCACGATCACCCTGCCGTGACCATTGCCTTGCCCGATCTCGCAGCGATGGAGGCGTTCGGCCAGCGTATCGCGGCCCTGCTCGCCCCGGGCGATGTCGTCGCGCTTTCGGGCAACCTCGGGACGGGCAAGACCACGCTCGCCCGGGCGATCCTTGCCGCGCTGGGCCATGCCGGCGAAGTGCCGTCGCCAACCTACACGATTATCGAGACCTATGACGAGCTGAACCCGCCGGTGGTGCATGCCGATTTCTACCGGCTGGAACATCCGTCCGAGGTCGAGGAGCTCGGGCTCGACGACTATCGCGAGGGCGCGGTCCTGCTTGCCGAATGGCCCGACCATGCCGGCGGCTTCGCGCATGAGCCGACGTGTCTCGCGATTGATCTCGAAAAGGTGGGTGACGGGCGCGAGGCCGTTGTAACCCCGGGCACATCTTGGCAAGGGCGCTGGCTATGAGCGACGCGCTTCTTGACGATATTCACGCATTCCTTGGCGATACCGAATGGGAAGGGGCGGAGATCGCCCCGCTCGTCGGCGATGCCAGTTTCCGCCGGTACTTCCGGCTCAAGCTCGGCGGCAAGAGCGCAATGCTGATGCATGCGCCGCCGCCCGAGGAAGATCCCAGGCCCTTCCTGCATGTCGCGCACTGGCTGGAAACCAGCGGCCTGCGCGCGCCGCATATCCTGTCGGAAGACGCCGCGCGCGGTTGGGTGCTGACCGAAGATTTCGGCGACCAGCGGATGCGCGAATGGATCGACGACAATCCGGGTGACGAACGCGACATCTATGCCAAGGCGATCGACACGCTGGTGCAGCTGCACCGGCTGCCGCCGGGTCCGTTCGCGCCCTACGACATGGCGGTTTACCTGCGCGAAGCCATGTTGCTGGTCGAATGGTATTGTCCGGCGATGGGGCTCGACGTCGATGTCGAGGGCTATCGCAAGGCGTGGGAGGCCGTTTTCGAGCCCGTGCTGCCTCGCCAGACGCCGGGTGTAACCGTGCTGCGCGATTACCATGCGGAAAACATCATGCTGCTCGAGCCCGGCAAGCTGGCGGGCGCGCAGGGGCTGATCGACTTCCAGGACGCGCTGGTCGGCCACCCCGCCTATGATCTCGTCAGCCTGCTGCAGGATGCCCGCCGCGATGTTGCCGAAGACCTCGAATGCGAAATGCTCGGTCGCTACCGTGCTGCGGCCGATCCGGGCGAGCACTTCGAAGCCGATTACGCGCGGCTCGGCGCGCAGCGGAACGCCAAGATCGTCGGCATCTTCACCCGGCTGTGGAAGCGCGATGGCAAGGCCCGCTACCTCGCGATGATCCCGCGGGTCTGGACCGCGATGGAGCGCGATCTCGCGCATGAAGCGCTGCGGCCGGTCGCCGACTGGTTTGCCGCCAATATCCCGCAGGAAATCCGCGATACGGCGGGTGGGGAAATCCAGTGAGCGAACTGGCCTCCGATACCGCCATGCTGATGGCCGCGGGCCTGGGCAAGCGGATGCGCCCGCTGACCGCGAGCACGCCCAAACCGCTGGTACGCGTCGCGGGAAAGCCGCTGATCGACCGGGCGCTCGACCGGTTGGAGGAAGCCGGGATCGCCAAGGCGGTGGTCAATGTCCACTATCTCGCCGATGCGATCGAGGCGCATATCGGGCCGCGCAAGGCGCCCGCTGTGACCTTCTCGGACGAGCGTGAACACTTGCTCGAAACCGGCGGCGGCATGGTCAAGGCCGCGGCGGCGGGCCTGCTGCCCAGCCAGTTCTTCGCCTGCAATGCCGACAGCATCTGGCTCGATGGTCCGCGCAATGCCTTTGCCGATCTGTCGGCGCGCTGGGACCCCGACCGGATGGACGCGCTGCTGCTGGTCGTGAACCACGCGCGGGCGTATAATTTCGACGGCGTGGGCGATTTCTACATGAACGGGGCGGGGCTGTTGCAGCGCAAGCTGCCGGGGCGGATCGCACCTTTCATCTATACCGGGATCCAGCTTGTGTCCGAGCGGCTGCTGCGCGATGCGCCCGAAGGCAAGTTCTCGACCAATGTCCTGTGGGACCGGGCGATCGCCGAAGGCCGCCTGTTCGGGCTCGCCTTTACCGGGCACTGGTACGAAGTCGGCACGCCGGCGCATATTCGCCCGACCGAACAGGCGCTCAAGGGTGGCTGAACGGCACCTGCCGCAGGTCTATTCGATTGCTGCCCACCGCGGCTTTGCCGATGCGCTGGTGGCGGGTCTCGTCCCGCGATATTCGGAACCCGAGTTCGGCCTTGCGCGGCTGACGCTGCTGGTCCCGAGCAGCCGTGCGCGGCGGACGATTGCCGAGGCTTTCATCCGTCACGCGGGCGAGCATGCCACACCGGGGCTGCTGATGCCGCGCATGGCGGTGGTTGGCGATCTCGATCTCGACGAGACGCTCGGCCCGCTGCTCGACCCGCTTGGGGCGGCAGATGTTCCGCCCGCGATCGATCCGCAGCGGCGGCTGTTCGCGCTGGCCCAGCTTATTGGCGAAACCATGGGCGACCAGGCGCCCGGCGGGGCGACCCTGCTCCGGCTGGCGCGCGAGATGGGCGCGACGATGGACCGGCTGCTGGTCGAAGGCGTGGACCCCGAGGAACTGCTTGGCAAGCCCGTGCTCGACCTGTTCGGATCGCTATCGGGCCATTGGCAGCAAAGCCTCCACCTGTTCGCCAGCGTGCAGGCACAATGGCTGGCGCAATTGCGCGAATGGGACGCGCTCGACGCGGCCGCGCGGCGCAATCGTCTGTTCGACTGGGCCGCCTCGCGCTGGAAGCAAACCCCGCCGCCCACGCCGATCGTGGCTGCGGGGGTGACCAGCGCGGCGCCGTCGCTCGCGCGGCTGTTGCGCGTCGTGGCGGATCTCGAACATGGCGCGGTCATCCTGCCCGATTTCGACCTGACGATGCCGCAGGCGGTCTGGGATGAATTGGGGCGGGCGGGCGCGACGCCCGAGCCGGGAGCGACGCCGTTTGCGCGCGACGATGCGGTGACGCATCCGCAATATCACCTCAAGCTGCTGCTCAATCGCATGGGGGTGGCGCGCGGGGAAGTGCAGCCGTGGCATCGCAAGGGCCTCGCCGCGGCGCCGCCAGAGCGTAGTCACGCGATCGGCTCGCTGTTTCTCCCGCCCGAGGCGAGCAAGGGCTGGGTCGATCTGCCGCCCGAAAAGCGCCGCCTGTCTGGCCTGCGGACGATGACCTGCGCGACGCCAGAGGAAGAGGCGCAGGCGATCGCGCTGTTGGTGCGCGAAGCGCTCGAGGAACCCGAACGGCGCGTGGCAGTCGTCACCCCGGACCGCGCATTGGCGCGGCGGGTGGTGCATCATCTCGACCGCTGGAATATCGCTGCCGACGATTCGGCGGGCCGCCCGCTCTCGCAGACCCCGGCCGGGCGGTTGCTCCTGCTGCTGGCCGAGGTGATGGCGGAGGACGCCGCGCCCGTGCCGCTGATGGGGCTGTTGGCGCATCCGCTGGTCGATGGCGGGATGGAGCGCGGTACCTGGCTGCGCCAGCTGCGCCGGGTCGAGCGGCACCTGCGCGGGCCGCGGCAGGCGGGCGGCCTTGTCCCGCTTGCGAAGATCGCAGCCCGGCTGTTCGAAACCCACCCGCGCGTCGGCGCATGGTATGCGGTAGTCGAACAGGCGCTGATGCCGCTGCTCGCATTGCGGCAGGAGGAAAGCGCGCCGCTGGCCGAAGTGCTGGATGCGCTGGCCGAAGCGGGCGAGGCGCTGTGCGGCGAGAAGTTGTGGGCCAGGGAAGACGGCCGCGCGCTCTCCGCCTTTGTCGAGGATTTGCGCCTGCATGCGCGCGAGGCGGGTTTTGCGCTCGCGCCGACCGAGACGGGCATCGCGCTGCGTGATGCGATGGAGCAGGTCGCAGTGCGGCCGCCCTATGGCGGGCATGCGCGGGTACAAATTCTCGGTCTGCTGGAAAGCCGGATGAACCGCGCCGAACTGGTCATCTGTGCGGGCCTCAACGAAGGCGTCTGGCCCACCAGGGGCGGGATCGACGCGCTGCTCGCGCCCGCCGTGCTGCGCGCGCTGGGCATTCCCGGCTCCGATTTCCGCATCGGCCTGTCGGCGCACGATTTGGCCGGCGCGATGGGGGCGCCCGAGGTCGTGCTCTCGCGGTCGGAGCGCGACGAGGCCGGCCCTGCGATCCCCTCGCGTTTCCTGCTGCGGGTCCAGGCATTGCTGGGCGAGATGCAGCCGCGTTACGAGGAACGCGAAGCGGTCGCGCTGGCCCGCGCCATGACGCGCGCACCGGCGGCCGAACGCTATCCGCGGCCCGCGCCCGATCCGGCGCCGGAACAGCGCGATGTCGATATTTCTGCCACCGCGCTCGATCGACTGCTGGGCGATCCCTACCAGTTCTATGCGGGCAAGATCATGGGTCTGTCCGACCTCGACGCGCTCGATGCCGAGCCGTCGGCGCTGTGGCAGGGCAATGTCGCGCATACGATCCTGCAGCGCTGGCACGAGGCGCGCGAGGCCGACCCGGCGGCGTCGCTGGCACCGATCATGGACGCGGTGCTCGACGAGGAGAACGCCGATCCGCTGATGCGCGGGCTGTGGCAGCCCCGCCTCGAAGCAGCGCTGCGCTGGATCGAGGACCAGGTGACCGGTTACGATGATCGCCGCGTGCTCGCGGTCGAAAAGAAGGGCGCGATGACTTTCGAAGGCGTGCAGGTGCATGGCCGCGCGGACCGGATCGACCGGCTCGAGGACGGCGGTCTTGCGATCATCGACTACAAGACCGGCAAGCCGCCCAGCGCGGCGATGGTCGAGCAGGGCTTTGCGCTCCAGCTCGGTATCCTCGGCCTGATCGCCGAGCGGGGCGGATTTGGCGGCCTGTCGGGCGATCCGCACGGCTATGAATACTGGTCGCTGGGCAAGGCGCATAATGACGATAACCCGTTCGGCTTCGGCTATGTCGACATCCCGCTCAAGGTCGGGCGCAAGACTTCGGGTGTGCTGCCCGAGGAATTCCTCCCGCTCACCGCCGAGAAGCTGACGCTGGCTATCGGCCGTTTCATCAAGGGCCGCGATCCCTTCACCGCGCGCGAGAACCCCAATTACCCCGCCTACGACACCTATGACCAGCTGATGCGGCTCGATGAATGGATCGCGCATCAGGATGGCGGAGAGGACGCATGAGCGGGACCGTTTACGAACTGCAGGACAAGCAGCGGCTCGCGGTCGATCCGCAGGACAGCGTGTGGCTGTCGGCGAGCGCGGGGACGGGCAAGACGCAGGTGCTGTCGGCGCGTGTGCTGCGGCTGCTGCTCGAACCGGGTGCCGATCCTTCGCAGGTGCTGTGCCTGACCTTCACCAAGGCAGGCGCGGCAGAAATGGCGGTGCGGGTCAACGCGGTGCTCGCGCGGTGGGTGCGGATGGACGATGCGCAGCTGGGCAAGGAGCTCGGCTATCTTGGCGCGCCGGCCGATCTCGCCACGCGCGCGCGGGCCCGCGCACTGTTCGCGCGCGTGCTCGATTGTCCCGGCGGCGGCTTGCGGATCGATACGATCCACGCCTTCGCACAGTATCTTCTCGCCGCGTTCCCCGGCGAAGCGGGCATGTTGCCCGGATCGCGCCCGATGGAAGACCGCGAGCGCGACCTGCTCAGCCGCGAGGTGCTTGCGGCGCTGCTCGGCGAAGGCGACATTCGCATAACCGGCGCGATTGCCGAGATGAGCAAGCGCAAGGGCCCCGATGCGGTCCGCGGCTGGCTGATGCGCTGCGCACGGCACATGGAACTATGGCGCGGACCGGGAAGCTGGCAGCCGCCGATGCAATCACGCGTCCACCGCCTGCTAGGCATTCCCGCCGATGCCGATGAGGCGTGGGTGGCCGAGGCCTGTTCGGACGAGGCCTTCCCGGTGGAATCATTGCGCGCCTGCCTGCCCGCGACGCGCGCATGGCCCGCCAAGACCGGGCAGCAATGCGCCGATTTCATCGAGAGCTGGCTCGCCGGTGATGCGGATGCGCGCCGAGCTGGTCTCGAGGGTTTCTGCGCCACATTGCTCAAGAAGGACGGAACGCCGCGCAAACTTGCTGGGGCGGAGAAGGCGGATCCTGCCTTTCCGGACAACCAGCAGCAGGTGGCCGAGGCCGTGGCGCTGGTGCGCGAACGCGCCGCGTTGATCGAGCTGGCGGCATTCCTCGCTCCGCAGCTCGAGGCCGGGCGCGCCTTCGCGCTCGCCTGGCATAAGGCGAAGGAGCGCGAGGGGCTGGTCGATTTCGACGACCTTATCGCGCGTGCCGCCAGCCTGCTGTCGAACAGCGCGATGGCCGAGTGGATCCGCTACAAGCTCGACCGCAGTTTCGACCATATCCTCGTCGACGAGGCGCAGGATACCAATGCGGCGCAATGGAGCATCGTCAAGGCGCTGACCGACGATTACTTCGACGGGGCCGGGGCGCAGGGCGATGCGGTGCGCACCATCTTTGCAGTCGGCGACTACAAGCAGGCGATCTTCGGTTTCCAGGGCACCAGTCCGGAAAACTTCCGCGAAGCGCGCGATTACTTCCGCGACAAGCTGGATGCCGCTGCGCAGGCCGCGCGCGAAACCCGCGGCGCGCCGGATGTTCGCGGGCTGGAGGAATACGGGCTCGGGCGCAGCTATCGCACCAACCAGCAGGTGCTGGGCTTCGTCGATCGGGCGATCGACGCGATTGGCTATGACGGTTTCGGTCTCGACCAGCGCGGCGACCCGCATACGGGCAGCGCGGAGCCGGGACTGATCGGCTTGTGGCAGGTCGTCCGGGTCACGGAAGGCGAGGACGATGACGGCGAGCGCGAAGGCTGGCTTGCACGGCACGATCGCCAGCTGGCCGATCGTATCGCGCAGCAAGTGGCACAGTGGCTCGATCCTGCGGGCGAGGGCTTCACGCTGTCGAAGGGCAATCCGCGCCGCGCGACCGCCGGCGATGTTATGATCCTGGTGCAGAAGCGGCGCGAGCTGGCGTCGCTGATCGTCGCGCGGCTTTATCGTCACGGTGTTCCCGTCGCCGGGGTCGATCGCCTGCGGCTCGGCAATCCGCTGGCGGTGAAGGATCTGATGGCGGCGCTGCGCTTTGCCGCGCAACCGCTCGACGATCTCACGCTCGCCAGCCTGCTCGTCTCGCCGCTGATCGGGTGGAGCCAGGACGAATTGCTGCGCTACGGCCATCGCCCGCCGCGGGTCCGGCTGTGGGAGCATTTGCGCGAAAGCGATGCCGAGCGGGTGGAGGAAACCATGGGTATCCTGCGCGAAATCCTGCGCCGCGCCGATTACGACAGTCCGCAGCAATTGCTCCACTGGATGCTGATCGGCCCGATGGACGGACGGCGGCAATTGGTCGCGCGGCTGGGGCGCGAGGCGAACGATCCGATCGACGAATTGCTCAATGCGGCGAATGCCTATGCCAGCGCGCATACCGCCAGCCTGCAGGGCTTCATCCGCTGGTTCGATGCCGGCGATGGCGACCTGAAACGCGAAGCGGGCGAGGGCGGCGACCAGGTCCGCGTCATGACCGTGCATGGCTCGAAAGGGCTCGAAGCGCCGATCGTGATCCTTGCCGATAGCGCGATCCGCCCCGATGGTGCGGGCGAGGTGGTTCTGCACGAGGACCTCCCCGGTGGGGGCGAGGCACGCGCGGTCCCGCTGCCCGTCCTTGCCAAGGGCGAACAGGTCGGTCCGGTGCGGCTGGCGGGCGAGCTCGAAACCGCCAAGGCAATGCAGGAGCACTGGCGGCTGCTCTATGTCGCGCTGACGCGGGCGCAGGAGGCGCTGTTCATCACCGGCTCGCTGGGTCCGCGCGATGCGAAGAACGGCCCGCATGAGGATAGCTGGTATGCGCGCCTCAAGCCGCTGTTCGGCGAGGACGAGGGGCTGGCTGACCCGATCTGGGGCGCGCGCTGGGAAATCGGCGAACGCGCCCCGTCAGTAGCGCCAGCGGCCGAGCACACCACCGAGACTTTGCAGCCGATGCTGCCCGTATGGGCCACGCGCCCGATCGGTCCCGAACCGCGGCCGCCGCGCCCGCTCGCGCCCTCGGGGCTGGGCGAGGTCGAGGGCAGCGATCCGCCGCTTCCTCCCGCCCATGCGGCAGAGGCGGTGTGGCGCGGGACGCTGATCCACGCGCTGCTCGAACGGATGCCGCAGCTGGCCGAGGATATGCGCGAAGAACAGGCGCGCGGCTGGCTCGCGCGGCAGGCCCCCGATCTGACCGAGGCGGAGCGCGCGGAAATGCTCGCGCGGGTTCGCGCGGTGCTGGAGGACCCGGCCTTCGCGCATGTGTTCGGTCCGCAGGCGCTGGCCGAAGTGCCGCTCGCCGCGACGGTCGAAGGGCAGGTCGTGATGGGCACGGCGGACCGGTTGCTGGTCACGAGCGAGACGGTCACCGTGGTCGATTTCAAGACCGCGCGGCGCCCGCCGGCCACGCTTGGTGACATTCCCGACAGCACGCTCAAGCAGATGGCGGCCTATGTCGCCGCGCTGGAGACGATCTATCCCGGACGGCGGGTCGAAGCCGCAGTGCTCTATACCCAGACGCCGCAGCTGTTCGCCTTGCCGCCCGCGATACTGGCTGCTTACAAGAGCGCGTTTGCGGCGCCGCAGGAAAGTTTTACCCTGCCGCCCGTTGTGTAATTGACCGGGCTGCCCACATCGGGGGCCAAGCGAATTTCAGGAGATTTCCCATGGCCACCACCGCCGTCACCGACGCCAGCTTCCAATCCGACGTGCTCGAAAGCGACAAGCCCGTGCTGGTCGATTTCTGGGCCGACTGGTGCGGTCCGTGCAAGATGATTGCACCCGCGCTCGAAGAACTGAGCGAGGAACTGGGCGAGCAGGTCACCATCGCCAAGATGGACATCATGGAAAACCCCGACGTCCCCGGTTCGATGGGCGTCCAGTCGATCCCCTATCTCGTGCTGTTCAAGAATGGCGAAGCCGCTGCCCATATGCGCGGCGCTGCGCCCAAGGGCCAGCTCAAGCAGTGGCTTGAGAGCGAGCTTTAATCCAGCTTCGCATATAGCTCGGCGAGCTCGTCCCACAGGGCCGGGCTCGCCGCACCCAGCAGGCCCGTTCGGCCCACCTCGTCCACGCGATAGGGTGAGCCGTCGGGCCGCGCTGCTTTTCCGCCCGCCTCGTTGAGCCATAGCGCACCCGCCGCGTGGTCCCAGGCCAACGTGCGTTCGAAAATCGACACATCGTTCACGCCCAGCGCCAGCCGCGGATATTGCTCGGCGGCGCAATAGGGGATGTCGACGAGTTCGTACTGCGGCGCGATATGCCGCCGTGTCGCCTCGCGGCGCTCTTCCTGCATGAAGATCAGCGACAGGGCGGCGATCGGCGGCGTCATGCCGGTGGGGCGGGCGGCGACCTTGGCGCCATCAACCTGCGCCCCCTGGCCGCGATGCGCGGTGCAGAAGCGACCGCTGAGGCAGTCGTAAATCCACCCGGACTGTGCTTCCCCGCCTTCGGCGCGCGCGATGATGATCCCGAATGGCGGCTTGCCGCTGGCGAAATTGCGGGTCCCGTCGACTGGATCGACGATCCAGCACGGGCGGTCGAGCCGGTCGAGTATGCCCGGGTCCGCATGCGCGGTTTCCTCGCCCACGAAGGCGAGCGTATCGTCGAGCGCGGCCAGCCCCTCGCGCAGCAGCGCCTCGCTCTCCTTGTCGGCCACCGTGACGGGGTCGTTGCCGCCCTTGTCCTCGACTTCGCCCGCGGCGAGGTTGCGGTAGCGCGGGAGGATCGCCTGCTCGGTGACCCGCTGCATCAGCGCGAGGATATCGCGGTCGAGCGCGCTCACGAGCGGTAGTCTGCATTGATGGAGATGTAGTCATGCGTGAGATCGCAGGTCCACACGGTCGCGCGGCCTTCGCCGAGGCCGAGATCGACCTCGATGCGAATGTCCTGCCCGGCAAGATGCGCGGCGACCGGCGCCTCGTCGTAATCGGCGACGGGCTGGCCATCGCGTGCGGCCCAGGTCCCGCCGAAGCCGATCGACAATCGGTCGCGGTCGGCGGGTTCGCCTGCCTTGCCTACCGCCATGACGACGCGGCCCCAATTGGCATCGCCCCCGGCAATCGCGGTCTTCACCAGCGGGGAGTTGGCAATCGCCAGGCCGACGCGGCGCGCGCTGGCGTCGTCCGCCGCCCCGGTGACCGCGATCTCGATGAATTTCTGCGCGCCTTCGCCGTCGCGCACGACCAGCAGGGCGAGTTCGCGGCAGACATCGTGCAGCGCCGCGTAGAAGGCATCGGCGCCGGGGTCGTCCCATGTGGTCAGCGGCGCATTGCCGGCCTTGCCGGTTGCGAACAGCAGCACCGTGTCGCTGGTCGAGGTATCGCCATCGACCGTGATGCAGGAGAACGTCGCCTCATTCGCCTTGGACAGCATCTCCTGCAGGAAGGCCGGATCCACTGCCGCATCGGTAAAGACATAGCCCAGCATCGTCGCCATGTCGGGCGCGATCATGCCGCTGCCCTTGATGATCCCGGCGAGTTCGACCCGCTGGTCCCCGATGAAAGCCGCCGCTGCCGCGCCCTTGGTGAAGGTGTCGGTGGTCCCGATCGCGCTCGCCGCGTCTTCCCAGCCGCAGCTTTCGGCACCGAGCACCGCAGCCACGCCGGCGCGCGCCTTGTCCTTGGGCAAGGGCACTCCGATCACGCCGGTCGAGGACACGAACACCTCGTCCCCCGGGCAGTCGAGTGCCTCGGCTACCTGGGCGACGATCTGCTCGACCGCCTCGCGCCCGCGATAGCCGGTGAAGGCGTTGGAATTGCCTGCATTCACGATCAGCGCCCGCGCGCGGCCTTGCTCCACCTGCGCGCGGCCCATCTCGACCTCGCTCGAGGCGCAGGCCGATTTGGTGAAGACCCCCGCCACGGCGCAGCCGGCGGCGAGTTCGACATAGGTCAGATCGGACCGGTTCCACGCCTTGTAGCCCGCGCGCGCCACGCGCAGCGTTACGCCGTCGATTACCGGCAGCGCGGGGAAGGGGCGGGCGAGCGGAGAAGGCGTTAGATCCATTCCCCGCGCGCTAGCCCCGCGCCGCGCGCCAGACAAGCGTCAGGCTGCGCGGCCCGCAACCCTCGGCACCAGCAGGAAGGCGACCAGATACAGCAGCCCGGTCACGATCAGCAGGTTGTTGTAGCCGGTGAACAGCGCCGCATATTCGAGACACCCGCCGACGATCGTGCCGAGCAGGTTGATCGCAAAGGCCGATTGCGAATCGCTGCTTTCACGGAAGCGTTTCGCAAAGGCGATATTGGCGAGGTAGATCGGCAGGAAGGCTAGCACGGTCGCCACGACCAGCCGCGGCCAGAAAGCCAGTGGCAGCAGCCATTCGGGCTTGATGACCCAGGCCGCCGCAAGCGAGGCCGCCAGCGCGATGAAGACCACTTTGAGTGGCGGTGTCTTGACCCGCCGCTCGGTCTCTACCGCGGCGAGGACGATCACCAGCACGCCGGCAAACACCAGCGCGTTGACGAACCATGTGGTGCCGAACAGCAAGGCAAAGGTCGCGATGTTCTTGGTTTCGAGCAGCAGGAACGCCGCACCCATGAAGAACAGGTCGGCATAGGGCCGCATCGTGCCGAGCGGGCCGCCCAGCAGCCGCACGGTCACCAGCGAGGCGAGCAGGATGGCCCCGATGGTGAAGGCATAGAGCGGCGGGAAGCTGTTTCCGCGGAAATAGAGGAACGGGGCATCGTCCTTGACCGTGGTGATTTCGGTTGTCGGAACCCAGGGTTCGCCGCAGGTCTGCGATTCCACCTGCACCGCGATGCTGACGACGGCCTGCGCATCGGCCCAGGTGTCGACGCAGGGTTCATGGCCGAACACCGCCTGCGTGGTCCCGGCAAGCCGGTCAATCAGCCAGGGTTCGCGGTAATAGTTGTACATCGCAAACGCGCCGTCGGGTTTGAGCGCGCGGCGGACCGACTGGATGGCCTCCTCGGTAAAGAGGAAGGATTCGAGGCGGATTTGAGATGCGCCGCTCACCAGCGTGAGCGAATCGGGCAGCGCGAAAAGAATGAGATCGTATTTGCGCTCGGTGTTTTCGAGGAAAGCGCGGCCGTCGTTGACATGCCGCTGGACGCCGGGGTTGGCGTAGGGGCGGTCGATGTTCATCTCGACCCCGATCTGCATGATGCGCGGGTCGATATCCACGGCATCGACATGCTTGGCCCCTTCGCGCAGCGCGATCGCAACGTCCGAACCCGACCCAGCGCCGACGATCAGCACGTCGTCGAGCTTGCCCGGAAGCCGCAGATAGGGCGTCTCGTAAATCCGTTCGCCCTGTTCCAGCTTCCATTCCGCCGGAGCCATCAACTGGTGCGGGACGCCATTCGCGCGGATCAGGACGAAACCCGAATCGGCTTCTTCCATCTGTTCGGCATTGATCTTGTAATAGGGTGACCAGCTCACCCCGGGGGTGAAGGTTTCCATCGCGAGGCCCGCCAGCAGCACCACGCCCCAGCCGGCGCTGATGATCCGGCGGTTGGGCGCTGTCAGCAGCATGATCGGAACCATGGCGACCACGCCCCAGACGAGCGAGGGTGCATGGAGGAAACTCAGGGCAGTGAAGCCGAGAATCCCGGCCAGCGAACCGATCAGGTCATAGCGATAGGCAGACAGGGGGCGCATCTTGGGAAAACACCGCCCGACAAGTTCCGCCGGTCCGGCAAGGATTACCGCGACCAGCCCGAAGACCACGGGCAGCGCAAGCCAGGCGGGTGGTCCTTCGATTTCGAGCGCGGTGAAATAGATGAGGTCCGAACCCTGCCGTTCGATCGAGACCGGAAACTGGATCACGCCGATCACGAGGATCGCCAGCAGCGGCAGTGAAATCGGCCAGATCGACCATTCCTTGCGGCTGATCAGGAAGCCTGCGCCAATGCCGAGGAACGACCCCAGCAGGACGAAATTCGAGAAATAGGACAGGTGGACGACGCTCGAACCGAGCCAGCGGATCAGCGCGAGTTCGACGAAGAGCATGAGCCCGCTGGCCAGCAGCAGGCGGGTAACGACGGCGGGGTCATCCCGCTCTTCATAGCCGCTCGGCTTGCTACCCAAGGTCCCGTCGACAGTGCTCATTCTTGCCCCCTGCAATCCCGTTTCGAGTGCGACGCTTAGGAGCGTATGTTTACTGGAAAGATAATTCGACTGCTGGCCCGCATCTGTCCCCAGCGCCGGAGGCGGGACTTTCGGCGAGTTTACCGGCTTCGGGCTGGACGATCCGCCTCCGCGTCACTATCTCGCCGGTCAGGATGCTTAAACGCCTGCTCGCCTGCCTCGCGCTCCTGACCGGCCTCGCTGCTGCCGGCGCGCCTGCCCATGCGGTGGTTTATGATGCGGCATCGGGCGTCGAGCGCGCAGCCGATACCGAGAAGCCCTGCCACGGCGAGGTAAGCATCCGTCTCCACACGGCTCGCCATTCGCTGGTTGCGCCGCGTGCGACCGGACCGGGCCAGCCGGCGCCGGTCCTTTCGGTCGTCATCCCGACCGTGCAGATGGGCATCGACCGCGCCTACGAATAGGCCGGTCGCGACATCCCCCGATTTTCGTCCGCCACGCACGCTGTGCGCGGGCTTCCCACCATACCCCATAGAATTCATCCGGAAGGCGCCAGGCCCCCTATGTTCAATTCCATCATGAAGACCGTATTCGGTTCGTCCAACGACCGTTATGTCAAATCGATCGGCAAGATCGTCGACCGGATCAACGCGCTCGAACCGCAGCTGCAGGCGCTTTCGGACGCAGAACTGGCGGCGCAGACCGACAAGTTCCGCGCGCAGCTGGCCGATGGCAAGACGCTCGACGACATCCTGCCCGAAGCCTTCGCCACCGTGCGCGAAGCCTCGGTCCGTGTGCTCGGCATGCGCCATTTCGATGTGCAGATGGTCGGCGGTATCGTGCTTCACCGCGGCGAAATCGCCGAGATGCGCACGGGTGAGGGCAAGACGCTGGTGGCCACGCTCGCGACCTATCTCAATGCGATCGAGGGCAAGGGTGTCCATATCGTCACCGTCAACGACTACCTCGCCGCGCGCGATGCCGAATGGATGGGCCGGCTGCACCAGTTCCTCGGCCTGACTGTCGGCGTGATCGTTCCGAACCTTCCGGAGCACCAGCGCCGTGAGGCCTATAACGCGGACATCACCTATTCGACCAATAACGAGCTTGGCTTCGATTACCTGCGCGACAACATGAAGCACGAGCGCGGCCAGATGGTCCAGCGCCCCTTCAATTTCGCTATCGTCGACGAAGTCGATTCGATCCTGATCGACGAGGCCCGTACTCCGCTGATCATCTCCGGCCCGACCGAGGACAAGTCCGATCTCTACACCTCGATCGACGAGGTGGTGAAGGAGTTCCCCGAGGACTGGTACGAGAAGGACGAAAAGCAGCGCAGCATCCAGCTGACCGAAGAAGGCACCGAAGCGGTCGAACAGCTGCTGATAGAAAAAGGCCTGCTCGAAACCGACAATCTTTACGATGTCGAGAACACGCAGGTGGTCCACCATCTCGACCAGGCGCTGCGCGCGGTGCACATGTTCAAGCGCGATACCGATTACATCGTGAAGGACGACAAGGTCGTCATTATCGACGAATTTACCGGCCGCATGATGGATGGTCGCCGCTGGTCGAACGGGCTGCACCAGGCAGTCGAGGCCAAGGAAGGCGTCAAGATCGAACCCGAGAACCAGACGCTCGCCTCGATCACCTTCCAGAACTATTTCCGCATGTATCCCAAGCTGTCGGGCATGACCGGCACCGCGGCCACCGAAGCGGCCGAATTCTGGGACATCTACAAGATGAACGTGGTCGAGATCCCGACCAATGTCCCCGTTTCGCGCATCGACGAGGATGACGAGTTCTACAAGAACACGCAGGACAAGTTCAAAGCCATCGCTAAGGCGATCGCCGAGAAGAACGCCATTGGCCAGCCGGTGCTGGTCGGCACGGTGTCGATCGAGAAATCGGAAATGCTCAGCGAATTCCTCCGGCAGGAAGGCGTCGAGCACGAGGTTCTCAACGCGCGCCAGCACGAACGCGAGGCGCATATCGTGGCGCAGGCGGGGCGTATCGGCGCGGTGACCATCGCTACCAACATGGCCGGCCGCGGGACCGACATCCAGCTGGGCGGCAATGTCGATTTCCGGATCGGCGACGAGCTCTCCGAGCTTGAGGACGGGGCCAAGAAGGACCTCGAAATCGCTCGCATCACCGCCGAGGTCGCGGCCGAGCGACAAAAGGTGCTCGAGGCCGGGGGCCTGTTCGTGCTCGGCACCGAACGCCATGAAAGCCGCCGTATCGACAACCAGTTGCGCGGCCGTTCGGGCCGCCAAGGCGATCCCGGCCTCAGCCGATTCTACCTGTGTCTGGAAGACGATTTGCTGCGCATTTTCGGACCCGACACGCTGTTCTCCAAGATGCTCAACTCGAATCTCGAGGATGGCGAGGCGATCGGCTCGAAATGGCTCTCTAAGGCGATCGAGACCGCGCAGAAGAAGGTCGAGGCGCGCAATTACGAAATCCGTAAGCAGGTCGTCCAATACGACGATGTGATGAACGACCAGCGCAAGGTCATCTACGAACAGCGCGCGGAGATCATGGACAGCGAGGCGGTCGACGATGTGGTGGTCGACATGCGTCACGATGCGATCAATTCGATCGTCTCGGAAGCCTGCCCGCCGGGTTCCTATCCCGAGCAGTGGGATATCGAGGCGCTCAAGACGCGCATTGCCGAAGTGCTGACGATCGAACCGCCGATCGAGCACTGGATCGAGGAAGACCAGGTCGAACCCGAAATCATCGAGGAACGGCTGGCCAGCGAAATCGATACGATCATGGACAATAAGATCGCTGCGGCCGATCCCGCGCTGTGGCGGCGGATCGAAAAGAGCGTGCTGCTGCAGGAACTCGACGGGCAGTGGAAGGACCACCTCGCCACGCTCGACGCGCTGCGCCAGGTGGTCGGCCTGCGCGCGCATGCGCAGAAGCAGCCGCTCAACGAATACAAGCAGGAAGCCTTCAGCCTGTTCGAAACCATGCTCGACAAGCTGCGCGAGACGGTGACCAACAAGCTCATCCGGCTCGAACTGGTCGAACCTGCGCCGTTGCCGCAGGTCGATCTGCCCGACTTGCCCGACTTCCTTACCGGTCACATCGACCCGCTGACCGGGCTCGACAATTCCAACGACGGCGATGGCTCGGCCGGACGCGCGGCGCTGTTCGGTGCACTGGCGGGCAGTTCGCGCGCTGCGGTCGGGCCGGGCGGTTCGGTGAGCGAGAACCCCTATGCGGGCATGGACATCAGCCGCAACGCGCCGTGCCCGTGCGGTTCGGGCAACAAGTACAAGCATTGCCACGGCGCCATCAGCGCCAATGCGTGATGCCCGGTCGGGGCAGCTCTGCCGCTAGGTGCGGCGGGGCTGCCTGACCATCGGTACCAGTGGCGGGCTGCCGGGTTCCGGATGGATCGGGACGCCAAAGGGCTCGAAGCCGCAGGACGTATAGAAGCCGGTGTTCGCCGGGTTCGAATTCTCGAGATAGGCGGGCAGCTGCATCCGGTCGCAGGCATCGAGCACCGGCCGGATCAGCTTGCGCCCCAGTCCCTTGCCCTGCGCCGCCGGACGCAGGCCGATACTGAACAGATAGGCGTGATCGAAGGCGGGATGGCACTGCGCCATTGCATCGCCGGTACGGATCCCGCGCGCCACCGCTCCCGGTCCGCAGCGAAACAGCGTGGGGAGGGCGAAAGCGGCATAATCCCGCAGCGAAAAGCTCGCCTCGCCGCCGGGCAACATCCACATGCACGCGCCCTCGTCGCCCAGCGAATAGCTATAGCCGCGCGGGACGTAGATGCGCCGCGCCTGCAGGTGGAACAGGTTGCGGATCCCGGCGAACTTGCCGAACAGCCAGAGGTTGAAAGGATCGTTGCGGAAGGCCTCGGCGGTGATGTCGCCGATCCTGCGGGCATCGCCAGGCCCGGCGCGGACAAGCGCCTCGCCAAGTTCGATGTTACCTGCCTGCATTATCCCTCGTCCTCCCGTGCCGCGACGCTAGCGCGCTGCGCGGTGGCGGTCTAGGCGAGCGCCATGGCCTCCCTCGTCGTCGCATTTTTCGTGGCAGCTTTGCTCTATGCCAGCGTCGGGTTCGGTGGCGGGTCGACCTACACCGCGCTGCTGGCGCTCGCCGAGATCGACTATCGCCTGCTTCCGCTGCTGTCGCTGGCGTGCAATATCGTGGTGGTGGCGGGCAGTTCGCTGCGCTTTGCCCGCGCCAAGGTAACGCCGTGGCGAAATGCGTTGCTGCTGACGGGGGTCGCGGCGCCCGCCGCCTTGCTCGGCGGCCTCACCCCGATCGACGAGACGACATTCCTCACCATTCTCGGGGCCAGCCTCGTCCTGACCGCGCTGACGCTCCTGCTGCGACCGCGCGATACGGCGACGGGAGCGCCGCCGCGGTTCGCGCGGCTGATGCCGGTGCTGGCGGTGCCCCTCGGCTATCTCGCGGGTCTGGTCGGCATTGGCGGGGGGATATTCCTCGCCCCGTTCCTGCACCTGACGCGCTGGGACAGCGCGCGCGCAATTGCCGCGACTGCGAGCCTGTTCATCCTCGTCAATTCGCTGTTCGGTCTGGCGGGGCAATTGCTCAAGGGCGGCACGGGACGCCTCGGTGCCGCGATCGATTTCGGCCTGCCGCTGCTGGTCGCGGTCGCGATCGGCGGGCAGATCGGCAGCCTGCTGGCGCTCAAATACCTGCCGCAACGCTGGATCCGCTACGGCACAGCCGCGCTCACCGCCTGGGTGGGCGGGCGCTTGCTGCTGAATGTATGAGAAAAGTGGCTCCCCGAGTTGGATTCGAACCAACGACCAAGTGATTAACAGTCACCTACTCTACCGCTGAGCTATCGGGGAGCAGCCCGCTGGGCAGGGGTGCGCCTATATGGGCGGTCATACGGTTTGGCAAGCGGGCAAATGGCAAAAATTGTGCGCCGCGGTTCCGCTGTGCCGCTCAGACCACGAACTGCTCGGCGACGATGCGCTCGTCGAGCGCGTGGCCGGGGTCGAACAGCAACGTCAATTCGCTGTCGCGGGCGATTTCGAGGTTCACTTCCGCCACATCGCGCAGTTCGCGCTGGTCGGCCACGACCGAGACCGGGCGTTTCTCCTGCTCGAGCACGCGCAGCGTGATGCGGCTGCGGTCGGGCAGGATCGCGCCGTGCCAGCGGCGCGGGCGGAAGGGGCTGATCGGGGTGAGCGCGAGCAGGTTCGAATCGAGCGGCAGGATCGGGCCGTCGGCCGAGAGGTTGTAGGCGGTCGATCCTGCGGGGGTGGCGAGCAACACGCCATCGCAGACCAGCTCGGGGATCCGCACCTTGTCGTCGACGGTCACTTCGAGCTTGGCGGTCTGGCGCGTCTCACGCAGCAGGCTGACCTCGTTGATCGCGCAGAAGGTGTGCTGCGCGCCAGCCTGCGTGGTCGCTTCCATCCGCAACGGGGCGATATGGTGGCGCTTGGCCCGCCCGATCCGCTTGAGCAGCGTTTCGGGGTTGCGGTTGCGGTTCATCAGGAAGCCGACCGTGCCGAGGTTGAGCCCGTAGGCGGGAATGATCCGGCCGCTGTCGAGCATGGCATGCAGCGTCTGGAGCATGAAACCATCGCCGCCGAGCACGACCACCGCATCGGCTTCTTCGAGCGGCACCCAGTCGGCGACCGCGCGGAATTCCTTGTCGGCGGCTTCCTGCGCACGCGGGGCGTCGGACACGAGCAAGGCCAGTCGGCTGAATTCGGACATGGGTCCCCTCGCATCCTCCCGTGCCGGGACGAGCTCGCCGGGCACGCGGGTTTCCTATGGTCGCGCGTCCCATTTGGCAACACACTGCAAAAACTGATACCGCTTAGCCCCGGGCCTCATAAGGACTGTCACATGGCCAGCATACCCAGCGACACAACCGGCGACACGCGCGATGCGCTAACCGGCCTGGCGGACCAGTCCCAGGCGCGCGAGACGATCGAGCGCTGGCTGGCTGAATGGCCCCGCGACACGATCGCCTGCCCCATGCACGCGATGATGATCACGCTCGGGCGGATCGATACGGTGAATGTCGCCTTCGGGGAATCGGCGGGCGACGGGGCGCTGGTCGAAGTGGCGCAGCGCATCCGGCATTTCGCGGGCGACGAACTCGAAAGCAGCAGCGCCTGGACCGCGGCGCGCCTTGGCGGGGGCAATTTCCTCCTCGTTGCGCGGCAGGAATGCAGCCGCGAACGCTGGCAGTGGCTGGCCGAGGCGCTGGCCGATGCCATCGGCATGCCGATCGCCAATCCCGAGGGCGGAGCGAGCCTGCGGCTGTGGCCGCGCATCGCCCTGATGCGCGTGACCCAGAACGACGATCCCGACAGCGTGCTCGATCGCCTGTCGGAAGTCGCCGCCCGCATGCGCGACAGCGCGCGGCGGCGGATCGACTGGTCGACGGGCGATGTCGCGCGCTCGGGCCGCTCGAACCAGCAGCTCGAAGCGGATCTGCTCGCGGCAATCGACCGCAACGAGATCGAGATCCTCTTCCAACCGCAATACGCGCTCGACGACGACCGGTTGATCGGGGCCGAGGCGCTGGCCCGCTGGGACCATCCGGTGATCGGCCGCATTGGCGGCGGGACGCTGTTCCAGGTTGCCGAGCGGGCCGACCATGTGGCGCACCTGTCACGCCATATCGTGATGCGCGCGCTGGAAAAGGCGCTGCACTGGCCCGAGCACCTGCAGCTGTCGCTCAACATCACCCCACAAGATCTGGCGGCAGAGAATTTCGCCATCGATTTTGCACAGATGGCGGAAAAGACGGGCTTCCCGCTCGAGCGGATCACGCTGGAAATTGTCGAGCAGGTGCTGCTCGCCGATCTCGACCGTGTCTGCCGCGTGCTCGAACAGTTGAAACTGTTCGGCATCTGCATCGCGCTGGACGATTTCGGCGCAGGCTTCTGCAACTTCCGCTATCTCAAGGTCCTGCCAATCGACTCTCTCAAGCTCGATCGCTCGATGCTCGACGGCGTGTTGGACGACGAGCGCGACCGGGCGGTGATCCGCGCGATCATAGCGATGGCCGAGGCGCTCGACCTGCAGGTGCTGGTCGAGGGAGTCGAGACCGAGGAGCAGCGCGAATTCGTCCGCAAGGAAGGGTGTAAATATTACCAGGGGTTCCTGCGCGCCAAGCCGATGAGCGCAAGCGCGTTCCTCAGCCTGACCTGACGGAACCTAGGCCCCCGCGTTCTCGCGCTTGCGCGATTTCCTGACGATACCCGACAGCCCCTTGGTCAGCTGGATCAAGCCGTTGAGGCGGCTTTCGGGCGAACCCCATGCGCGGCTGATGACCAGCTTCATGTCGGGGCGCAGCTTGGCGGTGCCCTTCAGCCGGTCGACATAGGCGAGCAGCCCCACCGGATCGGGGAAATCGTCCTGGTGGAAGGTCACCAGCGTACCCTGCGCCCCGACATCGATCTTGGCGATATTGGCCTCGATCGCCTGGTGCTTGATCTCGATCAGCTTGACGAGATTGGCGGTGGCAGCGGGTAGATCGCCGAAGCGGTCGATCATCTCGGCGGCCAGCGCATCGATCTCGGGCTTGTCCTGCGCATCGTTGAGGCGGCGGTAAAGAGCCATGCGCACCGCGAGGTCGGGGACGTAGTTCTCGGGGATCATAATCGGCGCATCGACGGTGATCTGCGGGCTGACGCGTTCGGGCTTGGCTTCCAGCCCCAGTTCGCCCGCCTTGGCTGCAAGGATCGCATCCTCCAGCATCGATTGGTAGAGTTCGAACCCGACCTCGCGGATGTGGCCCGATTGTTCGTCGCCAAGCAGATTGCCCGCACCGCGAATGTCGAGATCGTGACTGGCAAGCTGGAAGCCTGCGCCGAGACTGTCGAGATCGCCCAGCACCTTGAGGCGCTTTTCCGCCACTTCGGACAATTGCGTGTCGGTGGCGTAGGTGAGATAGGCATAGGCGCGCAGCTTCGAACGGCCCACGCGTCCGCGCAGCTGGTAGAGCTGGGCGAGGCCGAAAATATCGGCGCGGTGGATGATGATCGTGTTCGCGCTGGGCAAGTCGAGCCCACTTTCGACAATGGTAGTCGCCAGCAGCACTTCGTATTTGCCCTCGTAGAAGGCGCTCATCCGCTCCTCGATCTCGCCTGCACCCATCTGGCCATGCGCGGCGACGAATTTGACCTCGGGCACGTGCTCGTGGAGCCAGTCGGAAATGGCTTCCATGTCGGAAATCCGGGGCACGACGATGAAGCTTTGCCCGCCGCGGTGATGTTCGCGCAGCAGGGCTTCGCGCATCACCATGTCGTCCCACTCCATCACATAGGTACGCACCGCGAGGCGGTCGACCGGCGGGGTCTGGATGGTCGACAGCTCTCGCAGCCCGGTCATCGCCATTTGCAGCGTACGCGGGATCGGCGTGGCGGTGAGCGTGAGCATATGCACGTCGGCGCGCAATTGCTTGAGCTTTTCCTTATGCGTGACGCCGAAGCGCTGTTCCTCGTCGACGATGACCAGTCCGAGGTTCTTGAAGTTGGTCTGCTTCGACAGGATCGCATGCGTGCCGACGACGATATCGACCTGCCCATCGGCCAGCCCCGCGCGCGTTTCCTTCACCTCGCGCGCCGGGACGAGCCGCGACAGGCGGCCGACCTTGAGCGGGAAGCCGTTGAAGCGCGCAGCGAAATTCTCGAAATGCTGGCGCGCGAGCAGGGTGGTCGGCGCGACCACCGCGACCTGCTGGCCGTTCATTGCCGCGACGAAGGCGGCGCGCAGTGCGACCTCGGTCTTGCCGAACCCGACATCGCCGCAGACCAGCCGGTCCATCGGCTTGCCACTTTCGAGGTCGCCAAGGACATCCTCGATCGCGCGTTCCTGGTCGTCGGTTTCTTCCCACGGGAAGCGGTCGAGGAACTGGTTGTAGGGGCCGTCCTCCACCTCCAGCACGGGGGCTTTCTTCAGTGCACGCTGAGCGGCGACCTGCATCAGTTCGCCGGCAATCTCGAGGATCCGCTCCTTCAGCCGCGCGCGGCGTTTCTGCCATGCTTCGCCGCCGAGCCGGTCGAGCTGCACCGCCTCTTCGGACGAGCCATAGCGGCTGAGGACGTCGATATTCTCGACCGGGATGAACAGCTTGTCGCCGCCCTTGTATTCGAGCTGGACGCAATCGTGCTTGGACTTGCCCACCGCGATCGGTTCGAGACCGAGATATTTGCCGATTCCGTGTTCGGTGTGGACGATCAGATCGCCTACGCTGAGCGCCTGCAATTCGGCGAGGAAGGCGTCGGCATCCTTGCGCTTCTTCTTGCGCCGCACCAGCCGGTCGCCAAGGATGTCCTGCTCGGTCAGCAGTTCGAGCTCGTCATTGGCGAAGCTGGCTTCGATGGGCAGGATCATCGCCGTGGGCCTGGGTACGCCCGATCCCTTCGCAGCCGAGAGGCCCAGCGCTTCCTGCCAGGTGTCGGCCATCTGTACCGGCGTACCTGCTTCCTCCAGGATCGAGGCGATGCGCGCGCGGCTACCCTTGGAATAGGCGGCGAGCAGCGGACGCTTGCCCGCTTTCGCCAGCGCTTTGAGGTGGTCGGCCAGCACGGGATAGACATTGTCCCCGCGGGCACGTTCGGGCGCGAAGTCGCGGCCCGAGCGGAAGCCGAAATTCACCACCTTGGCGCTTTCGGGTTCATCGAAAGGCGTCGCGCGGTGGGCGGGGGCGGCAGCAAGGCCGGCCTTGAATTCGCCCGCAGTGAGATAGAGCGCATCGGGCTTCAGGGGCCGGTAATTGCCCTTGGCCTGTCCAGTGATGGCGGTGCGCTGGTCGTAATAATCGCCGATATCCTTCACGCGCTCGTCCGCAGCGGCCAGCGCCGCCTGGTCGATCACGATGAGGTCGTCCTTGCCGAGATGGTCGAACAGCGTGGCCAGCTTGTCCTCGAACAAGGGCAGCCAGTGCTCCATCCCCGCCAGCCTACGCCCCTCGCTGATGGCTTCGTAAAGCGGGTCCTGCGTGGCATTGGCGCCGAACATCTCGCGGTAGCGGCTGCGGAACCGCTTGATGCTGTCATCGTCGAGCAGCGCTTCGCTGGCGGGCAGCAACAGGTGCGACTGGAGCCGCCCGGTGCTCATCTGCGTATTGGGATCGAAGGTGCGCAGGCTCTCCAATTCGTCGCCGAAGAAGTCGAGCCGCAGCGCCTCTTCCATACCGCTCGGGAAAATGTCGACGATCGAACCGCGGACGGCATATTCGCCCTTGTCGATCACCGTGTCCGCACGGCTGTAGCCCTGCCGCTGGAGCAACGCGGCGAGGCTCTCGCGCCCGATCTCGGTCCCCACCTTGAACTCGCGCACGCTTTCGCGGATGCGGAACGGGGTGAGCACGCGCTGGAGAACGGCGTTGGCGGTGGTAACGATCAGCTGCGCCTTGGCCTTGCCCGTCTGCAGCCGGTGAAGCGCGGCCAGCCGGCGTGCGCTGATCGACAGCGCCGGGCTGGCGCGGTCGTAGGGCAGCGAATCCCACGCGGGAAATTCGATCACGTCGAGTTCGGGGGCGAAGAACGCCGCCGCCTCGACGATCCCGCGCATCGCTGCATCGTCGGGTGCGATGAACACCGCGCGCCCCGTGCTGGCGCGGGCCAGATCGGCCAGGACCAGCGGCTGCGCGCCCCGTGCCACCTGCGCCAGCGTGAGCGGTTCGCGGGCGTTCAGGATATTGGAAAGATCGGACATCGTGTTCCTAGCGTTCGAAGGGGCCGCGCGTTCCGCACACGCAAGAATGCCCCCTGCCCGGACGGGAAGGGGGTGCGCGGTGTGCGAATAGGGAGATAGGGGCTGTGGCTAGCCCGTCAACGCGGAATATCGACGTAGTCGAGTTCCTGCATCGCCATCATCAGCGGCCCCTGGAAGGGCGGCGGGGTGGGCTGGGTCTTGAGCGCCCATGCCATGACATCGACATCGTCCTGTTCGAGCAGTGCCTCGAACCAGGCGAGTTCCCCCTCGTCCCAGCTTTCATGATAGCGGTCGAAGAAGCCGCCGATCATGTAATCGGCTTCGCGCGTGCCGCGATGCCAGGCGCGGAACCTGGCGCGTTGCTTGCGGCCTTCAAATGTCAGGGCTTGGACCATGGTGGGTCCACTAGCGCCAAACTTTCGCCTCGTCATCCCTGCGTAGGCAGGGATCCAGCGAACATCAGGCCCGAGCGATATCGACAGCTTATCGGGGGGCCCGCCCACACGGGGGTGACGGGCCGTTTTGCCTTGGGCTAGGAAGCGGCGATGCGCCCCGATATCCTCAACCCGCTGTTCGCCGAAAGCGAGACGCTCGACGGCGTGGGTCCCAAGCTGAAGAAGCCGCTCGACAAGCTCGGCCTGACGCGGGTGCGCGACCTCGATTACCATCTTCCGGAACGCTTCGTGACGCGCCGCGCAGTGGAGAATGTGGACGAGGCGGGCGAGGGCGAGCAGATCGTCGTCAAGCTGACCGTGACCGAGCATCGCGGCGGCCGGTCGCCGCGCGCGCCCTATCGCGTGCTGGCGCAGGATGCGGTCGGCAATGTGCTCGCGCTGACCTATTTCGGCCGCGCTTCCTACACCGCGAAGAAGCAGCTTCCCGAGGGCGAAACACGCTGGGTGGCGGGCAAGCTCGAACGCTTTGGCGACATGCTCCAGATCGTCCACCCCGACCATGTGGTCGAAGAGGGCGGCGAGACGCTGCAGCGATTGTGCGAGCCGGTCTACCGCCTGTCCGAAGGGCTGACGCAGCCAAAGCTGGCGGGGCTGGTCGATCAGGCGCTCGCGCGATCCCCCGAACTGCCCGAATGGATCGAGCCGTCGCAAGTGGACCAGGAAGGCTGGCCCAGCTGGCGCGATGCGCTGATGCTGGCGCACAAGGGCGAGAATGCGACGGCGCGCGACCGGCTGGCCTATGACGAATTGCTCGCCAACAGCCTTGCGCTGATGCTGGTCCGCGCAGACAATCGCAAGCGCAAGGGCCAGCAATTGCAGGGTGACGGCAGCTATCGCGCCAAGCTTGACCTGCCGTTTCCGCTGACCGGCGCGCAGAAGCGCTCGATTGCCGAGATCGAAGGTGACCTCGCGCAGGAAGCGCCGATGCTGCGGCTGCTGCAGGGCGATGTCGGGGCGGGCAAGACCGTCGTCGCTCTCGAAGCAATGCTGATCGCGGTCGAGGCGGGGGCGCAGGCGGCGCTTCTCGCGCCGACCGAGATCCTTGCGCGCCAGCACTACGAGAGCCTGCGCCGCCTGGCCGAACCCACCGGTGCGCGCGTCGCGCTGCTGACGGGGCGCGACAAGGGCCGCGCGCGCGAAGCGACGCTGATGGGGCTGCTCGATGGCAGTATCGACCTGGTGGTCGGCACCCATGCGATTTTCCAGGACAAGGTCGCCTATCGCAATCTGGCGATGGTGGTGATCGACGAGCAGCACCGCTTCGGGGTCGGCCAGCGGTTGATGCTCGCCAGCAAGGGCAAGCGCGCGCCGCATGTGCTCGCCATGACCGCGACGCCGATCCCGCGCACGCTGACGCTGGCGCAATATGGCGAGCTCGACGTCAGCCAGCTCGACGAATTGCCGCCCGGCCGGCAGGCGATCGACACGGTGGTGATGGGGCAGGACAAATTGCCCGCGTTGATCGAGCGGCTGGCCGCGCAGATCGCCGGGGGGCGGCAGGCCTATTGGGTCTGCCCGATGGTGCGCGAGATGGACGGGCCCGAGGATATCGCTGCTGCCGAAGCGCGCTATGCCATGCTGAAGGAGCGGTTCGGCGACGATGTGGTGATGGTCCACGGCCAGCTTGCCCCCGAACTCAAGGATGCCGCGATGGAACGCTTTGCGCGCGGCGATGCCAAGCTGCTGGTCGCGACCACCGTGATCGAAGTCGGGGTGGATGTCCCCAATGCCACGCTGATGGTGATCGAACAGGCCGAACGGTTCGGGCTGGCCCAATTGCACCAGCTGCGCGGGCGCGTGGGCCGCGGTAGCGAGAAGTCCTTTGCGTGCTGCTGCATGGCGAAACGCTGTCGGAAACCGCGCAGGAACGGCTCAAGCTGATGCGCCAGACGCAGGATGGCTTCCTGCTGGCCGAGGAGGATCTGCGCCTTCGCGGCGGCGGCGAATTGCTCGGTACGCGGCAATCGGGCGACAGCGCGTTCAACGTTGCCACGCTGGAGCAGATCACCGCCTTATTGCCCAAGGCGCATGACGATGCGCGGTTGTTGATCGAGCGCGACGGCGGTCTCGAAGGCAAGCGCGGCGAAGCGGCGCGCGTGCTGCTCTATCTGTTCGAGCGCGATTTCGGGGTGAAGACGCTACGCGGCGGCTAGCGGCTGCGCGCCTGCACTGCCGCAGGGTCAGGATGTTTGGTCGAGCAGCACCGCAAGCAGCGCGCGGGCACCGGCATCCACCTCAGCCCAGGTCGCAGTGAACCCGTCGGCTTCGCCATACCACGGATCGGCTACTTCGCGGCCCTCCTGGCCCGGCACGATATCCAGCAGCATCGCGACCTTGGCCTTGCCGTCACCCGGATCGACTTGCGCGATATTGGTCATGTTCGACCGGTCCATGCCGAGGATATGATCGAACACATGGAAATCCTGCGCGTGTAGCTGCCGCCCGCGATAGCCGGTGATATCGATGCCGCGCCGCTGCGCTTCGGCAATGCTGCGCGGGTCGGGTGGCTCGCCGACATGGTAATCGGCGGTTCCGGCGCTATCGACCTCGACCTCGAGCCCGGCTTCGCGCGCCGCCTCGCGAAAGGCCGCTTCGGCGAGCGGGGAACGGCAGATATTGCCGAGGCAGACGAACAGGATACGCGGTGTTGCCATGCGGCCCACCTAATCCGGCGATGCCGGAATGTGCAACCTTCAGGCGGCGAGCCGAACCTGGTTGCGCCCGCCGGTCTTCGCTTCATAGAGCGCGGCGTCGGCGCAGATCATCAGATTGTCGCTATCTTCGCCCGGTTGAAACTCGGCAATCCCGATGCTGGCGGTGACGGGGATGATCGCATCGCCATGGACGATGGGCGCCCCGGCGATCGCTTCGCGCAGCCGTTCGCAGGCGAACCGTGCGGTTTCGATGTCGGCGCGGGGGAGCAGCACGGCAAATTCCTCGCCGCCGATCCGTCCGACCAGATCGCGCTCGCGCAGCGCCCTGGATGCGCGTGCACCGACTTCCTTGATCACCGCATCGCCCGCCGGATGGCCGAACAGATCGTTGACCCGCTTGAAGTGGTCTATGTCGAAAATGGCGAGGCTGAGCTTGCGGTCGCGGTCCACTTCGGCCCGGGCCATCGATCGGGTCAGCGCTTTCATGAAAGCGCGCCGGTTGGGCAGCCCGGTCAGCGGATCGGTCAGCGCGAACTGTTCGAGCTCGCGCCGCACTGCATGTTCGCGCGCCAGCGCCTTGCGGACATAGACCGTCGCGAGGATCGACAGCCACAGCAGCAGCAGGCCGATACCCGCGAGCATATATTGGTAGCGTTCGTTGGCGATTGCCCGGCTCTGTGCAATCGCCGTGCGCGTGGCGAGTGCGGCGCGCTCGGTGCCCTCGATCTCGTCGAGTGTGCGTATGATCGCTTCGATTGCGTCGCGGTCGCTGCCGCTGCGCATGGTCCGCAGCGCATCGGCCTGGCGTCCGTCGGCGGCGCTGGCGATCATTGATCCGATGACGGTGTCGAGATGGGCGAGATCGGTCTTCAGCGCCCTGATGCGGGGGGCCTGGTCGGTATCGTCTGCCAGCAAGCCCGACAGCCGGTCATAGGCGGCGCTGGCACTACGCTTGCCCTCGGTATGGGGGGTCAGGAAGATGCGCTTGCCGGTGAGCAGATATCCGCGTCCGCCGCGGATCTGCTGCAGTGCGGCAGTGCGCAATTGATCGGTTTCGAGCAGGACTTCGAGCGTGTAATCCTGACGGGCCTCGGCCGCCGCGCGCTCGATCGAGGATTGCCATGCGCTCCAGCTGGTGCCGGCAAGCAGCAGCGCGAGGATAATGACGCAGGCGATCAGGAAATAGCCACGCCAATCGGATCCACGCGACCGCGTGGCGATTTGTTTCACCACCCACATTGCGCACGGTCCACATTCATATGAGGCTTATGCAGAAGCCCGGTTAATCACCCGATAACGATAATACGGGCGGTTCCCGCATATCGCTCGATTGGCTGGCGGCAGACCTAGCGGTTCTTGCGTCCCTCGATCAACGCATCGACGACGCTCGGATCGGCAAGCGTCGATGTGTCGCCCAGCGCAGCGAATTCGTTTTCCGCGATCTTGCGCAGGATACGCCGCATGATCTTGCCGCTGCGTGTCTTTGGCAGTGCGGGGGTGAAATGCAGGTGATCGGGCGTGGCTATCGGGCCGATCTCCTTCCGCACATGCGCGCGTAGCGCTCCGGTCAGATCGTCATCCGCAACCTCGCCCGCATTGAGCGTGACGTAGCAATAGATGCCCTGACCCTTGATATCGTGCGGGAAGCCGACGACTGCGGCTTCGGACACCTGCGGGTGCAGCACCAGCGCGCTTTCGACCTCGGCGGTCCCCATGCGGTGGCCCGACACATTGATCACATCGTCGACCCGGCCGGTAATCCAGTAATAGCCGTCGCGGTCGCGGCGGCAGCCGTCGCCGGTGAAATACTTGCCCGAATAGGTGCTGAAATAGGTCTGCACGAAGCGCGCGTGATCGCCATAGACCGTGCGCGCCTGGCCGGGCCAGCTGCGGGTGATGCACAGATTGCCCGAGGCAGCACCGTCGAGCACCTCGCCCTCATTGTCGACCAGCTGCGGACAAACGCCGAAGAACGGTCGGCCCGCGCTGCCCGGCTTCATATCATGCGCGCCGGGCAGGGTGGTGATCATCACGCCCCCCGTTTCGGTCTGCCACCAGGTATCGATGACCGGTAACTCACCCTTGCCGACGGTGTCGTGATACCAGCGCCAGGCCTCCGGATTGATCGGTTCGCCGACGCTGCCCAGCAGGCGCAGTGCGGACAGATCGTGTTTCACCACATGGCTCTCGCCCTCGCGCATGAGTGCGCGGATCGCGGTGGGCGCGGTGTAGAAGATATTGACCTTGTGCTTCTCGCAGACCGCCCAGAACCGGTCGTGATCGGGATAATTGGGCACGCCCTCGAACATCAGCGCGGTGGCCCCGTTCAACAGCGGGCCATAGACGATATAGCTGTGCCCGGTGACCCAGCCGATATCGGCCGTGCACCAGAAGACCTCGCCCTCGCGGTAGTCGAAGACATAGCGGAAGGTCGTCTCGGTCCACACCGCATAGCCGCCCGTGGTGTGCAACACGCCCTTGGGGCTGCCGGTCGAACCCGAAGTGTAAAGGATGAACAGCGGGTCCTCGGCATTCATCGGTTCGCACGGGCAATCGCTCGCCACATCCGCCGAAAGCTCGTGATACCAATGGTCGCGGCCCGGGGTCATCGACACGTCGCCGCCGGTGTGGCGCACGACCAGCACCGCCTTGGCGGGGACCTTGTCCAACGCGGCATCGACATTGGCTTTCAGCGGGATACGCTTGCCGCCGCGCAGACCTTCATCGGCGGTGACGATCCAGTCGCTCTCGCAATCCTCGACCCGGCCGGCGATCGCCTCGGGGCTGAAGCCGCCGAAAATCACCGAATGGATTGCACCGATCCGCGCGCAGGCCAGCATGGCAAAGGCGCCTTCGGGCACCATCGGCATATAGATCGTCACCCGGTCGCCTTTGGCGACGCCCATCGCCTTGAGCGTATTGGCCATACGGATGACTTCGGCCTGCAGTTCGGCATAGGTGATCCGGCGGACCTCGCCTGCGGGATCGTCGGGCTCGAAGATCAGCGCCAGCCGCTCGCCATGGCCGGCCGCGACATGGCGGTCGACAGCGTTGTGGCAGATGTTGAGCGCGCCATCCTCGAACCATTTGATCGACACCGGATCATAGGACCAGTTGGCCACTGTCCTGGGCGGCGTGATCCAGTCGAGCCGCTGGGCCTGCCCGGCCCAGAAGGCATCGCTGTCCTCGATGCTGCGGGCGTAGAGCGCCTGGTATTCCTCGAGCGGGCAATTTGTCCCTTCGGTCGCTGCCGCGGGCCGTTTTACCCATTGCGAACGCGCATCTGCGTCGGTCATCCCGATTGTCTCCTCTTCCAAGACCATCTCTAGGCAATCGCCGCGCGGCTGCAACGGTTAGCTTGCTCTCGCCTTCGCGCGGATCACCGGTTAGGGCACGCGGCGATGCCTATTCTGAGATATCTGATGTCCGGTACAGCCCTCGCGCTGGCCCTTGTCGAACCCGCGGCCGCGCAAGACGCAGATGGGGACGAGGTGATCGTCGTCACCGGTGCGGGTCTCGATGCGACCCCCGCCGCACCCGCCTACGATACGCAGGTGATCGACCGCGACCAGCTGGTCGCGGTTCCTTCGGGGCGGATCGAGGATGCGCTGTCCGCGGTCGCCGGGTTCCAGCAATTCCGCCGGTCGGACAGCCGTTCGGCCAATGCCTCGGCGCAAGGGGCGACGTTGCGCGCGCTGGGCGGTAACGCCACCAGCCGGGCACTGGTGCTGCTCGACGGCGTGCCGATGAGCGATCCCTTCTTCGGTTATATCCCGTTCAGCGCGATCGCGCCCGAGCGGCTTGCGCAGATCCGCGTTACGCGGGGCGGCGGATCGGGTCCGTTCGGCGCAGGCGCGCTCGCGGGTACGATCGAGCTGGAAAGCGCCGGGATCGACGCGCTGGATGGCTTCGCCGGACAGGCGCTCGTCAACGACCGCGGCGAAACCGAACTGTCGGGCAGCGCGGGCGCCAGTCTGGGGAGCGGCTTCGTGGTTGCTTCGGGCCGCTGGGACCGCGGGAAGGGCTTCTTCACCACGCCCGAAGCCGATCGCGCCCCGCTCAGCGCGCGCGCCGCATTCGACGGCTGGTCCGCGCAGATCCGCGGGGTCGCGCCCCTATCGCAGGATATCGAACTGCAGGTTCGCGGGCTGGCCTATCGCGATGAACGCACGCTGCGGTTCGACGGCGCGGACAGCAGCATCGAGGGGCAGGACGCCAGCCTGCGCCTGGTCGGGCGCGGTGCGTGGGAATTCGACGCCATCGGCTATGTGCAGGCGCGCAACTTCACCAACATCGTGGTCAGCTCGACCCGCTTCGTGCCCGTGCTCGACCAGCGCAACACGCCGGCGACGGGGCTGGGCGGAAAGTTCGAGATCCGGCCGCCGGTGGGCGGGGCACATGTCTTGCGGCTGGGCGTCGACTATCGACGTGCGGACGGCGAATTGTTCGAAACCGCGATCAGTGCCTTTTCTGGCGCGGTCACCGCGCGCCGCAATGCGGGGGGGACCAATACCGATCTGGGCGTGTTTGCCGAGGACGACTGGACGCTGGGCGCGCTGGTGCTGACCGCGGGGGCGCGGCTCGACCGCTGGACCATCCGCGATGGCTTCTACCGCGAGAACGACGGCGCCGGAGCGCCGGTATTGGCGACCACCTATGGTGACCGTGCGGGGTGGGATGCCTCCTTCCGCGGCGGTCTGCTCTTCCGCGCAAGCGATAGGGTGGCGCTGCGCGCCGCAGCCTATTCGGGCCTGCGCCTGCCGACACTGAACGAGCTCTACCGGCCCTTCGTGGTTTTCCCCGTGGTGACCCAGGCCAATGCGGCGCTCGAGAACGAACGGCTCGAAGGCTTCGAACTGGGCGTGGATGTGACTCCGGCGCCGGGGGTGGGCCTGTCGCTGACCGCGTTCGACAACCGCGTGAAGAATGCGGTCGCCAATGTCACGCTCGACACCAATTTGCGCCAGCGCCGCAACATCGATGCGGTGCATGCGCGGGGGATTGAGGCATCTATTTCCGCGACCCTGGGCGAGGTGTCGTTCGATGCCTCGGCAGCATGGACCGATGCCGAAGCGCAGGGTTCGGGCTTCGCCGCGGCGCTCGATGGCAATCGCCCCTCGCAGACCCCGCGGTTCGTCGCCGGCGCGACGCTGGCCTGGCGCCCGGCGGAAAACTGGCTGCTGTCGACCACGCTGCGCCATGTCGGCGCACAATTCGAAGACGATCTGGAAACCGACCTTTTGCCCGCGGCCACCACGCTCGATGCCTTCGTCCAAGTGCCGCTGACCGACACTATCGCGCTGGTCCTGCGCGGCGAGAACCTCACCGACGAGACCATTGTCACGCGTAACCAGGGCGGATCGATCGACTTCGGCGTCCCGCGCACGGTCTGGGCCGGCGTAGAAGTGGGGCTTTAGCCGCGGCCCGATCCATTGGGGGCAGGGTAGGCGGTCCTCAGCCCGCCATAGGTTCTCTTAGGGAGAGCGGTCGAGACCCCCGCCCAGCGCGACGAACAGCGTCGTGCCGTTCTGCAGATAGGCCCGGCGCGTGGCGAGCAATTGCTGGCGGGCGGAGAACAGATTGCGTTCGGCATCAAGGACTTCGAGGTAATCGGCCACGCCTTCGCGGTAGCGCAGGCGCGCCAGTCGCGCGATGCGTTCCTGAGCGGCGACGCCCTGTTCCTGCGCGGCGACCTGCTCGGCCAGCCAGCGGCGTCCGGCAAGCCCGTCCGACACTTCGCGGAATGCGGTCTGGACCGCCTTTTCATACAGCGCGACCTGTTCGGTTTCGCGCGCCCTGGCGAGATCGAGGTCGGCTTCGCGGGCGCCCCAGTCGAAGATCGGCAACGAGATCGAGGGGCCGAACGACCAGCTGAGCCCGTCCGAACCGAACAGATCACCCAGCTCGCTCGAGGCGAAACCGGCGCTGCCGGTCAGCGAAATGCTCGGGAAGAAGGCGGCCCGTGCGGCGCCGATATTGGCGCGCGCGGCACGCAACTGTTCCTCGGCAGCGACGATATCGGGCCGGACCAGCATGAGATCCGACGGCGTTGCCGCGTCGAGCACCATCGCGTTTTCCTGCGCGACCATCGGCAGCGCGGCAGGCAGATCGGCGGGAAACCCGCCGCCGACCAGTACCGACAGCTGGTTGCGCAGCCGCGCCTGCGCCAGCTTCTCCGATGCCAGCTGCTGCTCCGCCGTGGTGAGCAGCGTTTCCGCCTGCCGGAACGGCAGCGCCGAGGTCACGCCCGCATCGAGCCGCAATTGCGCGATCCGCAATCCCTCCTGCCGGCTTTCCAGCGTGGCCTGGGCAAGGTCGATCTGGTCATCGGTTTCGAGCAGCTCGAAATAGGTCGAGGCGACATCGGCGATCAGCGAGAGATAGAAGGCGCGCTGGTTGGCTTCGGTGGCCAGATATTGCGCTCGCGCCGCGTCGGACAAATTGGCGACCCGGCCCCAGAAGTCGAGCTCGAAGGACGTGACCCCGACACCGACATCGAAGCGATCGGTGGTCACCGATCCGCTCGCCGCGGGGTCCACCGTGCCGAGCGGTGTGCGCGTGCGGCTGGCCGAAGCGTTGGCCACGGCGGTGGGCAGGCGGCGGCTGTCCTGGATGCGGTACTGCGCGCGCGCCTGTTCGATCCGCGCGGTCGCGGCAATCAGGTCGCGATTGTTGGCTACCGCGGTATCGATCAGCGCGACCAGGCGGGGGTCAATGAACCAGTCGCGGTAGGACAGCGTGCTGGCGACGACCGTTCCGTCGGGGCGATACTCGGGATCGTAAGCCGGGGCACTGGCGAGCGGCGGGCGCGTGTGGTCGGGCGCCATATTGACGCAGCCGGCCAGCGCCAGCGCCATCACACTGGCGCAGAGCATGCGGTTCATGCCGGTTCTCCTTCGAGGTCGCTGGCGGGCGTAGGTTTGCGTTTGCCGATGCGCGTGCGGACCAGCAGGTAGAGCAGCGGGATCACGAAAATCCCGATCAGCGTCGCCGCGATCATGCCGCCCATGACGCCGGTACCGACCGCAATGCGGCTGGCCGCGCCGGCCCCCGTCGACAGCACCAACGGAACCATGCCGAGGATGAAGGCGAGCGAGGTCATGATGATCGGCCGCAGGCGCAGGAGTGCCGCAGTCTTCACGGCCTCGAGCGGGCTCTTGCCGTCGTCTTCCTGCTCGATCGCGAATTCCACGATCAGGATGGCGTTCTTGGCCGCCAGCCCGATGATGGTGATCAGTCCGACATTGAAGTAGATATCCGCCGACAGGCCGCGCGCCATGGTGGACAATACCGCACCCAGCACGCCCATCGGAACGATCAGCAGTACCGAGAGGGGCACCGACCAGCTTTCATAAAGCGCCGCGAGCACGAGAAAGACGATCACCACCGACAGGCCCAGCAGCAGGCCGATCTGGCCGCCCGCCTGCTTTTCCTCATAACTGATCCCGGTCCATTCGAAGCCGATCCCTTCGGGCATTTGGCTTGCCAGCTGTTCCATTTCGCTCAGCGCCGCCCCCGAGGACTGGCCCGGGGCCGCGGTTCCCGAAAGGGTCATCGCCGGATAGCCATTGTAGCGCGCCAGGCTGGGCGGGCCCGCGGTCCATTCGGCAGTGGCGAAGGAACTGAACGGCACCAGCGCCCCCTGGGCATTGGGGATGCGCAGCGACAGCACGTCCTCGGGCGTCATCCGGTGCGGCGCGTCGGCCTGCACCAGCACCTGCAGGACCCGCCCCTGGCGGTTGAAGTCATTGGCATAGGCCGACCCGAAATTGATCGACAACGCATTGTTCACATCGTCCATCGACAAGCCCATCGCGCGGGCCTGCACCCGGTCGACTTCGACATGCAACTGCGGCGCGGGCGGCTGGTCTTCGGGGCGGATATTGGCCAGCGTCTCGCTTTGCGAGGCCATGCCGAGCAATTGGTTGCGCGCGTCGGTCAGCGCATCGCGGCCCAGACCGGCGCGGTCCTGCAGCTTCATCGTGAAGCCGCTGGCCTGGCCGAGCGACTGGATCGCAGGCGGCTGGATCGCGAAGGCGAGGGCATTGTCGAGCCGCATGAACGTCCCCATGGCCTGGCCCACCAGCCCTTCGGCCGAACTTTCGGCTCCGCTGCGCTCGCTCCAGTCCTTGAGCGGCGTAAACATCATCGCGTTGTTCTGGCCCTGGCCGAAGAAACTGAAGCCGCGCACCACGACCACGCGTTCGACTTCCTCGCGCGACTGCCAGAATGCCTCGACCGGTGCGATGGCTTCGTCGAGCCGTTCCTGCGTCGAGCCAGTGGGCGATTGCACCACCGTGATCACATAGCCCTGGTCCTCTGTCGGGAGGAACCCGCCCGGCAGGCGGACGAACAGCAGGCCGGTGATCCCCGCCAGCAGAAGGAAGACCGCGAGCCCACGCATCGGGCGGCCGAGGATTGCGGCATTCGTGCGGCCGTATTTCTCGGTCATGCGCGCGAACCAGCGGTTGAAGCCGCCGAAAAAGCGTCCCGCTGCACGGCGGCCCTGTTCGACCCGTCCGCGCCAGCCCTCGGGCAGTGGGCGCGGTTCGTCCAGCTCGCCTTCTTCTGTTGCATTATGATCCTGGACGTCTTCCATCCGCAGAAAAGTCGCGCACAGCGCGGGCGTCAGCGACAGCGCCAGCACGGCGGAGAAGAAGATCGAGATCGCGAGTGTGACCGAGAACTGGCGGTAGATCCCGCCGGTCGAACCGGGGAAGAAGGCCATCGGCAGGAACACCGCGATCAGGACCAGCGTGATCCCGATGATCGCGCCGGTGATCTGGTCCATCGCCTTGCGCGTTGCCGCGAGCGGGCCGAGCCCTTCCTCGCGCATGATGCGCTCGACATTCTCGATCACGACGATTGCGTCATCGACGAGGATGCCGATCGCCAACACCATGCCGAACAGCGTCAGCACGTTGATCGAAAAGCCGAACAGCCACAGGCCCAGACAGGCACCGGCAAGCGCGATCGGGACGACCAGCGTCGGGATCAGCGTCGCGCGCCAGTTCTGCAGGAACAGGAACATGACGAGAAAGACCAGCACCATCGCCTCGATCAGGGTCTTGACCACTTCCTCAACCGAAACCTCGACGAAGGGCGTGGTATCGTAAGGGATCGACCAGGCGACATCGTCGGGCAGGCCCGCACCGATTTCGGCCATCCGTTCGTTGACCCCCTCGGCGGTTGCCAGCGCGTTGGCGCCGGTGGCCAGCTGGACCGCCATCCCAGCCATCGCCTGACCATTGAGCGTGGTCGATGTGGCATAGCTCTGCGCGCCGATCTCGACCCGCGCGACATCGCCCAGCCGGACGCTGGCGCCGCCCGCATCTGCGCGCAGGATGATCCGCCGGAACTCGTCCTCGGTCTCGAACCGGTTCTCGGTCGTGATCGTGGCGGTGATCTGCTGGCCTTCTTGCAGCGGCAGCGCGCCCAGAGAACCGCCCGCGGTCTGCGCATTCTGCTCGCGGATCGCGGCCACCACGGCGCTGGGCGAAAGATTGTAGGAAGCCAGCTTTTCGGGATCGAGCCAAATGCGCATCGCATATTCGGAGCCGAACAGCGTGACATCGCCGACGCCGGTCACACGGCGCAATTCATCGATCACTTGCGTCGAGGCGATATTGCCGAGATCGGTCGAGTCGAGCGTGCCCGATTCCGAAGTCAGCGCGACGATCATCAGGAAGCCGGCATTCGCCTGGCGCACGGTAATCCCCTGGCGGCGGACTTCCTCGGGCAGCCGGGCCTCGACCGTGCTCAGCCGGTTCTGCACCTCGGTCTGCGCGATATCGATATCGGTGCCCGCTTCGAAGGTCAGCGTGATCGAGGCGGTCCCGTTCGAAAGGCTCGACGAGGCCATGTAGAGGAAACCCTCGACGCCGTTGAGCTGCTGTTCGATCACCTGTGTGACGTTCTGCTCGAGCGTCTCCGCATCGGCGCCGGGATAGACCACGTTGATCGCCAACGAAGGCGGGGCGACCTCGGGATATTGTTCGATCGGCAAGGCGCGCAGGGCGATAAAGCCCGACAGCAGGATGCCCAGCGAGATCACCCAGGCGAAGATCGGCCGGTCAATGAAGAAACGCGCCATGATCAATCCGCCTTTGCAGCGGGCGTGGGGGCTGCGGCCTTGCGGCCGGTGGCGGCATTGGCGATCTGCACGGGCATGCCGGGCTGCAGTTTCTGCAGGTTCGACACGATCACCCGGTCGCCGGGTTTGAGCCCGCTTTCCACGACCCAGCTATCACCCATCAGCTGGCCCAGCTTGACGGGGCGGACCGCGGCCTTCCCGTCCTTGTCGACGATCATCACCGTGCCGCCCGCATCGGCCACCGTGACCGCGCGCTGCGGAATGGCGATTACATCGGTGACCTTGCCGGCATAAATTCGCGCGTTGACGAATTCGCCCGGCAGCAGGAGCCCGTCGGGATTGGGAAACTCGGCGCGCAGCTGGACCGTGCCGGTCGCCTCGTCGACCGAGAAGTCGAGGAATTCGATCAGACCGGGCAGTTCGTATTCGGTCCCATCGGGGAACAGCAGCCGGACCTCGACCGCATCGCCGGGAGCAAGGTCAAGCTGACCGCTGGCAATCGCGCGGCGGATCTGGAGCACTTCGGTGGCCGATTGCGAGAAGGAGACGTAGATCGGCGAGATCTGCTCGATCCGCGTCATCAGCGTTCCCTCCGCCTGCGACACCAGCGCGCCTTCGGTCACCGCAGCACGTCCGGCGCGGCCCGAAATCGGTGCGCGAACCGTGGTATAGCCGAGCTGGAGCGAGGACGCGCGCAGCTGCGCCTGGATCTGCGCGACATTGGCATTGGCTTCGCGCGCGGCGGCCTGCGCAGCGTCGAATTCCTGACCGCTGATGGCATTCTCGGCAACCAGCGGGCGATAGCGTGCGACCACTGCATTTGCATTTGCCGCAGTGGCCTTGGCGCGGTCGCGAGGCTGGCCTGCGTCTGCGCATAGCTGGCGCGCAGTTCCGCCGGATCGATGCGGAACAGTGCCTGCCCCTGTCCGACATCGGTGCCCTCTTCATAGACCCGCTGCTGGACGATCCCGGTGACGCGTGCGCGGACTTCCGCGACCCGGACCGGCTCGACGCGTCCGGGCAGTTCGAGAATGTTGTCGAGATCGGTTTCGCCGACCGTGATCGTCCGGACCGGGATGGCCTGGCCCTCTGGCGCCGTATCGGGTGACGAGCAGGCGGCGGCTACGAGACCGAGCAGAAGCAGGAGCAGAGTGCGAAGATGCGTCATGGGGATTCCTTGCGAGGTGCGACTCACCCTGCGACCGGTGGTGCGATTAGCGCCGCGTTTTGACAATTTCGATACACTTGTAAATTGACATTTTTGCATCAGATGTCCAGTTAACCTGCATGGAAGAGAGAGCATGCAGGATCGCCGCGGCGGGCTATGGGGTCATCAGCCAGTACGGCATCAGACGCGCCACAATGAACGATGTCGCTACGGCAGCGGGAGTTTCGCGCCAGACCATATACAATGTCTTCCCGAATCGCGAGGCGCTGCTGCTCGGCGTCGCGCGGTATCATTTCGAATCGAAGTGGAGGGCGATACGCGAGTTCTGCGCCACGACCCCTGACCGGCGCAAACGGTTCGAGGCATTGCTCGACAATCTGGTCATCGAGCCTTGGGAATCGATGCAGTCGATGCCGCATGCCGACGAGCTCGAGCTCGAACTGGCCACCACGATCAAGCAGGAACTCGTCGAGGTTCACCTCGAGGCACAGCGCAATCTTTGTGAATTCCTGCTCGAATATCAGGAGGCGCTCGAACGCCGGCACATTACCGCCAAGGGGCTTGGCGAAATGCTCCACCATTCGATCGTCGGCCTGAAAATGAGCACCACGACGCGCGAACAGATCGAATCCGTCGCCGCCACCATGCTGGCCTGCTTGCTGGCGCTTACCGATCCGGATGGCGCGTAAAGCGGATATTGGCCTGTGTTCCGGGACGCATCCGGACACGCCGAAAGCGGCTAGTGATCAGCTCAAATCGCGCGCGGCCGCGTGCCGTTCCGCCACAGGGACGCAAGCGGATCCTCGATCTGGATGCTACAATAGAAGTTGGTCGGGGAGAGAGGATTCGAACCTCCGGCCCCTGCCTCCCGAAGACAGTGCTCTACCAGGCTGAGCTACTCCCCGACCGGATCGGCCCGCGGCTTTGTGAAGCCTTGGGTGCGAAGCAAGGCGCGCCCTATAGGTGGGGATTGCGGCACACGCAAGCAGGCAATTCGGGCAAATCGGGCCTAGGAAGAATCTCCGCAGCAAAACGAGCATCCCGTGTCCGAATCGCACCCTGAACAGCCCTATCTCGAACTCATGCGCCGCATCTGGTCGGAGGGTGACGAACGGATGGACCGGACCGGCGTCGGAACGCGGTCGGTCTTCGGCGCGATGCTGCGGTTCGACCTCGCCGACGGCGCGATGCCGCTGGTGACGACCAAACGGGTTTACTGGAAGACCGCGACGCGCGAATTGTTGTGGTTCCTTACCGGCAACACCAACATCCGCCCGCTCGTGCTCCAAGGCGTCAAGATATGGAACGAATGGCCGCATGCGCGCTATGTGAAGGAAACGGGCGAGGCGATCGCGCTGGAGCAATTCGTACAGCGGATCGCGGGGGACGAAACCTTCGCCGCGCGCTGGGGCGACCTCGGCCCGGTCTACGGCAAGCAATGGGTTGATTGGCCGACCTACGAAGCGCAGGGCGATGGCAGCTACCGGTCGGGGCCGGGGATCAACCAGGTCGCGCAGGTGGTCGAATCGCTGCGCAGCAATCCGGGTAGCCGGCGGCATATCATCGAGGGCTGGAACGTCGCCGAACTCGATGCGATGGCGCTGCCGCCGTGTCACAAGACCTATCAGTTCCATGTTGCGGGGGATCGCCTCAACTGCCTGCTCTACCAGCGCAGCTGCGATGTCGCGCTGGGGCTGCCGTTCAACCTGTGGTCGGCAGCGTTGCTGACGCGGATGATCGCGCAGCAGGTCGGCCTCGAGCCCGGCGAGCTCGTCTGGACGGGCGGGGACACGCACCTCTATCTCAACCACGAAGCACTGATAGACGAGCAGCTGTCGCGGGAACCGCAGGGTCGCCCGCGCCTTGAGATAGTGCGGCGTCCGCCTTCCATCTTCGACTACGCGATCGAGGATTTCGTGGTTCACGATTACACGCCGCATGCGCCGATCAAGGCGCCCGTCGCGGTGTGATTCGGCCCCTGACTTGACCGTTTCCCATCCGTGAAATAAAATAACGCCTAAGCGTAAGATTGCGTCTGGGAGACGATTCTATGGCCGACAGGCCCAAGGGTAGTGCAGAAGGCGAGAACCGTCCGGCTCTCTCGCTGCATGTGCCCGAACCCAAGTTCCGGCCGGGCGACACGGTCGATTTCTCGCACATCGACGTGCCCGAGGCCGGCAGCATGGCGCGGCCCGACGAGGCCTGTGACCCTGCGGAGATGCGCGATCTGGCTTATGGGCTGGTCCGCGTGCTGGGCGATGACGACAAGGCACACGGGCCGTGGGATCCCAAGCTCGACGCGGACACGCTGCGCGCCATGCTCGGCCACATGGCGATGACGCGCGCGTTCGACGAACGCATGTTTCGCGGCCAGCGGCAGGGCAAGACCAGCTTCTATATGAAGTGCACCGGCGAGGAGGCGACCAGCGTCTCGGCCTCGATGGCGCTGGCGGGGGACGACATGGTCTTTCCCAGCTACCGCCAGCAGGGCATCCTGATCCAGCGCGGTTACCCGCTGATCGAGATGATCAACCAGATCTACTCGAACAAGGGCGACAAGCTGAAGGGCCGCCAGCTGCCGATCATGTATTCGAGCCGCGAGCACAGCTTCTTCACCATCAGCGGCAATCTCGCGACGCAGACCCCGCAGGCGGTGGGCTGGGCAATGGCCAGCGCGATGAAGGGCGACAGCCGGATCGCCGCGACGTGGGTGGGCGAGGGCAGCACCGCGGAGGGCGACTTCCATTCGGCCTGCACCTTCGCGACGGTGTATAATGCACCGGTTATCCTCAACGTTATCAACAACCAGTGGGCGATCTCCAGCTTCAGTGGTTTCGCCGGGGCGGAGCGCACCACCTTTGCCGCACGCGCACTGGGCTACGGCCTTGCGGGTCTGCGGGTGGACGGCAACGACGCGCTGGCGTGTTATGCCGCTGAACGCTGGGCAGCCAATCGCGCGCGCGCCAACGCCGGGCCGACGCTGATCGAGTTCTTTACCTACCGGGCCGAAGGGCATTCCACCTCGGACGATCCTAGCGGCTATCGCAGCGCGCAGGAACGCAGCGAATGGCCGCTCGGCGATCCGGTGATGCGGCTGAAGAACCACCTCATCGCGCTTGGCGAATGGGACGAGGAGCGGCAGGAGAAGATGGACCTCGAGGCGGCCGAACACGTCAAGAAGGTGACCAAGGAAGCCGAGGCCAACGGTATCCTCGGCCACGGTCTCCACCACCCGTTCCGCACCATGTTCGAAGACGTCTTCGAAGAGCTTCCCTGGCACCTGCGCGAGCAGGCTGACCAGGCGGTGCACGAGCGCAAGACCAAGTTTCCCGAAGGATTGCCCGAGGCATGAGCGAGACCCAGACCAAGGACCTGCCCGCAGGCACGCAGGACGGTGAACGCCGTCTCAATATGATCGAGGCGATCAACGATGCGCTCGACGTGTCGATGGGCCGCGACGACGATGTCGTGGTGATGGGCGAGGACGTCGGCTATTTCGGCGGCGTCTTCCGCTGCACCGCGGGGCTGCAGGACAAATACGGCAAGACGCGCGTGTTCGACACGCCGATCAACGAATGCGGGATCATCGCGGTGGCAGTGGGGATGGGCGCCTATGGCCTGCGCCCGGTGCCTGAGATTCAGTTCGCCGATTACATCTACCCCGGGCTCGACCAGCTGATCTCCGAGGCGGCGCGCCTGCGCTATCGTTCGGCAGGCGAATATATTGCACCGATGACCGTCCGATCGCCCTTTGGCGGGGGCATCTTCGGCGGCCAGACGCACAGCCAGAGCCCAGAAGCGATCTTTACGCATGTATCGGGCCTCAAGACGGTTATCCCGGCCACGCCCTATGACGCCAAGGGGCTGCTGATCTCGTGCATCGAGGACAATGACCCGGTCATCTTCTTCGAACCCAAGCGCATCTACAACGGCCCGTTCTCGGGCTATTACGACAAGCCGGTGCAGCCGTGGAAGAAGTTCGACGCCAGCGTCGTGCCCGAAGGCTATTACAAGATCCCGCTGGGCAAGGCGCGGCACGTCACCGAAGGCGACCGGCTGACCGTCCTCGCCTATGGCACGATGGTCCATGTGGTCGAGGCGGTGTGCCGCGAGAAGGGCGTCGAAGCCGACATCCTCGACCTGCGCACGCTGGTTCCGCTCGACATCGAAGCGATCGAAGCCTCGATCGAACGCACCGGGCGCTGCCTGATCGTGCACGAAGCGACCCGGACGAGCGGTTTCGGGGCGGAGCTTTCCGCGCTGGTGACCGAGCGCTGTTTCTATCATCTCGAAGCCCCGGTCGAACGCGTGACCGGCTTCGACACACCCTATCCCCACAGCCTCGAATGGGCCTATTTCCCCGGTCCGATCCGCATCGGCGAGGCCATCGACAAGATCCTCAAGGACTGATCCCATGGCGAAATTCACCTTCAACATGCCCGATATCGGCGAAGGCATCGCCGAGGCCGAGATTGTGCAATGGCACAAGCAGGTCGGCGATCAGATCAGCGAAGACGAAGAATTCGTCGACATGATGACCGACAAGGCCACCGTGCCGATGGAAAGCCCCGTGAACGGCAAGATCCTCGAGATCGCCGGCGGGGAGGGCGACATGGTATCGATCGGCTCGATGCTCGTCGTCATCGAGGTCGAAGGCGAAGTGCCTGAGGATGTCGTCGAGGAAGCCGCGCCTGCAACCGAGGCTGCGCCCGCATCGGCCCCCGCGCCGAAGGACGAGGCGGTCGAGGAACGGATCGAGGTCGAGAACTCGGATGCGTCCGATGCCGACGATGCGCTGGCGGCCGATCCGAAGCCCGAGCCGCTTCCTGCGCCGACGCCCGCGCCCGAACCGGTCCAGCACGCCAAAGTTCTCGCCACCCCGGCGGTGCGCAAGCGCGCCAAGGACCTCGGCGTCGACCTGGCGCAGGTGAAGCCGGCCGAGGACGGCCGCGTTCGGCACGGCGATCTCGACCAGTTCCTGTCCTACAATGCCGGCTATGGCGCCGCCGCCGCGCCCCGTGCGGACGAAGAGAAGAAGGTCATCGGCATGCGCCGCCGTATCGCCGAGAACATGGCTGCATCGAAGCGCAACATCCCGCATTTCTCCTATGTCGAGGAATGCGATGTCACCGATCTGGAAGTGCTGCGTGCGCAGCTCAACAGCAACCGCGGCGACAAGCCCAAGCTGACCATCCTGCCGCTGCTGATCACCGCGATCTGCAAGACGCTGCCCGACTTCCCGATGATCAACGCCCGCTACGACGACGAAGGCGGTGTGGTGACACGTCACGGCGCGGTGCATCTGGGCATGGCTGCGCAGACCGATGCCGGGCTGATGGTCCCGGTGATCCGGGATGCGCAGGCGAAGAACCCGTGGCAACTCGCCAACGAAATCTCGCGCCTGGCCGAGGCAGCCCGTAGCGGCACGGCGAAGAGCGAGGAATTGCAGGGCGGCACGCTGACGGTCACTTCGCTCGGCCCCCTGGGCGGCGTGGCGACGACACCGGTTATCAATCGCCCCGAAGTCGCGATCATCGGCCCCAACCGCATCATCGAACGCCCGATGTATGTCACCGGCAGCGATGGCGCCGAGCGGATCGAGAAGCGCAAGCTGATGAATATCTCGATTAGCTGCGACCACCGCGTGGTCGATGGCTGGGACGCGGCGAGCTTCGTCCAGGCGCTCAAGAAGCTGCTCGAAACCCCGGCGCTGATCCTCGTGGATTGATCTGCTAGGCTGTCACGCATGACGCGTGACAGCCGAGTCGACGAATACATCGACAGGGCGCAGCCTTTTGCGCAGCCGATCCTGCACCACATTCGTGATCTCGTGCACCGGGCGCTGCCCGATACGGTCGAGGCGATCAAATGGGGCGTCCCGCATTTCGTGGTAGGCGGGAAGAATGCCGTCGGGATGGCGGCGTTCAAGAACCATGCGTCCCTAATGCTGTGCAGCGAAGAATTCGCTGGCGGCGGAATGGGAAATTTCGGCCGGATCACCGCGCTCGACATGCTTCCCGCCGATGATGAGCTGATCGCGCGGTTCAAACAGGCGGCCCAGGATGCGCAAGCGCCTATGGCCGCCCGGCAGAGGCCGAAGCCGCCGATCGCGATGCCCGACGATTTCCGCGATGCGCTCGCCAGGTGCGACGGTGCGATTGCCGTCTGGAAGGGTTTTACCGATGCCCAGCGACGCGATTATCTCGATTGGGTGGTAAGCGCCAAACGCGAAGCGACCCGCGCGAAACGCATTGCCACCGCTGCCGTATGGATCGGCGAGGGCAAGCGGCGTAACTGGAAATATGAAAGCTGTTAGGGCCGCTGGGCGAGGCGGCTAATCCGCGTATCGCCGTCGCCGCCGGACCCCGGTGCGATATAGGCCGATTGCTGGATGCCGAAAGCCGATTGGGTCGCACCTCCGCCGGCACAAAGCAGGCCGATGGAAAAGGCGAGAATGGCTCTTGTCAGCATGTCAGCCCCCCATTTTACCCCGCGTGCAAAGTCTGATCAGATTATCGGCAAAGAGGGTTAAAAATGGGTAAATCCGGTCCCGGTTTCGGCGCGTGCGGACAAGTGCCAAAAAACCGCAACATCGGCCATTGACAGGAATCGGACCCTGCCTTAGTGGCGCGGCTCCCAAGCGGTGCAACGCTTCAAGCGGGTGTAGCTCAGATGGTTAGAGTGCCGGCCTGTCACGCCGGAGGTCGCGGGTTCGAGCCCCGTCACTCGCGCCACTTGGGACGTTTTCTGACAATAGTCTGACGCCTAGGCGGATGCGGATTTTTCCGCATCCGCCAGTCGGCGCAGGTTCTCTTCATGCATGCCTTTGTCGATCCGGTAGCGCGCAATGAAGAACAGCGCGGAAAGCCACAGGATCAGCAATGCGGGCGCGTAGGACGCACCCAGTCGCCACAGGATATCGGGGTCCACACTCGCCGGGTCGGCACCTTCGGGAAAGTCGATCAGCGACAGGATCAGGCCCGCCGCGAGCACGCCGAACCCCTGCGTGGTTTTGCGCGTGAAGGTCATCGCCGCATAATAGACGCCTTCCGAACGCCGACCGGTGCGCACCTGGTTGGCTTCGACCAGGTCGGCGATCATCGAATAGGCCACCGCCTGCACTGCAATGATCAGTGCCAGGTCGATCACATTGATACCCAGCACCAGCGGGAACAGCAGCGGGTCGCCGTTTTCGGGCATCAGCCCGGCCAGCCGCAGCAGGACGGGGGAGGGTTGGATGGTGAAGGCGAGCAGGCCCAGAACGATAGTCGCGCGCTTCTTGCCGAGTTTGCGGGTCGCCCATGGCGCAATCAGGAAACCGATCAGTGCGGAGAGCAGCACCGAGCAGGTCCAGATGAAGATCTGGAATTCGCTGAACCCCCAGAAATAGTTGAGTATCAGGAAGGCGAGCGCCGCCGACAGGCCGGTCGCAATGGCGAACAGCACGGTGGCGACGAACAATGCGAGGAAGCTTTTCTCGCTCAGCGTCTCGATCATCTCGCGGAAAATGCGCCCGATGCTGAACCGCTCGCCCGTCGCGACCGGGCGGTGGAGATGGGGAATACGGCTGTGCGTTCCCAGCGCCGAGATCATGATCGTTGCGAATATCAGCGCCGATGCGATGATCCCGTATTGGGCATAGGCTTCGGGATCGCGCATTCCCAGCGGCCCGGTGAAGAGGATTCCGAATACCACAATGCTCATCACGGTGCCGCCCGACCAGCCGAACAGCAGGCGATAGGCCTGCATGCTGGTGCGTTCGTCATAGTCGGTGGTGAGCTCGGGAATAAGCGCCGAGCTGGGCGTTTCGTAAAAGGTGATGAAGGTGCGGATCAGCACCGCCAGCGCTGTCAGGTAGAGGAACAATCCCGCCTGGCCCCAGTCGGGCGGATTCCACAGCAGGAAATAGCTCAGCGAAACGGGCAGCGCCGCAGCATACATGAAGGGATGGCGCCGTCCCCAGCGACTGCGCAGATTGTCGGACCAATAGCCGACCAGCGGATCGCTGATCGCATCGACCACCAGTGCAATCAGGATAGCGAGCCCGACGAGGCCGGGTTCGAGCCCCACCACCGTGCCGTAGAACAGCAACAGGAAATAGTCGAAGCCGCCGTTCTTGATGCCGAACGCGGCAGCGCCCGATCCGTGCGCCAGCTTGAGCCAGACCGACGGTTTGTCGGCCACCGCTTCGCGTGTGGTCATGCCCTCTCCCTTGGGCATGGAGGCTAGGGTAGGGCAGTCGACTTGGCAATCAGCTCCAGCGGCCGGTTTCCATCCAGATGAGGAAGCGGCGCAGCGGGAGCAGCCAGACAAGCCCGAGCACGACATAGATCAGCGTCTGGACCAGTGTCGGCCAGTCGCCGATCAGCCCGGGCGCATAGCGTGCAATGACCACGCCATAGATGGTCAGGGCCAGCAGCAATCCGAGGATGCCGACCGGGATACGCCAGGTGGGTTCTTGCCTCATGCGAAAGGTCCATAGATGCGGGTGGGCGTAACGACTGCCGCAAGCGGGATATCGTGCGCCTCGGTCGGCAGGTCATCGACCCGCTGGCCGTCCCAGGCAAGCCCGATGGCGGTCGTTCCCGGGTGGTCTGCGAGCCAGCGATCGTAATGCCCGCCGCCCTGGCCAAGCCGGGCGCCTTCGGCGGTGAACCCGACCAGCGGCACGAACAGCACGCGCGGTTCCAGCGCTGCGGCATCGGCCATGGGTTGCAGCAGTCCGAACGGGCCAGTCTCGAGATCGCGTTCGCCAAACGGGTCGCTGAACTGCGCGAAGTGCATCGCCGCGCCGCGGTCGGCGAAGCGGGGCAGGGCGAGATCGTACCCCTGTTCGAAGAAGAACCTGGCATAGGATGCCGCGGGCGCTTCATAGGGATTGGCGCGGTAGAGGCCGATCACCGCACCTTCGGGGACCAGTTCGAGCAGCGGCGCAGGCGGGCGCATGAACACCAGCGTGCGCATGTTTTCCGGTAGCGCGGTGGCTTCCTCGCGCCGCGTAATGCGCAGGTGTTTGCGAAGCTCGTCCTTGGTCACGCAGGGGTCCTTATCGGTAGAGGCGCGGCGCGTCCAATGGCCCCGCTCGTGGGTGCGCTATCGCCATGCGTCGATGGCTGCCGCCGCCGCCCGGTGAAAGGCGCGGGCTGGTGCCGATAGCTAGTCCGGAAAGTGGCGGGACCACCATGGGTCGTTTCCGGCGAAATCCTCTGACGCGTAAACGTCAGGTGGGTTCCGTATGTCCCGGTCCCACGGCCGAACCGGTAGACCAGGACAGGGACAGCTCCCTAGGAATGCTTATAGCCTCAGGGATGTTCATGCGGCTCGTGCCGGGCAGCCCCGCCATCATGCTATCTAGGACGCAGGAGCCTCGCCCTCAAGGGTCGATGCCGCATTCTCCAGCGCCGCCGCCATCCGTTCGAGCTGTCCGGCCAGCCGCTCGGTGTCGAAATCGGGTTCCGGGGGCGGCTCTGCCGCGCGCTTGGCCTCGTCCAGTTCGTCCGCCACCAGCAAGGCGGCGAACAGCAAGTTCTTGGCTTCATTGCTCGACAGGTTGGCGCCCATCGAGCCCAGCTTGCTGTCGATTATGCCGGCCAGCCGCTGGACGTGATCTTCCTGCCCATCGGCGCAGGAAACGGTGTAATTGCGCCCGCCGACGGCCAGTTTGACATCGCTCATGGGGCCAGCCCTTCGATCAGGGCGTCGAGCTGCGAGATGGTGGTCGTCACGCTTTCGCGCAGCGCTTCGTGGCGGGCGACGAGTTCGGCATTGGTCGGCGCGCCCGCAGCGGGGGAATGCGAGGCGAGCGCGGCCTGCGTTTCGATCCGCGCCAGCGCGCGGTCGATGCGGTCCATCGCCGATTGAATGCGTTGCGAAGTCATGACACCGTAGGAAATACCAAGATTGCCGCGTCCGGTCAAAGGCTTGGCCTATTCTGTTGATAAGTGGAATGAGGGAATTGCCGGCTGTGCATGGCGCGGTGCGCGGGTTGACCTCGCGCCTACGCTCCGCGAAGGCTTCGCGCGCGTCGAATCGACCCAGTTTCCGGAGAATAAATCCCATGAGTCTTGCCACCGCTCGCATGGTCCCGATGGCCAATGCCATCAGGGCACTTTCGATGGATGCGGTGCAGGCGGCGAATTCGGGGCACCCCGGCATGCCGATGGGCATGGCCGATGTCGCGACCGTGCTGTGGAGCGACTATCTGAAGCACGACCCCGCCGCACCCGACTGGGCGGATCGCGACCGCTTCGTGCTCAGCGCGGGCCATGGCTCAATGCTGATCTACAGCCTGCTCCACCTGTCGGGCTATGCCGCCCCGACGATGGAGGATATCCGCAATTTCCGCCAGCTTGGCAGCCCCTGTGCCGGCCACCCGGAGAACTTCCTGCTCGACGGCGTCGAAAGCACCACCGGCCCTCTGGGGCAGGGTCTGGCGATGGCGGTGGGCATGGCGATTGCCGAGCGGCACCTCAACGCGGGATTCGGCGACGACATCGTCGACCACCGCACCTGGGTGATCGCGGGTGACGGCTGCCTGATGGAAGGCATCAACCACGAAGCGATCGGTCTTGCCGGCCATCTCAAGCTCGGCCGCATGAATGTGCTGTGGGACGACAACAACATCACCATCGACGGGACCACCGATCTGTCGACCAGCGAAGACATCAAGGCGCGCTACGAAGCGACCGGCTGGCATGTCGTCAGCTGCGACGGGCACGATTTCGACGACATCCGCCGCGCGCTCGATGAAGCGGTAGCCGACGAACGACCCTCGCTGGTCGCGTGCAAGACGGTCATCGGCAAGGGCTCACCCAACAAGCAGGGCACCAGTGCCACTCACGGCGCACCACTGGGCGATGATGAAATCGCTGCAGTCCGCGAGGTGCTGGGCTGGGACGCGGCGCCGTTCGAAATTCCCGAACAGGTGCTGTCCGACTGGCGCGGGACGGCCGAGCGTGGTTCGGCGGAGCGCGCCGAATGGCGCAACCGGCTCGAGGCTCATGGCGACAAGGCCGAATTTGAACGCCGGATGGCGGGCGATCTGCCCGAGAGCTTCAGCCTGGACAATTATATCCAGTCGCTGATCGACGAACCGCAGAAGGTCGCGACGCGCAAGGCGAGCGAGATGACGCTGGGCGAAATCAACGCCAACCTGCCCGATACGATCGGCGGCAGCGCCGACCTGACCGGGTCCAACAACACCAAAGCGGGCGGTATCGGTCCGTTCACCGCCGACGACCGCAGCGGACGCTATATCTATTACGGCATCCGCGAATTCGGCATGGCCGCGGCGATGAACGGCATGGCGCTGCATGGCGGCGTGATCCCCTATGGCGGCACCTTCCTGGTGTTCACCGATTATTGCCGCGCCGCGATCCGCCTGTCCGCGCTGCAGCAGGCCCGCGTGGTCTATGTCATGACGCATGACAGCATCGGGCTGGGCGAAGACGGGCCGACGCACCAGCCGATCGAACACATCCAGTCGCTGCGGATGATCCCGAACCTGCTGGTCATGCGCCCCGCAGACACGGTCGAAACCGCCGAATGCTGGGACATCGCGCTGCGCGAGAAGGACCGCCCGACGGTTCTTGCGCTGACCCGCCAAGGGCTGCCGCAGCTGCGCACCGAGGCGGCTGCGGAGAACCTCAGCGGACGCGGGGCCTATCGTCTCAAGGCCGCTGAATCGCCGCGCCGGGTCATCCTGATCGCGACCGGATCGGAAGTCAGCCTGGCGACCGAATGCGCCGCCGCACTGGAGAAGGCAGGCATCGGCGCGGACGTCGTGTCGATGGTCTGCACCCAGCTGTTCGACGAGCAGGACGATGCCTACAAGGCCGAGCTGCTGCCCGACGTCTCGCCCGACGAAACGCTTCGCGTAAGCATCGAGGCGGGGACGACATTCGGCTGGGATCGCTACACGATGACCAACGGTCTGCGGATCGGCATCGACCGCTTCGGTGCCAGCGCGCCGGCGGGCGATCTGTTCGAGAAATTCGGCTTCACTGCGGACGCCATCGTTCCGCAAATCATGAACAAACTGAACGGTTAAGCAGGAGTTTTTGCAATGGCGACGAAGGTTGCAATCAACGGTTTTGGACGTATCGGCCGCCTCGTGGCGCGCGCCATTCTCGAGCGTGACGATCACGATCTCGAACTCGTCAGCATCAACGACCTGGCCGACACCAAGTCGAATGCGCTGCTGTTCCAGTATGACAGCACGCATGGCCGCTTCCCCGGCACGGTCGAGGTCGGCGACAAGGCTATCATCGTCAACGGCAAGTCGATCGCGGTCACCAGCGAACGCGATCCGGGCGACCTGCCGCATGGCGACCAGGGCGTCGACATCGTCCTCGAATGCACCGGCTTCTTCCAGAGCCACGAAGCCGCCGAACCGCATCTCAAGGCGGGCGCCAAGCGCGTGCTGATCTCGGCCCCGGCCAAGAACGTTTCGGCCACGATCGTCTACGGTGTGAACCACGAAACGCTCAGCGCCGAGGACGTGATCGTCTCGAACGCCAGCTGCACCACCAACTGCCTCTCGCCGATGGCGAAGGTGCTGCACGACACCGTCGGCATCGAGCGCGGGTTCATGACCACGATCCACAGCTACACCAACGACCAGCGCATGCTCGACCAGATGCATAGCGACATGCGCCGGGCGCGCGGCGGCGCGCAGAACATGATCCCGACAACCACCGGCGCGGCGCGCGCGGTCGGCCTCGTCCTGCCCGAACTGGCGGGCAAGCTCGACGGTTCGAGCGTGCGCGTGCCGACGCCCAATGTCAGCCTCGTCGATCTCGTCTTCACCCCCGGCCGCGACACCAGCGTCGAAGAATTGAACGGCGCGCTCAAGGAAGCCGCCGAAGGCAAGATGAAGGGCGTGCTCGACTATACCGACCAGCCGCTCGTCAGCAGCGACTTCAACCACTATCCGGCCAGCTCGACCATCGACAGCCTCGAAACCAGCGTGATGGAAGGCAAGCTTGCCCGCGTCGTCAGCTGGTACGACAATGAATGGGGCTTTTCGAACCGCATGATCGACACCGCCGGCGTGATGGCGAAGTTCCTCTAACGCCAAGTTCCGCCAAAGGACGCCCGACCAATGAGCAGCTTCAAGACCCTGGACGATCTCGGTGACATCACCGGCAAGATCGCGCTGGTGCGCGTCGATCTCAACCTGCCGATGAAGGATGGTTCGGCCACCGACGTCTCGCGCGTCGAGGCGGTCAAGCCGACCATCCTCGAACTCGCCGAAAAGGGTGCCAAGGTCCTGTTGCTCGCGCATTACGGGCGTCCCAAGGGCAAGCGCTATTCGACCATGAGCACGAGCTTCGTGCAGGGCGATGTCGAGAAGGTGCTGGACAAGGAGATCATGTTCATCCCCGAGGTCATGGGCCCCGTGGTCGAACAGTCGATCGGCATCCTTGCCAATGGCGATATCGGCCTGCTCGACAATGTCCGCTTCTGGCCGGGCGAGGAAGCTAACGATCCCGAATTCGCGCGTGGCATGGCCGCGCATGGCGACTTCTACGTCAACGACGCGTTCAGCGCGGCGCACCGCGCGCATGCCAGCACCGAGGGGCTGGCGCACCATCTCCCGGCCTATGCGGGCCGCGCGATGGAAGCCGAACTGAAGGCGCTCGACGCCGCGCTGGGTAATCCCGAAGCGCCGGTCGCCGCGGTCGTCGGCGGGGCCAAGGTCTCGACCAAGCTCGACGTGCTGACCAATCTGGTCGGCAAGGTGCAGCACCTGATCATCGGCGGCGGGATGGCGAACACCTTCCTCGCGGCGAAGGGTGTCGATGTCGGCAAGTCGCTGTGCGAACACGAACTGACCGACACCGCCAATCGCATCATCGACGAAGCCGCGCATGCGGGCTGCACGGTTCACCTGCCCTATGATGTCGTGGTGGCGAAGGAATTTGCCGCCAATCCCGCGTCCCTGCGTACCTGCAATGTCCACGAGGTTGCGGATGACGAGATGATCCTCGATGTCGGCCCGCTGGCGACCGAGGCGCTGGCCGACGTGCTCAAGACCTGCCGTACGCTGGTGTGGAACGGCCCGATGGGCGCATTCGAGACCGAACCTTTCGACACCGCCACCGTCGCGCTGGCCAGGACCGCCGCGGCGCTGACGCAGGACGGTTCGCTGATCTCGGTCGCGGGCGGGGGCGATACGGTCGCCGCGCTCGCGCATGCCGGGGTGAAGGACGAGTTCACCTTTGTCTCGACCGCAGGCGGCGCCTTCCTCGAATGGATGGAAGGCAAGCCGCTTCCCGGCGTGGCGGCGCTGACCGCATGAGCGAGAACGAAGCAGTAGGCGCGAGCGGCGGGCTCGTACCCGTCACCGAGGGCGAATGGTCCGGCTGGTCGACCTGGCAGAGCGATGCTTTCGAGCAGCGCGCGGGCCCGTTCTACGAACGGCGCGATGATGACGGCAGCATGGTCGCCGCCTTCCGCGCGGAGGAGCGGCACATGAACGGCGCGGGCTTCATGCACGGCGGCTGCATGATGACCTTCGCCGACAGCGCGATCTTCACCATCGCGACCGACGAACTCGCCGGATCGCATGGCGTCACCATGCATCTCGCGGGCGATTTCCTCGATCCGGCCAGCGTCGGCCAGCTGATCGAGGCGCGCGGCGAAGTCGTTCGCGCAGGCGGCAAGACGATCTATGTCGTCGGCATGATCCGCGCCGACGGCAAGCCGGTGCTCAGCTTCAACGGCATTATCCGGAAGATCACCAGGAGATAGGTCCGTGCGTTTTCTCTGCCTGTTCGCCCTGCTTCTGCTGCCCTCGGTCACCTCGGCGCAAGCGGGCGACCCGGCGGATGAGTTCGCGAGTTTCGACCGGTTTCTCGCCGAATTCCGCGAGGAAAACAGCGTCCCGGCGCTGAGCGCGGTGATCGTCCGCGACGGGCAGATCGCGTGGGAAGGCTATTACGGCTGGGCCGATGACGAAGGCGAGGTCGCAACCAGCGCGGATACCACCTACAAGATCGCTTCGACGACCAAGCCCATCGCTGCTACGGCGATCATGGCCGAGGCACTCGCGGGCGGGCTGTCGCTCGACCTGCCGATGCGTGCGGACGAAGGCTTTGCCGACACATGCGACTGGCTGTCGCAGTCCCCGATTCCTTTTGGCAGCGGCGGCGAGGACCGGCATGGCAATGCAGTGTCGGCGATGGATTGCGCCAAGCAGCTGACGCTCTCGCAAATGCTCGACATGCGCGCCAATGGCGAGGACTTCGTTTACAACCCCATTGCCTATGCGCGGGTCGACCGCGCCATCAGCGGCGCGGGTGGGCGCGATCTGCGCGCCATCGTGCGGGACCGCGTGGCCGAGCCCGCGGGGATGCGCAACGTCGCGCTCGGCTGGCGCGATCCCGAAGGCGGCGATGCCCTGCGGTTCCTCGCACCGCCCTTCCACCCGGTCGATGGGCGTCTCGTCAAGCAGGTCCTGCCCGATGACGATTTCCGCGCGGCTGCGGGTATTATTGCCAGCCCGCTCCAGATGGCAAAGTTCGATATCGCCTTCGATTCCGGCGTGCTCATCCCACCAGCGCTGATCCGCGAGCTGGTCGAAGCCGATATCGGCCCGCTTGGCGACTATCGGCGCGGCTGGTTCCTCGAGGATTGGAACGGCCAGCGCCTGCTGTGGCATTCGGGCTGGAACGAGCAGAAGGGCTCCGCGCTTTACCTCAAGGTGCCCGGCAAGCGGCTGACACTGATCGTCCTCGCCAATACCGAGGCGATCTGGTGGGACAATTCGCTGGTCAAGGCCGAGGTTGCCCAAAGCCCTATCGCGCAGCGCTTCCTCGAAGAATTCGCCCGCTAGCGGTATTCGGGATTGGGCGCGTCGAAGCGGCGGCCTTCCTGCTACAGATCGACCGAATTGCCCCACGCGGGAATGCCGCCCGCATCCTTCAGCATGCGTGCCATGTGCATCAGGTTCCAGGCCATGAAGGTGGTGTTGCGGCGGGTGAAATCGTTGTCGAACCCTTCGTAGCCGTCACCGTCTTCCTTGGCGTCGCCATAGCTCGGGCCGGGCCCCGCTTCACCGACCCATCCGGAGTCGGCCTGCGGCGGGATGGTGTAGCCGACATGCTGCAGCGAATAGAGCACGCCCATGCCGACATGCTTGATGCCGTCCTCATTGCCGGTGACGATACAGCCGCCGACCTTGCCGTAGAACGCGTATTGTCCCTTGTCGTTGGTCTGGCCCGAATGCGCATAGAGGCGTTCGATCAGCCGCTGGCAGACCGAGCTTTTCTCGCCCAGCCAGATCGGCGTGCCGATCACGAGGATATCGGCGGCAGCGACCTTGTCCCAGATCGCGGGCCAATCGTCTTGCGCTGCGCCATGCTCGGTCATGTCGGGATAGACACCGGGCGCGATCGTGTGGTCGACCAGTCGCACCTGTTCGAGTGCGACATCGTTGCGCACCAGGATCGCCTCGGTCACGCCGAGCAGCTTGTCGGTATGCGACCCCTCGGGCGAGGATTTGAGCGTGCAGTTGATCGTTAGCGCCTTGAGGTCGGAAAAGTCGGTCGTGTTCTCGTCGCACAAGGTCTCTTGGGTCTGGTCGAGCATGCTTCCTCCTTGGGTGTGCCTGAGATACGCATTGGCGACGAGATAGTTACCCCGCGCAGTTGTCGGTCTTTGCCACGCTGGTTATGGCTTGTGCATGACCGCGCGAGCGCAGCAGATCGACCGGGTAGTGATCGTCGGCGGCGGGACGGCGGGCTGGATGACCGCGATCGCGCTGGCCCGTCTGCTCGGGCGGCTGGGCCTGTCGATCACGCTGGTCGAATCCACTGCCATCGGCACGGTCGGGGTGGGCGAGGCGACGCTGCCTCAGATCCGCACCTTCAACCGCCTGCTGGGACTGGACGAACGCGAGATGATGGCGCGCACCGCCGCGACCATCAAGCTGGGTATCGAATTCCGCGATTGGGGCCGGATCGGTGATCGCTACATCCACCCCTTCGGCACCTATGGCGAAGAGATCGGGCAAGCGAGCTTCATCGACTATTGGGCGCGTGCTCGCGCAGCGGGCAAGGCAGCACCGATCGGCGACTATTCGCTGCCGATTGTCGCCGCATGGACGGGGCGGTTCGAACCGCCCAAGCCGGACGATGTGCGCCAGCCTTATGACTTTGCCTTCCAATTCGATGCCGGGCTCTATGCCGCATGGCTCGCCGAACTCGCGCAGCAGGTGGGAGTTGCCCGGCGCGAGGGCAAGATCACCGAGGTTCGCCGCAAGGGCGAGAGCGGCGACATCGATGCGGTGGTCCTGGAATCGGGCGAGGCCATCGAAGGCGATCTGTTTATCGACTGCTCGGGCTTCCGCGCGCTCTTGATCGGCGACACGCTGGGCACGGCGTTCGAGGACTGGAGCCATTGGTTGCCCTGCAATCGCGCATACGCGGTTCCCTGTGCCAATGGCGGCGATCACGGCCCCTATACCCGCGCGACGGCACGCAAGGCGGGGTGGCAATGGCGCATCCCCTTGCAGCACCGGGTGGGCAACGGGCTGGTCTATTGCGATGCCTGGTGGGACGATCAGGACGCTGCCGATTGCCTGATGGCGAATCTGGAGGGCGAGGCGGGGGCAGAGCCGCGCCAGCTGCGCTTCACGACCGGGCGCCGCCGCTCGCTATGGCAAGGTAATTGCGTCGCCATCGGTCTGGCTGGCGGGTTCCTCGAACCGCTCGAATCGACCAGTATCGACCTGATCCAGAGCGGTATCCTCAATCTCGTCGACCTGTTTCCCGGAGCGGCGATCGAACCCGCCGCCAGGCGCGAGTACGACCGCCTGATGGATCTCGAATTCGAGCGTATCCGCGACTTTCTCGTGTTGCATTATGTCGCCAACCAGCGCGAGGGTGCGGAGTTCTGGCGCGCGATGCGCACCATGGCGATCCCCGACAGCCTGGCGGAGAAGATCGAGGATTTTCGCTGCCGTGCGATCCTGCCCGAGTATGCGCATGGCCTGTTCCAGCAGGTGAGCTGGATATCGGTCTTCCTCGGCCAGAATGTGGTGCCCGAGGCATGGGACCCACGAACCGCGGGCTTGCCCGAAGCCGAACTCGCCACCTGGCTCGAGGGGATACACCAGCGCATCGCCCGCGACGCTGCGGCAATGCCCGATCATCTCGATTTCATTGCCCGATCTGGCGCTGCATTTGAGGCTTTGGGCGAAACCGCAGGATGAGCCAGCCCGTCCGCTCCTACCTCCTGTTTGGCGCGAAAGCCGACGTCTGGCCGGTGGCGGCCATGCTCGCCGCACAGCTACCCGCCAGCATTGCCATCACGGTCGTCGAGGACGCGGACCGCTCCGGTGAGCTGGTCGCGCTGCCGGTTGAGGATCCTTACTTCCACGCGCTGGAGCTGAGGGCACCGGACCTGGCCCATGCCGGAGCGAGTTTTGTGCTTGGCTATGCGCTCGATGGCTTTCTCGGCTCGGAGTCGCAGATCGTCGCCGCACCTTCGGGTGATCTTCCGGCCATCGGGGGGCTGGCGCTTCACCATGTCCTGCGGCGCGTCGCAGGTGAGGCCGGGGCACTGGACCGACTGGCCGAACTGTACGAGGGCTTCCGCTTCTGTGCCCGCGCTGCGGCCGAGGGGCGCATGGGCTTGCCCGGAGATGCGCCGGACTCGCCGCTCGCCATGCTCGGGCCGCTGGCGATCATCGACAGTTCGGCACTGGCCTCGCTGCTCGTCCAACGCCTCGCCAACGATCGGGTTAAAAGCGTCGCGGGCGAAATCGCGAGACTGGACCGTGACAACAATGGCCGGGTGCTCGCCGCATGGACTGAGGATGGCGCGGAGGTGACCGCCGATGTGTTTATAGACCTACGCGATCCGGGTGAAACGGTGGACGGCGGGGAGACTATGGCGCTCCCCGTGCTTGATACGGCGTTCGCAGGTGGGGTGGCGGTTCGGGCGCACCTCAATGCGGAACCGCTGCCTCGCTACATCGCTCAAGCAAAGTCATCGCCTTCTACGGCTCGGCCCTTTGCGTTGCAGGCACCATGGGTGGCCAATTTGATCCGCCTCGGCCCCGCCTCTGCCTGGCTCGGGTCGCTATTCTCGGTGGACGGTCGGCTGCTTCTGACGCAGGCGGTGCACCTTGCGCAATGCCTGCCCGCCAGCGCGGACATGTCAGTGGAGGCGCGGCGCTTCAACCAGCTCCATTCGCGCAGCGTGTCCCGGTTCGATGAACTGGTCGCCGCCCCGCTGTTCCTCAGCCGGCGGACCGAACGGCATTGGCGGAACTTACGCAAAGCCGCACCGCCCGAGGGGCTCGCCTTGCGGATCGACCAGTTCCGCAGTCGGGGTCGCTTGCCCGAATTCGATGGCGAGGTGGTCGATCGCCAGTTCTGGATCGACCTGCTCATGGCTTTCGGCGTGATCCCCGAACGGCATGATCGCCGCGCGGAGGCTTTCGACCCGCGCCAGCTCGACCGCGCGCTGGGTACGATCCGCGCGCAGCTCGATCAGACGCTTGCGGCCATGCCCCCGCATGCGGACTTCGGGCGCCGGTTCGGCGCGGCGTGAAATCACTGTGACAATAGTTTCGCGCCATAGTTGCAGCCTTAAGGACGCTTTTGTATGCGGCGCGCATACGATTGCAGTACCACTACCAGCGACGGGGTTTTCCAGATGACTTTCGATGAAATGAAGGCGCGTATTGCCGAGGGCCAGGGCTTTATCGCGGCGCTCGACCAGTCGGGTGGTTCGACCCCCAAGGCGCTGGCCGGTTACGGTGTTGCCGAGGATACCTGGACCACCGAAGACGAGATGTTCGGCCTGATCCACGAAATGCGCCAGCGGATCATCGAGAGCCCCTGCTTCGGCAATGGCAAGGTCATCGGCGCGATCCTGTTCGAAAAGACTATGGACGGGACGAGCGGCGGCAAGAGCGTGCCCGCGCGTCTCAAGGAACGCGGCATCGTGCCCTTCCTCAAGGTCGACAAGGGGCTCGAGGACGAACGCAACGGCGCGCAGCTGATGAAGCCCAATCCCGGCCTCGAAGCGATGTGTAACCGCGCGCGCGAACTCGGCGTGTTCGGCACCAAGATGCGCTCTGTCATCAAGTCAGCCAACCCCGTCGGCATCAAGGAAGCCGTTCGCCAGCAGTTCGCCGAAGGTGCGCGTATCCTGTCCTGCGGCCTCGTCCCCATGCTCGAACCCGAATACGACATCACGGCTGCCGACCGCGCCGAGGGCGAGAAGATCATGCTCGAAGCGATCGAGGAAGGCCTCCTCGCGCTGCCCGAAGGCCAGCAGATCATGCTCAAGCTGTCGATCCCCAAGGAAGCCGGGATCTATGGCGGTCTGACCAACCATCCCAAGGTGCTGCGCGTGGTCGCGCTCTCGGGCGGCTATTCGACCGACGACGCCTGCCGCGAACTGGCCAAGAACCCCGGCATGATCGCCAGCTTCAGCCGCGGTCTGCTGCAGGACCTGCGCGCCGCGCAGGACGATGCCGAATTCGATGCGACGCTGTCTGCCGCAATGGACAAGATCCAGGCTGCCAGCGTGGCCTGAGGCCTTCAGCGCTTTTCGAATATGAAGCGATATTCGCCGGCCGGGATTTCCCGGTCGGTGGTTTGCCCGGGCGTGGCCGAAACCAGCACATAGGTCCGTCCCATCACTTCATAGGGTTCGCCCAGCGTGAGCGGGGCGGTCTGCGCCCAGTGGGTGGCGGCGATGCGGGCGGAGACGGTCAGCTTGCCCGCCCACACGCAGCGCGCATTGATCGGACACCGGCTGTCCTCGGTCACCGCCAGCGGCGTCAGGATCGTATCGCCCGTCCATACCGGCTGACCGATGGCGACCGCGCTGCCTTGCGAGGCAGCGTCGCCATTGGCGCGCGGCGTGTCGGGAATCACCGCGCAGGCTGCGAGCGGTACGAGCATCAGGGAGGCGAGGAGGGTTTTCATGCAGGCGATAGAACGCGCCGCCGCTTTCACCTGCCTGAACAGGTGACGAAACCCGCGAAGCGCATTAGGGCGGCGCGATGACCGATTGCCAATTGTATCTTATCTCGCCGCTCGACGTATCGGGCGATTTCCCCCAGCGGCTCGAGCGCGCGATCGAGGCGGGCCCCGGGCTGGTTACCGCCTTCCAGTTCCGTGTGAAGGGGCTCGACCAGCACGAGGCGGCGCGCCTGGCCGCGCCGCTGCAGGCGATCTGCGCGGCGCATGACGTCGCCTTTATCGTCAATGACGATGTCGCGCTGGCCAAACGGCTTGGGGCCGACGGCGTGCACCTGGGGCAGGGCGACGGCGAGCCGCGCGATGCGCGCGAGGAACTCGGCCGCGAGGCGCAGATCGGCGTGACCTGCCACGCGTCGAAGCATTTCGCCATGGAAGCGGGCGAAGCGGGCGCGGACTATGTCGCCTTCGGCGCCTTCTTCGACAGCACGACCAAGGCGAGCGAACATCGTCCCGAACTCGAAATCCTCGAATGGTGGAGCAATCTGTTCGAGATTCCCTGCGTCGCGATCGGCGGAATCACGCCCGCCAATTGCCAGCCGCTGGTCGAGGCCGGGGCCGATTTCCTCGCCGTGTCCGGGGCGATCTGGAATGGTGACGAAGTGGCTGCGGTGAAAGCCTTTGCGGAGCAAATCGCCGCCGCGTGAGTTGGCTATTCTGAAAGGGGCGGTCGCGTCCCGTCATTTCAGGAGAGGTCCCCTCATGCGTACCCTTATTCTCGCCGCCGTTTCATCGTTCGCCCTGGTTGCTTGTGGCGCACAAGGGTCCGACGAGGACCAGGATACCGATAGCGTCGCCAGCGCCGAGAGCGGGGACGACGTCGGCTACGAGACCTATGGCACGGACAACCACGCCGATACGATGGCATCGAACGACGACGCGTCGGGCGACCAGGCGCAAACCACCGACATTCCCGATCCCGAAGAGCGCCCGATTATGCAGGCGCAGGTCGTGCTCGACCGGGTGGGTTTCGGTCCCGGCGTCATCGACGGCAAGATGGGCATGAGCACCGAAAACGCGCTGCGCGGGTTCCAGGAAGCGAATGACCTCACCGTCACCGGAAAGCTCGACGAAGCGACCAAGGGAGCGCTTTCCGAATGGGACCGCATCCCCGCCACGCGGGTGGTGACGATCCCGGCAGCCTGGGGCGAGACGAGCTATACCGACATGCCCGAGGATGTGGCGGAGAAGGCCAAGCTGGAGCGGCTCGGCTACACTTCGCTCGACGAACGGCTGGCGGAGCGTTTCCATACGACTGTGGAAGTGCTCGAACAGCTTAATCCCGGCGGCAAGCCTGCGGGGATGGGCGGGACCGAATCCACAACTTCGGCCAGCGCCACCCCCACCGCATCGCCCACTTCGCAGGCCAGCGGTACCGGCTCACCGAGCGCCGCAACGACCAGCCTTTTCGCCGCGGGCCAGCAGATCCGCGTGCCCAATATCGGTGCCGACCGGATCGCGCCGCGTTCGGTCGAGGATAGCGGCTGGCAGCGCACGCTCGCTTCGCTTGGCGTCGGGTCCGAGCAGCCTTCGGTCGACCGCATCGTGGTCAGCAAGGCGGGCAAGACGCTGAAAGCCTATCAGGGCGACAAGCTGATCGCGCTGTTCACTGTCAGCTCGGGGTCGAGCGAATTTCCGCTCCCGCTGGGCGAATGGGACATCGTCGGCGAAGCCTACAACCCGCCCTACAGCTACGATCCCGAAGTGCTCGGCAATGGAGACGGCGAAACCTATACGCTGGCACCGGGCCCGAATTCGCCGGTCGGTATCGTCTGGATCGATCTCAGCAAGGAACATTACGGCATCCATGGCACTCCCGATCCCGAAACCATCGGGCGCGCGCAAAGCAGCGGCTGCGTCCGGCTGACCAATTGGGACGCGGCGCGGCTTGCCGGGATGGTGTCGCAATCGACAAAGGTGCTTTTCGAAGCCTGAGCGGTTAGGGTGACCCCATGAACCTCGTCGACCGCATCCTGACCATCGTCGTAACCGCCACCATCACCAGCGCGATCTGGATCGTTGCGGGTGGCAGCCTGATCGAGAACGCGACCAGCACCGGCCAGCGTGAAGCGACCCGGCCCGCCGAAGCCGCGCCGAGCCCGAGTGCGAGCGACACGTCAGCCGATGGAACGGGTACGGATAGCGATGTGCTGGCAGTCGGTGCGCTCGATGCGCAATTGGCGGCGGCGCCCAGCGCGGCGCAGTCGCGCCAATTGCTGATCCCGGTGCAGAATATCCGCCCCGCCGATCTTACCGATACATACAGCGATTCGCGCGGCGGCGGTACGCGCCTGCACGAAGCGCTCGACATCATGGCGCCGAAGGGCACCAGCGTGCTGTCCTCCGCGCCCGGCACGATCGAGAAGCTGTTCCGCTCGAAAGCCGGGGGGAATACGATCTACGTTCGCTCGACCGATGGCGAGACGATCTATTACTACGCGCATCTCGATTCCTATGCCGAGGGGCTGCGCGAAGGGCAGCGCGTACGCCGCGGCCAGCGGCTGGGCATGGTGGGCAGTTCGGGCAATGCCTCTGCCGAGGCTCCGCACCTGCATTTCGCAATCCTGCAGACGACCGCGGATGCCGAATGGTGGGAGCCCGCCAATGCGGTCAATCCCTACCCGCTGCTAACCGCCGACTAGTCAGCCGCTGGTCGGGCCGACGCGGTGGCAGCGCAGGCGGCCCAGCTTGCCGTCACGCCCGACTTCCTGCAGCAGGCCGGACCCGAGCCGCATCATCTTGGTGCCGCGCATCGGGCCGCGGGTGAAAGTGACCTGCTTGCCTTCCATCAGATAGGTGCCGGCACCGCGCACGGTGCGATAGCTCGACCCGCCGGTAATGGCGAAATCCCGGCCCTCCTGTTCGACCCATGCAGCGCCGCTCGCATCGCCGGGGAGCGCACAGACATATTCGCCCTGGTCGAGCAGCAGCAGCCGTCCCTGCGCCATGGCAGGTCCGTGAGCGAGGCCCGCGAGCGCGGCGAGCAGGGTGAATTTGGTAAGCTGTTTCATATCATCCGTCCGACGATGCATATAGCAACGCCGCCCGCGGTTTTCCACTCGCTTGCCCGCGCGGCCTCGCTCGGCTAAGGCGCGCCGCACACAACCGCCCGACGGGCGGCCTGCTCTTTTACAAGTCGAAGGTAGCTTCCCCATGAAGATCAGCGGCGTGGACATCCGTCCGGGCAACATCATCGAATACGAAACCGGCATCTGGAAAGTCGCCAAGATCCAGCACACGCAGCCGGGGAAGGGCGGCGCCTACATGCAGGTCGAAATGAAGAACCTGCAGGACGGCCGCAAGACCAATGTCCGCTTCCGCAGTGCGGACACGGTCGAAAAGGTGCGTCTCGATACGGCCGAGTATCAATTCCTTTACGAGGATGGCGACATGCTCGTGTTCATGGACCAGAGCACCTACGAACAGATCACCCTGCCGAGCGACCTGCTAGGCGACGCGCGCGCCTTCCTTCAGGACGGCATGCAGGTGAAGCTCGAGCTGTGGGAAGAAAAACCCATCTCGGTCGAACTGCCCGCCCAGATCGAAGCAGAAATCGTCGAGGCCGATGCCGTGGTGAAGGGGCAGACCGCCTCGTCCAGCTACAAGCCCGCCGTGCTCGACAATGGCGTGCGGATCATGGTCCCGCCGCATATCGAAAGCGGCACGCGGATCATCGTCGACGTCTACGAACAGTCCTACGTCGGCAAGGCGTAAGCTCATGGGCAAATCCATCGCCAGCCGGTTCGAGAACATCGACATCACCCGCAGCGTTCTGCGCGCGGTCATCATCAACGATGACGAGCTGACGCTGGAAATGGATTTCTGCCTCGAGGAAGCGCATCCCGACTACGAAGCGCCGGGCGCCGACGAAGACTGCTGCTTCCACCCCGGCCTACTCAAGTTCGCCGGGATTTCGAAGCTGGGCCTCGATCGCGCTGAAAATGCAGGCGAAACCAAGCGCCGTTTTGCCATCCAGTCCTTCAATATCGAGGGCACGAAGTTCGACATGGCCTGCGAGTGGGGCGATATCCACCTGCAGGCGCGTTCGATCCGCGTCCTGACCGAATAAGAGAGTTTCCATGGCCGTTCTATCGGGTGTCATCCGCGTAATGGAGAAGGCCGCGCGCAAGGCGGGTGGCCGCTTGCGGCGCGATTTTGGCGAGGTCGAGCACCTCCAGGTCAGCCGCAAGGGACCGGCCGATTTCGTTTCCAAGGCCGACCGCATCGCCGAACGCACGATCTATGACGAACTGCTCGCCGCACGCCCCGACTGGGGTTTCGTGATGGAAGAGGCGGGCATCATCGAAGGTGACGCAAACAAGCCGCGCTGGATCGTCGATCCGCTCGACGGCACCAGCAACTTCCTCCACGGCATCCCGCATTTCGCGATCAGCATCGCGGTGCAGGAACCCAAGCTTGGCGGCGGGGGCTGGGACGACGTCAGCGCCGCGGTGATCTACAACCCGGTCACCGACGAGACGTTCTGGGCCGAAAAGAGCCGCGGGGCCTGGCTGCATGACGGACGCCTGCGCGTGTCCGCACGCCGTGGCCTGTCCGAAGCATTGGTCGCCACCGGCATTCCCTTCCAGGGACATGGCAACTTCAGCGAATGGTCGAAGATCTTTGCGGCCATCGGTCCGCAGGTCGCGGGGATTCGCCGCTACGGCGCCGCCTCGCTCGATCTGGCGTGGCTCGCCGCAGGCCGGTTCGACGGCTTCTGGGAAAGCGACCTCAACGATTGGGATACGGCCGCCGGCTGCCTGATTGTGCGCGAAGCGGGCGGGTTCGTATCAGATTTCCGTGGCCGTTCGCAGCCGATCCATGCCAAGCAGGTCCTCGCGGCCAATGACGCGCTGCATTCGAAGCTGCACAAATTGCTGGCGAATGCGCTGAAGGCTTGATGCCTGCACGGGGCGCCGCTAATCCCCGCGCTCCCGACCCAGTGCCCCTGTGGCGGAATTGGTAGACGCGCTCGACTCAAAATCGAGTTTCTTTGAAGTGCCGGTTCGAGTCCGGCCAGGGGTACCAAAACAATTATCTAATCGCCTGATTTTTGGTGATTTCGTGAAGGTTGGACAATCAACTGGGGTCGCAGGTAGGGCAATCAGGCTTCCTGCTAGCAGATACGCGTGAGCCCCGACCAAAAGCGGAATGGCCGCTAACGACCCGATTGCTGACATTCCGGTTTCCTCAGCTTCAACGGCTTGAAGCTTGTCCTTTTAACTCCGAAGATTGATACTTCTGCGATGCTTGGGAGCTATCCATCTGGTGAGTTGAAGCAGCTCCTTCACCTCTATTTGGCTTCCGAGCACAAGCGCAAGGGGAGGATGCCTAGGGCACGGAAACGCATGAACATGGCCTTGGCCTCGACGCCTCAGCCCGCAACATTTCTTCTAGCGTATGACGGGCTTCTCTTGATCGGAGAAGATCGACCCCAGGATGCACGTGCTCGGTTCGCGGAATGTCTTGAGCTCGCCAAGCAGGGCGAGTGCGCTGATGACGACTATGTTGCAAAATATTGCGAACTTTGGCTCGCTATCTTCGACGAAGAGGTAGGTTGGGAGGAGATCAAATCCGCAGCCGAGAAAAAGAATGCCGCTTGGTCGAATGCCTCGAAGATCGTGCAGACATATCTTCGTCGCTCATCTCTTAGCTCGTTGAAACAGAACTGCAGCCACCGACAGTCGAGGAGGCACCTACGATTGGGGTCGTCCGCACCGTCCAAAATACACCGCACGTCAATCGACTTTGATCTACTTTGATCTATGACGTCTGCTTTCCATCCCGTATCGGTCGATCCCCCTGACCGGCCCGATGCCCGAAAGCCGACCGGCAGCTACCGGATACTTCTCGCCAAAACAGACGGGCAGCTAACGACCCGATTGCGGACATTCTCGCGCCTGCGTAACGTGCTGCTATGCCACTCGTAGAAGCCTTTGATCACGAAGGTGCTTTGAAACCGCTATTTACGGCGGAGTTCGAATCTTTACCCCGCATCGGAGAATATCTCTCAATCGACACGCCGCCAGGCTATTTCAAATACTACAATGTCGTCGAAGTCTGGCATCGCCAGGATACAGAGGGCGGAGGTTTTAGAGCCTGCATTCGCGTTGAAGAGTCCGACTGACTTTCGTCAGCTCTCCACCCCAAATTCGGTCATTTCGCCTGACCGGCCCGATGCGCGAAAGCAGACCGGCAGCTACCGGATGCTTCTCGCCAAAATCTGACCGTCGGCAAACGACCCGATTGCGGACGTGTATGTTAAGGCAGCTTGAGGCGTGCAGCTAGAAGGGCACGGGATAATGGAATTTGATGGTCAATCGGTGGGGAGAGGCGAAGGTGATCTCGGCATCGCTCGTACTGTCGATTTTGATCCAAACGCGTTGAGCGCTGATCCCGACATAGGTTGGCGTTTTCTGGCTAAGCCATTCGCGTAACCCCTCAACCTCAGAGCAGACTTCAAGAAACGGCGGGTCCTCGGCCACGCAACGATAGTCAATCTCCTCGTCACCTTTCAAAAAGGCACGATAGCGAGCGAGCCCCCAGCCGGCTCGATCAATTTCCTCGGACTGGTGATCGGATATACCGACATAGCCCTCGTCAGGACAAGCTCCCGAAGAATCTACCGGAGCAATCTGGCGTTGGCTACGAATCCCTCTTGCCCTGTCAACCCACCAGACTTTCGTATCGCTAGCCTCCCCGGTCGGTGTCAGCCTGATGCGCCATTGCGTGCGCAGGCATGGCAGCCCTTGGCGTATCGCCTGTTCGTTGAGGAGGAGGACGGGATTGCGGCGGAGAATGTGGGGAGGCCGAAGGGCTTGGCTCGCGATTGGTTGGGAAGAGCGCTCTTCGAGTATCAACTCTCCCAGCTCTTCGGCCGAAACCGACGAAGGCTCGGGAATTGAAACGAGCATGGCAGAGAGAATGGCGGAAGAAACGACCAAATTCATGTTCACTTTCATGAACTTGGTAACAAGGTTCTGTCAATGACGATGGTTGTTTACCAGTCTGGGTCCGCTTTCCACCCTGATTTCAGTCAAAGACCAACATTGGGATCTGCAGGAAAGCCGACATTTCAATCCGGGCGGGGCAATCCATCAAATCGCAAACGCAATGGTTGGACATCGCCATGCGGGATGGGGCGGTTTCCGTGGGGTGCTACGGTAGGTTGGACATCAGCAAAGCGCTGCTGAGATAGAATTCAGGCACTTCGGCCGGGGTTACCAAACTAAATCCTTGCGTATCGCAGGATAAACTGGGATTTCGGCGGTCGGATGATCGGGGTTCCTTCCTACCATGCAATCGCCGCGATGGGCATTACCATCGCGATGTTCATTGCCTTCGCGCGCGGGCGCATGTCGGTGGAGATCATCTCGCTGATGACGATCGCCGTAATCGCGGTCGGGCTCTATTTCTTCCCGCTGCCGGACACCCAGCCGACCGATGGCCTGAGCCTCGCCTTCTCCGGTTTCGGTCATTACGCGCTGATCACCATCTGCGCGCTGATGATCATGGGGCGGGGGCTGGTGGTTACCGGCGCGCTCGACCCGGCGGCGCGATTCCTCGAGCGATTGTTCAAGATCAACCTCCAGCTCGGGCTGCTGTTTTCGCTGGTCATCACCTTCCTGCTGTCGATGGGGGTCAACAACACGCCGGTGCTGGTGCTGCTGATGCCGATCTTCGTGCATCTCGCCATGCGCGGCGCGATGGCTGCCTCGAAAACGCTGATCCCGCTCAACGCCGCCTCGCTGATGGGGGGCATGGCGACGACCATCGGCACCTCGACCAATATCCTCGTGGTTTCGATCGCGGTGGATCTGGGCATGCCCGAAATGGGCGTGTTCCACTTCACGCCGATCGTGCTGGTCGCATCGCTGGTCGCGCTGCCCTTCGTATGGATCGTGATGCCGCGCCTGCTCGGCGACAACCGCATCGAGGCGGTCCACGCCCAGCGGCTGTTCGAGACGCGGCTGCGCGTTACCGAGAACTCGATCCTCAACGGACGCGAATTGTCGGATCTGGGATCGCGCCTGCCATCGGGGATCGAGTTCCACGAAGTGCCCGTCGGCCTGCTGCGCCCGCAGCACCGCCTGCGCATGACCGGCACGCATGAAGCGATCGAGGAAGCCATGGCGACCTTGCGCGGCGATGCGGCGCCGAGCTGGGTGATTGACCGAATCCGCCGCCGCTCGGGCGAGACCGGCACCGATATCGCGGTCGGCGAGATGATCGTGACGGCGGATTCGCGCCTGATCGGGCGGACGCTGCCCAGTTCGGGCATTGCCGATCTCTATGGCGTCGCGGTGATCGGGACGCATCGCCCCGAACGACTGGTGGGCGAGAAGGAACAGTTTTCCGAAGGCGGCGATCTGCGCTTCGCCGAGGGCGATGTGCTGCTGGTGATGGGCCTGCCCGACGACATGCAGCATTTCGCCCGCGCCGACAGCCTGCTCCAGCTCGAAGGCATGCGCGAACTGCCGCGCCGGTCGAAGGCCACGCTGTCCGCGGTGATCATGGGTGGTTCGATCGCGCTCGCTTCGGTCGGGCTGATCCCGATCGCGATTGCTTCGCTCGCGGGCGCCATCCTGATGTTCGTGACCGGCTGCGTGAAGTTCGACCGTGTCGGGCGCGGGCTCTCGGGCAGCGTCATCGTATTGGTCGCGGCCAGCATCGCGCTTGGCCGGATCATCCTCGACAGCGGCGCGGCCGACTGGATCGGGACGGTCATGGCAGTGGGGCTGGACTATCTCTCGCCCGCTGCCGCGCTGGCGGCGATCATGCTGGCGATGACCTTCCTCACCAATTTCGCGTCCAATGCGACCGCAGCCACCGTCGGCACGCCGATTGCTTTCGCGATCGCCAGTAAGCTGGACCTGCCGCCCGAACCGCTGGTGCTCGCCGTGCTGTTCGGCTGCAACCTGTGTTACGCGACCCCCATCGCCTATCAGACCAATATGCTGATCATGGCGGAGGGTTCGTACGAGTTCAAAGATTACGTCCGGACCGGGGTCCCGCTGGTGCTGATCATGGTCACCATGCTCTCGCTCGCGCTGGTGGTAACCTACGGGCTGTAGGCTTTCCTACGGCAGGCGGGTCTGCAAGACAGGCGTTCCGGAAAACCACCGCGCTACAGCGGCGGCCAAGTTTGCCCATGGACCCTGTTCCATGTGGTCCATCGTGTAGGGAGACCAGAACCCATGTCCAAAACCGTTCCAACAAGCCTTGCCGCGCTCGCAATGGTGCTGGCCGCACCCGCGCAGGCCAATGATCTACGCAGCGATCTGACCGAGGACATGCCCGGCCTGATGGAGCTTTACCGCGATCTCCATGCGAACCCCGAACTGAGTTTCGAAGAGCAAGAAACCGCGGCCAAGCTGGCCAAGCGGATGCGCGATCTCGGCTTCGAAGTAACCGAAGGGGTCGGCCGGACCGGGGTAGTTTCGGTGATGGCCAATGGCGAAGGGCCGACCGTCCTGCTGCGCGCCGACATGGACGGGCTACCGGTGGTCGAACAGACGGGCCTGCCTTTCGCATCTACTGTAACCGCCACCCCCGCCAGCGGGGTCACCCCCGGGGTCATGCATGCCTGCGGGCACGACACGCATATGGCGGGCTTCATCGGTGCGGCGCAGCTGCTGGTCGACCACAAGGACAAGTGGCAGGGCACGCTGGTCATGATCCTGCAGCCGGCCGAAGAAATCGGCCTGGGCGCGCTCGCGATGATCGAGGACGGGCTCTATACCCGCTTCCCCAAGCCCGATTATGCGCTGGCGTTCCACGATGCCGCAGCGCCCGCGCCGGCAGGCACCATCGGCTATACGCCGGGCTATGCCCTGGCCAATGTCGACAGCGTCGACATCACGGTGAAGGGTGTCGGCGGGCATGGCGCCTATCCGCACACCACGCGTGATCCCATCGTGCTGGCCAGCGCGATCGTGATGAAGCTGCAGACCGTGGTCAGCCGCAATTCCTCGCCGCTCGATCCGGCGGTGATCACGGTGGGCAGCTTCCATGCGGGCGCCAAGCACAACATCATCAGCGATGAAGCCAAGCTGCAACTCACCGTGCGCAGCTATTCGGACGAAAGCCGCCAGCTGCTGCTCGACGGGATCCGGCGCGTGGCGCGCGGCGAGGCGATTACAGCGGGCTTGCCTGACGATTTGATGCCGACTGTGACGGTCGAGGATCCCTATACGCCGTCCACCTTCAACGATCCCGACTTCAGCGAAAACATCGCAGCCGCGTTCAAGCAGCGCTTCGGCGAGAACCGGGTGATGGAATGGCCCGCGGTGATGGGGGGCGAGGACTTCAGCCAGTTCCGCCGCGCCGCGCCCGAAGATATCAAGTCGATGATCTTCTGGATCAGCGGCACCCCGCAGCCGATGCTCGACGCGCTGAAGAACGATGGCACGTCGCTGCCTTCGCTTCATTCGCCCTTCTGGGCTCCCGATGCGGAAAAGGTCATCGCGACCGGGGCCGAGGCGCTGGCCAGCAGTGCGATCGACCTGATGCCGCGCACCGGCAGCTAGGACAGCAGGCAAAAATGTGGCCGCCGGAGCGTTGGGGACACTCCGACGGCCTATTCTCCTCCCCAGGAGAACTTGGTGTAAGGTCAGCCGTCCGCGGGGACGTAGGTGCCGAGGCGGTGGTGCAGCGCGTTGATCTTCGCCAGCTCCTCACGATCCTCGGTGGTCCGCGCATAATGCGTCAGCGCGGTGCGCAGCAGGCGGAAATCGGCGGTTGAGAACAGCGCCCGGGCGCGGCCCGGTTCGGTCTTCGGAGTGTCGTCTGTCATGGTCGTCATCCTTCCTCTCCTTAGGCGGCAGCGAACTGGTTCATGGTATTGTCCTTGCCGCCGGCCTTCAGGGCCGCTTCGCCGGCAAAGTAATCCTTGTGGTCGTCGCCCATGTCCGAGCCAGCCATGTTCTGGTGCTTCACGCAAGCGATACCCTGACGGATTTCCTCGCGCTGCACGTTCTTGACGTAACCGAGCATCGCCTGTTCGCCGAAATATTCCCTGGCGAGATTGTCGGTACTCAGCGCGGCCGTGTGATAGGTCGGCAGCGTGATCAGGTGATGGAAGATACCGGCACGCTTCGCGGCATCGGCCTGGAAGGTGCGGATCTTCTCGTCTGCTTCGGCGGCGAGTTCGGTGCCGTCGTAATCGATGCTCATCAGCCTGTCGCGATCGAAGGCCGACACGTCCTTGCCGGCTTCGGCCCAGGCGTCATAGACCTGCTGGCGGAAGTTGAGCGTCCAGTTGAAGCTGGGCGAGTTGTTATAGACCAGCTTGGCATTGGGGATCACTTCGCGAACCCGGTCGACCATGCCGGCAATCTGCTCGACATGCGGCTTCTCGGTTTCGATCCACAGCAGGTCGGCGCCTGCTTCCAGCGCGGTGATGCAGTCGAGCACGCAGCGGTCTTCACCGGTTCCGGGACGGAACTGGTACAGGTTGCTGGGCAGGCGCTTGGGCGCCAGCAGCTTGCCGTCGCGGCTGATGAAGACCTGGCCGTTCTTGATGTCGGCGGCATCCACTTCGTCGCAATCGAGGAAGCTGTTGTACTGGTCGCCCAGGTCGCCGGGTTCCTTCGAATAGGCGATCGACTTGGTCAGGCCGGCGCCGAGGCTGTCGGTGCGCGCCACGATGATGCCTTCGGGAACGCCGAGTTCGAGGAAGGCATAACGGATCGCGCGGATCTTCTGGTGGAATTCCTCATGCGGCACGGTGACCTTGCCGTCCTGGTGGCCGCACTGCTTTTCGTCCGATACCTGGTTTTCGATCTGCAGCGCGCAGGCGCCGGCTTCGATCATCTTCTTGGCGAGCAGGTAGGTCGCTTCGGCATTGCCGAAACCGGCATCGATATCGGCGATGATCGGGACGACATGCGTTTCGTGCTCGTCGATTTCCTTGATCAAGCGCTGCGTATTGACCGCGTCATTGGCTTCCTTCGCCGCATCGAGTTCGCGGAACAGGCCGCCCAGTTCGCGGGCATCCGCCTGGTTGAGGAAGGTGTAGAGTTCCTCGATAAGATTGGGGACGCTGGTCTTTTCGTGCATCGACTGGTCGGGCAGCGGACCGAATTCGCTGCGCAGCGCGGCGACCATCCAACCCGACAGGTAGAGGTAACGGCGCTTGGTATTGCCGAAATGCTTCTTGATCGAGATCATCTTCTGCTGTGCGATAAAGCCGTGCCAAGTACCCAGCGACTGGGTGTAGTTCGCCGGGTCGCGGTCATAGGCTTCCATGTCCTCGCGCATGATCTTTGCGGTGTAGCGGGCAATGTCGAGCCCCGTGCGGAAGCGGTTCTGGACGACCATGCGCGCGGCACTTTCGGCATCGATGGCACCCCAGGGCGCACCGTTGGCGGCGATGGTTTCGTTCAGTTCACTGATCCGGTCCGAATAGGTCACGGGGGACACTCCTTGTCGTATTGGGGGCGTAATCGTTGACCCTGTTCTGTCGGACCCGGGTGCGGGATGATAGGATAATTTACAAAGAAACTTGTCTAGAGCGGCGCCTTGAGGCTATCACGGCTGTAAAGATGTAAAGAAAGTTACAAATGACCGAAGAGGCGCTCTTCGCCGGACCGGCTCTCCGCCGCTTGCGCAAGCGGGAGGGGCTGACACAGGCTGCCACTGCCGCACGGCTCGACATTTCCCCGAGCTACCTCAATTTGATCGAGCGCAACCAGCGACCCGTCAGCGCGCGGGTGATGATGCAGCTGGTCGAGCAGTTCGACTTCGATCCGCGATCGCTGCGCGAAGACGAGGCGATCGGCGGGATCGACGGATTGGCGAGGCGGTTTGCCGACGAACGCTTTGCCGATCTGGGGATCGACCGCGAGGAGCTGCAGGAATTCCTCGCGCTGACCCCGCAAGCCGCTGCGGCCTTCGCCCGGCTATACGACCGGGCGGGCACGGCGGGTGGTAGCGCCGATGACCCGCTCTCCGCCTCGCGGCGCGAAATCGAGCGATGGCGCAACCATTTTGCCGATCTCGACATGGCCGCGGAAGAACTGGCAGACGACATGCGCCTTTCGCGCGGCGATATCGGCCTCGCTCTGACCGAACGGTTGCGCGAGCGGCACCAGCTGTCGGTGCGGATCCTGCCCCGCGATGTGCTGCCCGACAGCCTGCGCCGGCTCGACCTCCATGCACGGCAGGTCCAGCTTTCCGAGATGCTCAGCATTCCCTCGCGCAACTTCCAACTCGCGCTTCAGCTCGCGCAGCTTGAGTTCGCCGGGGCAATCGACGCGGTCGCGAAGGGCGCACGCTTCGATGACGAGGTGGCGCGGGCGTTGTTCGCCCGGCATCTCAACAGCTATGTCGCCGCGGCGCTCCTCATGCCTTACGGCCGCTTCCTGCGCGCCTGCGAGGCCACCGGTTACGACCTTCCCGTGCTCGAACGCCGGTTCGGGGTCAGTTTCGAGCAACTCGCGCACCGGCTCACCACGCTGCAGCGCGTCGGCCAGCGCGGCCTGCCGTTCTTCATGGTCCGGCTCGACCGCGCAGGGCAGTTCTCCAAGACCTTTACCGGGGCCAGCACCGCGCTGTTCGTCGAATCCGATGCCAGTTGCCCGCTGTGGCACGCCCATCGCGCCTTCGATCGCGCAGGCGATTTGCAGGTGCAGTTCGTTGCGCTCGACAATTCGGGCGATCGCGACGGCGGATGGCTGACCATGGCGCGCACGGTCGAGGGCAGCGGCGCACCCGGAGAAGCGCAATTCGTCGTGGCGGTGGGTATCGAAGCGGTTCTTGCCGCCGATCTTGCGCAGGCACGGGGCATTTCACTGCGGCCCGACGATGCCCAGCCGATCGGTCCCGGGTGTGCCCGGTGTCACCGCGTCGGGTGTAGCCAGCGATCCCTGCCCCCGGCGGGCCGCAAGCTTGCCTTCGACACGGCGCGCCGCGGCGTTACGCCGTTCGAATTTGCGTCCGATTGAGCGTCATTCGCCCATTTGCGGGGAACCGCTGACGGATTTGCCGCGTTTTCAGCTCATTAGAGTCGCAGGGGCACACAATTATGACAGAAGAACGGATTACCGAAACCACCGATGCCGCAGGCAACACCCATACGACGCATACGGTCGTCTCGGACGGTGAAGGCCGCCGGGGCGGTACCAATTGGGTGCTGATCCTGCTGGTGCTCGGCGTCGCCATCGTCGGCTTCCTCTTCATCAACCAGATGAGCAGTGCCGAAGTGACCAAGGACAATGCCATTGCGGGCGCTGCCAATGAAGTCGGCCAGGCCGCCAACCAGGTGGGCGAAGCCGCTCAGAATACGGGCGAGGCGGTGGAAGAAGCCGTCACAAACTAAATGATAGTAACGATAGCGGAAGGGCGGGGAGCTTGAGGGTTCCTCGCCCTTTTTCGTGCAAGTGTAAAATTTACCGACGGTTCATCCCTGTCTGCTAGTCAAGGTTTCCGACACCAGCAATTCGCGAGCCGGACTGAATGATCCGCCTGTTCAAGCACTACATCTCCTACAATGTCGTGCTGCTTTCCCTGATCGATCTCATGCTGCTTTCGCTCGCGGGCGAGGCGGCGTGGCGGCTGCGCGTTGCGCAGATCGGGATCAGTGCTGGCCAGTTCTCGGATCGTGTGCTCGAAATCGGCGGCTTTGCCGGGGTGATCTGGCTGGCGATGATCGCGGTCGGGACCTATGGCCCCGAGGCATTGCGATCGATGCGCTTCGCTACCGCGCGGCTGCTCGTCGCAGTCAGCCTCGGCGTGTTGGCGATCTCACTGATGAACTTCTTCTTGCCCGGATCGGCGCTGTGGCGCTCGGTCCTGCTCTACGCGATGGGCATTGCGATTGCCTTCCTCATAGCCAACCGGATTCTCGGCAGCAGAATGCTGGGCGTGGAAGCATTCCGCCGGACCATCCTCGTGCTCGGCGCGGGCCCGCGGGCGGAGCGGCTTGAACGGCTTTCGCGCCGCCCCGACAGCGGCTTTGCGGTCGGCGCCTTTGTCGCAATGGGGGAATCGGAACCGACCATCGGTACCGCGGTCCCGCGCGAATCGATTTCGGACCTCGGTCGGTTCGTCGAGCGGGTAGGGGCGACCGAAGTGGTCCTGGCGCTGCAGGAACGGCGCAATTCGCTGCCGCTCAAGGACCTGCTGAGAGTCAAGACCAAGGGCGTCATGGTCAGCGATTTCTCGAGCTTCCTCGAGCGCGAATTGGGCCGTGTCGACCTGGATACTCTCAATCCCAGCTGGCTGATCTTTTCCGATGGGTTTTCATCCGGGCGGCGATTGTCGAGCATTGGCAAACGCCTGTTCGACATTCTCGTCAGTCTGGTGATCCTGATCGTCGGTCTGCCGCTGGTCGCGATCTTCGCCATATTGGTGAAGCTGGAAAGCAAGGGGCCCGCCTTCTTTCGCCAGACCCGGGTCGGGCTCTATGGCCAGGAGTTCACGCTGGTCAAACTGCGCTCGATGCGCACCGATGCCGAAGCGGATGGGGCGAGATGGGCGGATAAGGACGACCCGCGCATCACCCGGGTGGGCCGCCTGATCCGCATGGTGCGCATCGACGAATTGCCGCAGGTGTGGAGCGTGCTGAAGGGAGAGATGAGTTTCGTCGGCCCGCGGCCCGAAGTACCCGCTTTCGTGGTCGATCTCGAGAAGGAACTGCCTTTCTATGCCGAGCGCCACATGGTCAAACCCGGCATCACCGGGTGGGCGCAGATCAATTATCCCTATGGCGCCAGCGTCGAGGATTCGCGCCAGAAGCTCGAATACGACCTGTATTATGCCAAGAACTACACGCCCTTCCTCGACATCATTATCCTGCTGCAGACCGCGCGGGTGATCATCTGGCCTGAAGGAGCGCGCTGATGGGCTGGATCGCAAGCTTTTCCTATATCGCCTATTCGATTGGCGCGGTCATCTGCGCGCTGGCGGCGATCTGGATCGGGCGCAAAGGCGATTCGCTGCGCGCCGACCGTACGCCCGCAGTCGTCGCGCTGGCGCTGACTGCGAACTGGTGCTTCGCCGCGGCCAGTTTCGAGCCGGGCCGGCCGATCGTCGAACTAACCGAGATCGCCCGCAATCTCGCGTGGCTGTTCATGCTCTTTCGCCTGTTCGCCAATGACGGGCGCGATGAGACGCTGCGACTGGTCCGTCCGGCGGTCTTCGCCCTGGGCTTTGTCGAGGTACTGCAATTCGTCCTGCTGCTGATCGCGCGGCGCTATGCGGTGACGCCCGAACTGACCGCGCTGACTTTCGAAACCGCAGCGCTGTTCCGCGTGATGGTTTCGGTGGGCGCGCTGGTGCTGCTGCATAATCTCTATGCCGGCGCCGCGGCATCGTCGCGGCAGATCCTGCGCTGGAACGCAGCTGCGCTGGCCGGGATGTGGGCCTTCGATCTCAATTACTTTACGATCGGCTACATCACCGGCGCCTTGCCGGGTGAACTCGCCGCGCTACGCGGGGTGGCTGCGGCCTTGGTGGCGGTGCCGTTCGCGCTGGGCTTCAACAGCCGGTCGCCCGATCTCGAATTCCGTCCGTCGCGAGCGGTGACCTTCCGCTTTCTCTCCTTGCTGGTGATCGGTGGCTATCTTGGCCTGATGCTGGGGCTCGCCCGCTGGCTCGACATGCTCACGGGCGATCTCGCGCGGATGACGCAGGTCGGCCTGATCATCACTGCCAGCGCATTGGCGCTGATCTGGCTTCCGTCTGATCGTCTACGCGGCTGGTTGCGGGTCACGGCGATCAAGCACCTCTTCAAGCACCGCTACGAATATCGCAACGAGTGGATTCGCTTTACCGATACGATCGGCACCACCGGCTTCGACAACATCAGCCTGCAGGAACGTACGGTGAAAGCGCTGGCTGATATCACCGACAGTCCTTCGGGAATCCTACTCGTGCCCGACGAAGACGGCTCGTTCGAGCTGGCGGCGAACTGGCGTTGGTCGAATGCCGAGATTCCGGCTCGCGCCGCGCCCGCCTCGCTCGGCGTCATTCTCGAAAGCAGCGAGTTGATCATTGCGTTCGACGAAGTGCGCGACGGGGTGGATCATCGCGGAGAGCAGGCTGCGGTGCCCGACTGGATGCGCAACGACCCGCGCGCCTGGGCGGCTGTACCGCTGCTCCACTTTGACCGCCTGGTCGGCCTCGTCATTCTGTCGCGCCCGCTGATCGAGCGCCGGCTCGACTGGGAAGATTTCGATCTGCTGTCGGTCGTCGGCCGCCAGCTGGCCAGCTACCTCGCGGAACAGGCCGGACAGGCTGCGCTGCTCGAGGCGGGGCGCTTCGACGAATTCAATCGCCGCATGGCTTTCGTGATGCACGACATCAAGAACCTGTCGAGCCAGATGTCGCTGCTGCTGCGCAATGCGGAAAAGCATGCCGACAAGCCCGAGTTTCGCAAGGACATGCTGGTGACGCTACGCAGCAGTGCGGACAAGCTCAACACGCTGCTCGCGCGCCTCGGACGCTATGGCCCGCCGGGAACCGAGAAAGCACGCCAGTTCGATCTTGCCGAAACGGCGCGGCAGGCCGTCGAACGGCTGGGCAAGGTCCATCCGGTGGCGGTGCTCCGCACCGAGCCGGTCGCGGTCGAGGGCAATCCCGACGCGCTCGATCAGGCGCTGGTGCATCTCATCCAGAACGCGATCGATGCGAGCGATGCCAACAGTTCGGTCATGCTCGAGGTCTATAGCGATGGCGTTTCGGGCAAGGCGACGGTGATCGACAATGGGCGCGGGATGTCGCCGCAATTCCTGCGCAACGGCCTGTTCAAGCCGTTCGTCTCCTCGAAGCCCGGAGGCTTCGGCATCGGTGCGTTCGAGGCACGTGAATTGATCCGCTCGATGGGGGGACGACTGGATGTCGAATCGCGCGAGGGGTTGGGGACGCGGTTTACCATCAGCCTGCCGCTTAAATCGGCGACAACCATTATTGGACGAAGCCAGTCGGCAGAGGGGAATGAGGTCGCGTAATGGGGGAAACCAAACCCAAACTGCTCATCGTCGAGGATGACGAGGGCCTGCAGGCCCAGCTCAAATGGGCCTACGACGACTTCGATGTCGTGATTGCCGGGACCCGCGCCGAAGCGCTGACTGCCCTGCGTTCGGAGGAGCCGGCAGTGGTCACGCTCGACCTCGGCCTGCCGCCCGACCCCGACGGGACCAGCGAGGGCTTTGCTGTGCTCGAAGCGATCATGGCGATGAAGCCCGACACGAAGGTTATCGTCGCTTCGGGCCATGGTGCCCGAGCGAGTGCGCTGCGCGCGGTGGAGCAGGGCGCTTACGATTTCTACCAGAAGCCGCTCGATATCGACACGCTCGGGCTGATCGTCCAGCGCGCATACCGGCTGCATCAGATCGAGAATGAGAACCGCCGTCTCGCGGAAAAGGTCGGCGAAGACCGGACGGTGCTCGGCTCGATGGTCACCGCGGCTCCGGAAATGGCCAAGGTTGCGCGGACGATAGAACGGGTGGCACCGACCAATGTGTCGGTCATGCTGCTCGGGGCAAGCGGGACGGGCAAGGAATTGCTGGCCCGCGGCGTCCACGATTCGAGCAACCGCCGCGACGGTGCCTTCGTCGCGATCAATTGTGCGGCGATCCCCGAAAACCTGCTCGAGAGCGAATTGTTCGGGCATGAACGCGGCGCATTCACTGGCGCGGTCAAGATGACTGAAGGCAAGATCGAACTGGCCGACGGGGGCACGCTGTTCCTCGACGAGGTCGGCGACATCCCGCTGCCCTTGCAGGTGAAGCTGCTGCGGTTCCTGCAGGAGCGAACGATCGAGCGGATCGGCGGACGCAAGCAGATCCCGGTCGACACGCGCATCGTCTGCGCGACGCATCAGGATCTCGAATCGATGATCGGTGCGGGGACGTTCCGCGAAGACCTGTTCTACCGGCTTGCGGAAATCGTCGTGAAGGTGCCGACCCTGGCCGAACGCCCGGGCGATGCAGTGCTGCTTGCGAAGCATTTCGTCACGCGCTTCGCCAAGGAGATGAACCCGCAGGTGAAGGGCTTTGCGCCCGATGCGCTGGCGGCGATCGATGGCTGGAGCTGGCCGGGCAATGTGCGCGAGCTCGAAAACCGGATCAAACGCGCGGTCATCATGGCCGATGGCAAACTGGTGTCTGCCGAAGATTTGGACCTGACGCAGGATGCCGCGGATGGCGGCGATATCGCCCTCAACCTCAAGGCGGCGCGCGAACAGGCGGACCGGCGGATGATCCGGCAGGCGCTCGCCCGCAGCGAAGGCAATATCTCGAACACCGCCAAGCTTCTCGGGATCAGCCGGCCGACCTTGTACGATCTGCTCAAGCAATATGACCTCCAGGCGTGATCTCGGACTGATCGTAGCACTCGCATTTGCCCTTGCGACGCTGGGGGGATGCGAGCAGGCAGGGTCGGACCGGCCGTTGTTGGAGGAGGCGCGGCTCCAGTTGGAGCGGGGTGATGCCCTCGCGGCGCAGGTCCAGCTCGAACAGGCGCTCGCGACAGGCACTCCGCGCGAAGAGCTTGCAACGCTGTTCGGCGAAAGCGCGCTCTTGAAGGGTGATCTGGGGGTTGCGCGTGAGTGGCTCGGCCCAGGCGAGTTTTCGGAGGACAGCGCCGCGGCTGGCTTCCAATTGCTGGGCCGTCTCGAAATGGCGGAAGGCAATCTACCCGCAGCGGGGGGCGCCTTCGACCGATCCTATCGGGTCGAACCGGACAATGCCGGGCTGTGGGTCGACATCGGCCGCCTGCGGTATCGTGGAGGCGAGCAATTCGAAGCCATCGCCGCCGCCGAACGCGCATTGTCGATTGATCCGAATGATGCCGAAGCGCTGCGTTTTCGCGGGCAGCTCGCGCGCGATGCGCAGGGGCTTGAAGCGGGGGCCGAATTGCTGGGCAGGGCCCTCGAACGCCAGCCGCAGAATATCGAACTGAGGGTCGAATACGCCGCCACACTTGGCGATGCCGGCCGTGCGCGCGACGCGCTACGGGTCCTGCGTGCCGAAGGTGGGCGCGCGGCCTCAACTCCGCACGGCATGTTCGTTCAGGCCGTGATCGCTGCGCGGGGGGAGACTTTCGATCGGCTCGCGACTTGCTCGCGCGATCCGGTCTGGCGAGCGAAAATGTCGCCTCTGCTCTTATGCTGTCGGGGCTTATCGCGCTCAACGATGGGAATTACGCGAGCGCGGCCCTCACATTCGATCGCCTGCACAGGCGCCAGCCCGACAATCGCCGGGTCGGGGATTTGCTCGCCTATGCGCTGTCCCGCAGCAGCGGTGAACGCGAGTTGGTGCATCGCTTCGCTGCGCCCGCGTCGAGTGGCGCGGGGTCAACCTATCTGCGCATGCTGGTAGGCCGGGCCTACGAGGCGCTTGGCGAGCGGGAACGTGCCGCAAAATTCCTCGATCTGGCGGCATTTGGTCCGTCCGAGCTTGCGGTCCTGCCCGGCCTCACGCCGCGCGCATCGCTTGCCGTCTCCCCTGACATGGGCGGGTTGGAGATACGCGATTACGTTCGCCATGCGATTGCCAGCGAAGACGCCGTGGCCGCCGTCGGCAGGGCCCGCAGTTTCGCGCAGCGCTTTCCCGGTTCGGGCGATGCGCAGGCCATTCTCGGCGATGCCGAATTTGCTCGCGGCGACAAAGCTGCTGCGCGCGCGGCCTATGCACGATCGGCGCTGGTTCGGCGGTCATGGCCGCTGACTTTGCGGCTCGCAGCGGCGCAGGAGGACGCCGCAGAGACCCGCCGTCTGCTCGAGAGCTATGTGCGCGACAATCCCATGAATGCAGAGGCCGCGGCGCTTCTCGCCGATGCTTTCGCGGCCGCAGGGGATTGGGAGCGCGCTGCACAATTGCTCGATCATGCCATGGCTCTCGGAATGGCGCGCGTCCCCTGGGTTCTCGCTGCGCGCAGCATCGCTGCTGGGAAGCTCAAGGATAACGACGGGGCGCTCGATTACGCACTCGCGGCGCATGAACTGCAGCCGATGAACCCGCTGGCGATTGCCGCCTTGATCGATGCGCTGCCTGAAAGCGAGGGCGCGACAAGAAGCGAGCTTGAGACGAAACTGCGTTCCGTGTCGGCGAGCCCGCGCTGAGAAACTCGACAAGCTTGTACGGTAGAGGCAAGGGCCGCGCATGACGCTCCGAACCGTTTTTGCCGATCCCATGGTGCGGATGCTGGTCGCCGCCATCCTGTTTGCCGCCATCGTGCCCGCCACCGGTAGCGCGCGAAGCGTGGCGCAGGCGGTGGCCAATGCGGCGATTTTCATCCTGTTCCTGCTCAACGGCATGCGCATCGCACGGCGCGATATCGCTGCGGGCATTGCCAATTGGCGTTTCCTGCTGCCGCTGGTGCTGTGGGTGTTCGGCGCGATGGCGCTGATCGGCGCCGCACTGGCGGCACTGGGTCAAATCTGGCTTGCCCCATCGGTCTCGCTGGGGTTCCTCTATCTGGGTACGCTGCCTTCGACCGTGCAATCGGCGACGTCCTACACCTCGCTGGCAAGAGGGAATGTGGCACTATCGGTGGTCGGGGCAGCGCTGCTCAATATCCTCGGCGTCTTCGTCACCGTGCCAATCTTTCTCGCACTGGGTGGCAGCGGCAGCGGTGCTGTGGGCATGGATGTGATCGGCAAGATCATGCTGCTGTTGATCCTGCCCTTCGCGATCGGCCAGGCGCTGCAGGGATTCACGGGCGCTTTCATCGCGGCGCACAAACCCAAGATCGCCTGGATCGACCGCATAGCTATCGCAGCGGCGATCTATGTCGCGTTCTCGGGCGCGGTCGAGCAGGGCATATGGACCCGCGTCGATGGCCTGGACTGGTTGGTGATCGCCGCGCTGGTGGCGGCGTTCCTTGTCGCGGGTAATTTGGGCGCATGGCTGGCGGGGAGCGCGTTGCGTCTCGAACGGCCCGATCGCACCGCCTTCCTTTTCGCCGGCGCACAGAAAAGCGCGGCGGTCGGCGCTCCCTTGGCCACCATCCTGTTTCCGCCCGAGGAGGCCGGGTTCATCGTGATCGCGCTGCTGCTCTACCACTTCTTCCAACTGGTCGTGGCAGCGCCGATTGCTAATCGGCTGGCGCAGCATCCTCCTGCGGATGACGCCGGTTGTAGCGCACCGACCACCACAGGCTGAGGCCGATCAGGATCGCGCCGATCAGGCCGGTTACGGTCTCCGGGATATGCACCTTGGCCGACACGAGCATGATCCCGCCGAGCACGATGATCGCCCAGAAGGCCCCGTGTTCGAGGAAGCGGTAGGCCGCCAGCGTGCCCTTGCGGACGAGGTGGATTGTCATCGACCGGACGAACATCGCACCGATCGACAGGCCCAGTGCGATCACGATCATGTTGTTGGATAGCGCGAAAGCGCCGATCACCCCGTCGAAGCTGAAGCTGGCATCGAGCACGTTGAGGTAGAGAAAACCGCCCAGGCCACTGCGCACGACCGCGCCCTGGAGCTTGGCTGCTTCTTCCTTCAGTTCGAGGATCGCATTGATGCCCTCGACTGCGATGAAGGTGACGAGCCCGAGGATGCCGGCCACCAGGAACGTTAGCGCCTCGTCCGGCGCGAGCATGGTCGAGATGCCCCACAGCACCAGCAACAGGAGCGCAATCTCGGCTGCCGGGAGCGCGGCGAACTTGGCAAGCTTGCGCTCGATCACCGCGATCCAGTGGACCTCCTTGTCGAGATCGAAAAAGAACTTGAGCCCGACCATCGCGAGGAAGGCGCCGCCGAAGCCGGCAATCCCGACATGGGCGGAGGATACAATCCGCTCATATTCGCGCGGATCGTTGAGCGAGAGGTTGACCGTCTCGACCGGGCCGAGCCCGGCTGCGATGGCAACGATCGCCAGCGGGAAGACGATGCGCATGCCGAACACGGCGAAAGCGATGCCCCAGGTCAGGAAGCGGCGCTGCCAGACCTCGTCCATTTCCTTGAGGACCGAGGCGTTGACCACCGCATTGTCGAAGCTGAGCGATATTTCCAGCACCGACAGGACCGCGACGATCCACAACAGCGATAGCGTACCGGTAACCGAAGCGGTGCTGACCCAGCCATACCAGACGGCGAGGCCAAGACAGAAAAGCGTGAAAACGAACGAAAATCCGTAGAAGCGCCAAAGCGTTGCCATGTGTAGAAAGGTCCTGCGTTCAGCGCTTGGGCTGGTAGGTCTGGTCTTCGGTGGGGAAGCTGCGCGCGCGCACTTCCTCGGCATATTGCACCACGGTCTGTTCGATGACCCCGGCGATATCGGCATATTTCTTCACGAAGCGCGGGACGCGGTCGAACATGCCGAGCATGTCCTCGGTCACGAGCACCTGCCCGTCGCATTGCGCCGAGGCGCCGATCCCGATGGTCGGGCAGGCCACCGCCTGCGTCGCTTCGATCGCGATCGGTTCGAGCACGCCTTCGAGCACGATGGCGAAGGCCCCGGCTTCGTCCAGTGCCTTGGCATCGCCGACGATCTTCTCCGCTTCGGTATCGCTGCGTCCGCGCGCGGCATAGCCGCCCAGCACATTGACCGCCTGCGGGGTCAGCCCGACATGGCCCATTACGGGGATGCCGCGCTGGTTGAGGAAGGACACGGTCTCGGCCATCTGCTCGCCGCCTTCGAGTTTCACCGCTGCAGCGCCCGATTGCTTGAGCAGGAAGGTCGCGCTCTCGAACGCCTGCTGGGGCGATTGTTCGTAGGAGCCGAAGGGCATGTCGACCACGACCACCGAATGATAGCTGCCACGCACGACGGCGGCGGCATGGTTGGCCATCATGTCGAGCGTGACGGGGATCGTCGTGGCCAGGCCATAGATCACCTGCGCCAGCGAGTCCCCGACCAGCAGGATGTCGCAATGCGCGTCGAGCAATTGCGCCTGCCGCGCAGTATAGGCAGTCAGCATCACCAGCGGCTCGCGCGTCTCGCCCGCGGTCTTGTGCGCGCGGATCTTGGGCACCGTCAGCCGTTTCATCGGCTGCGGCGTGGGGTTGGCCCGGCTGGTGCTCGTATCGAGCTGGAAAGTCGTCGACATGCGGCACCCACTAGCAAGCGCGTGGAAGATGGCAAAGCGAAGCTTGGCATCGCGGGGTATTGCGTGTCTAAGACGCGCTTGTGACGCGCGAGCAGGGATCGCCGCGGTTGGAGAGGAACAGTCTGAACATGGTCGCTACCACGACTTCGACGGGCGAGGGATGGTCCTCGCGCAAGGCGTTTATTCTCGCAGCGGTCGGTGCCGCAGTGGGGCTTGGCAATATCTGGCGTTTCCCGACGCTGGCGGGCGAAAGCGGGGGCGGCGCCTTCGTCATCGTCTATATCGCCTGCGTCTTCCTGCTCGGCCTTCCGCTGGTGCTTTCGGAAATCTTCATCGGCCGCGTGGGACAGACCGACGCGGTCGGTTCGATCCGCCGCGTGGCAACGCAATCGCAGGCTGCGCCGGGCTGGTCGATCTTCGGTGCGATCGGGGCGCTGGCGGCTTTCCTCATCGTGGCGTTCTATTCGGTCGTCGCTGGCTGGGTGCTCTATTACGCCGGCGTGATGGGCGCCGATTTGGGGCAGGCGATCATGGCCGGCGATCCGTTCCGCGGCGCGCTGGCGGGCGAAAGCCGCGAGCAGATCCAGCAGCGGCTGGGCGACATGTTCGCCAGCCCGGGCCTGCTGCTCGGCATGCATTTGCTCTTCATGGGGATGACGCTCTTTATCGTCGCGCGCGGGGTCAGCTCGGGGATCGAGAAGGCCGCGACCTATCTCATGCCGGTGTTCTTCGTGCTGCTGTTCGGCCTCGTGGTCTATGGCGCGATCGAGGGTGATATCGGTGACGCGGTGGCGTTCCTGTTCACTCCCGACTGGTCGAAACTCACCCCGCAGGTGATCAACTCGGCACTGGGCCAGGCGCTGTTTTCGCTCTCGCTCGGCGTGGCCGGGCTGATCACTTACGGCTCCTATATCAAGGAAGGCAGCGCCCTGGGCCCGACGGCCGCGATTATTGCGGTGGCGGATACCTGTGTCGCCCTGCTCGCAGGCCTGATGATCTTCCCGATCGTCTTCGCGGTCGGGCTCGATCCGGCGGCGGGTCCGACGCTGGTGTTCCAGACGCTGCCCTTCGCTTTCCAGACCATGCCGGGCGGCGCGCTTATCGGCTTCCTGTTCTTCGTGCTGATCCTGGTCGCGGCGGTCACCAGCTCGATCTCGCTGCTCGAAGTGCCGACCGCCTACGGCATCGGCGAGCGCGGCTGGAGCCGGCACAAATCGGCGCTGATCTTCGGCACGGGGTCGTTCCTGATCGGGATCGCCTGCCTGCTGGGCTACAATGTCTGGTCCGATGTCCGTCCGCTGGGGTTCTGGAGCCTGTTCGCGGAAACCGATATCCTCGACACGGTAGATGGCTTCACCGGCAAGGTCATGCTGCCCGTAGGCGCGCTACTGACCTCGATCTTTATCGGCTGGAAAGCCGACGAGACGCTGCTGCGTACCACCACCGGGCTGTCGCCCTGGGCCTTCGGGCTGTGGCGCTTCCTGATCGCCTGGCTGTGCCCGATCGCGGTTGCGGTGATCCTGGTAACCGGGCTGTTTCCCTCGGTCCTCGGCAACTAATGCGGAATCCTGCTTCCCGTTAGCCGCGATGGCGCGTATCTAGCGCGCTTCCGGCTGGCGGAGCAGGGCAGTCCTGCGGCGGGCCTGGGGAGGCCGCAGGCCGCATGATTTTCGACAGGGTGAAGCCGCTGGATGCAATCCTCGCGGCTGCTGAGAAGAAGTCGCTCAAGCGTTCGCTGGGCGGCATACAACTGATGCTGTTCGGCATCGGCTGCATCATCGGGACAGGAATTTTCGTGCTGACGGCCGCGGGCGCGCAGAAGGCGGGGCCGGGGCTGATGCTCGCCTTCGCGATTGCGGGGGCGGTCTGTGTCGTGGCCGCGCTGTGCTATGCCGAAATCGCCGCAACCATACCGGTGTCGGGGTCGGCCTATACCTATACCTATGCGACGATGGGCGAACTCCTCGCCTGGACGGTGGGCTGGGCGCTGGTGCTGGAATACGCCATCGCGGCCAGCGCGGTCTCGGTCGGCTGGTCGGGGTATTTCGTGGGCAGTATCCTCGACGAGACGCTGGGCGTGGCCTTGCCAAGCTGGCTATCGGCTGGGCCGCTCGCGCTGGGCGGCGTGGAGGGCGGGCTGATCAACCTGCCTGCAATGGTCATCGCGCTGCTGATCACCGGGCTGCTCATCATCGGAACCAGCGAAAGCGCCAAATTCAATGCGGTGCTGGTGACGATCAAGGTGACCGCGCTGATCGCGTTCATCGCGCTGACGCTGACCAGCCCCGCCTTCGAGGCCGAGCGGTTCAACCCGTTCCTGCCCGCTGGCGTGTTCGGCGGCTTTGGTTCGGGACTGGGCGCGGTCGGTGCGGCAGCGACGATCTTCTTCGCCTATGTCGGGTTCGACGCGGTCTCGACCGCGGCGGAGGAAACCAAGGACCCGCAGCGCAACGTGCCGCTCGGCCTGGTCGGCTCGCTGTTGTTCTGCACGCTGTTCTACATCCTCGTCGCTGCGGGGGCGATCGGGACCATCGGCGGCCAGCCGATCATGGGACCGGACGGGATCCCGTTTCCCGCGGGGTCGGAAGAGCTCGCACGTCAGTGTGCCCTGTCGGTTCACGCCGATGCGCTGGTCTGTTCGAACGAGGCGCTGGCGCATGTGCTGCGCCAGATCGGTTGGTCGGGCGTGGGCAACGTGCTCGGCGTGGCCGCGTTTCTCGCGCTGCCCTCGGTGATCCTGGTGCTGCTGTTTGCGCAGACGCGCATTTTCTTCGTGATGAGCCGCGACGGGCTGCTGCCCGATTTCCTCAGCCGCGTGCACCCACGCTGGCAGACGCCGCATGTGGTGACCGCGCTGACGGGGATCGTGGTGGCGGTAGGGGCGGCGTTTTTCCCAGTGGGCCAGCTGGCCGATATCGCCAATGCGGGAACGCTCTACGCCTTCGCCATGGTCGCGGTGGCGGTGATGGTGCTGCGCCGGCAGCGCCCCGACGTGCATCGCCATTTCCGCGTGAAGGGGCTGTGGTTTGTCGGCCCCGCAACGATCTTGGGCTGCCTGTTCCTGTTCCTCAACTTGCCGAGCGAAGCGATGATCGTCCTGCCGGCGTGGAGCGCGATCGGCTTCCTCGTCTACTTCCTCTACAGCCGCAGGCGCAGCCATCTGGGGCAGGGGATCGTCGAAGTGGTCGATGCCGTTGCGGGTGAGGAAACGGCTATCCCGATCCATCCGCCCCGCGCGCACGACTGATTGGTTGCTGGCAAAAAAGAGGGCCGCGCTCCGGATGGAACGCGGCCCTTGTCGTTTGAGGTCAGCCGTCCATCACAGGTCGACTGCTTCGGCGTGCCGTTCCTCGGCCTCGTCGCGCACATTGCGGCCCAGCGCCATCTTGGCGGTGTTGAGCAGGCCAAGGTCGCCGTCCCAGATTTCGGCATCGCCGAGGTCCATGCGCAGGAAGACGATGTCGGGATCGTCCTTGCCGCCATCGTACCAGGCCTCGACGAAGTTATTCCAGAACTGGTCGAAGCGTTCCTGGCTGGTTTCGCGCGTCAGCGTACCGTCGAAGCGGGCGAAGAGTTCGTGGCCCTTACTTTCGAAGGTCGCGGTGGCGCGGCCGAGTTTGGCGAAATCGCTTTTGGTATGGGTGAAGAACCAGATCGAACTGTTGGCATCCTTGTCGAGCTGCGGGCTCATCGGCACCGCGGTCGCGCTGTGCCCGTCGAGCTGGAGGAACAGGAAGGGCGAGATCGGCCAGCGCCTTCCAGAATTTGGTTTTCAGTTCGTCGGGGTTTCCAGCGGTGTGTTTCATGGGTCTCTCCTTCAAAGGGTGTTGTCTGACCAATGGATGAGGCGGCGGTTCGGTCCCGCTGTGCGACGACGGGAGAACCCGCTGCGCCGAATTGCGAATCGATCCGATATGGAACATAACCGGAACGAACGAGTCGTTCCCCTATGTCCCAGCCCGATTTTGCCTCCTTGCCGCTCACGGCCTTCGAAGACGTCGCCGCGCTATCTGCACGGCGCAGTGCGCGCTGGCGTCCGGGGCTGGCGGCTAGCCGGGGGCTGGCCCTGCACAATGAAGTGTTCGCTTCCTCGCGCGAGGGGGCAGGGACGGGTGCCGCGCTGGCGCTGGCGCTCGACGATTGGAGCAATATGTCGCGGGGGGATGGCTGCGAGGCGCAGGACCGGCGTAGCGTGCTGTGGGTCCAGACGCGCGAGGCGGCGCGGCGTACGGGGCGGCCCTATCGTGCCGGACTGCCGGAGCTGTTGCAGGGGCGGGTGATCCATGTGCTCGCCGAAAAATGCGAGGACGCGCTTTTTGCGCTGGAGGAAGGGCTGCGCTGCCGCGATCTTGCCTTCGTGGTGGGCGAGATTGCCGGCAACCCCAAGGCGCTCGACTTCACCGCCTCGCGCCGCCTGACGCTGGCGGGGGAAAAACATGGCGTGCCGCTGTTCCTCGTCCGGATCGATGCGGCGCGCGACCTGTCCTCGGCACGGATGCGGTGGGAGATCGCCTCGGCCCCCTCCGCCGCGCCGCACTGGAATGCGCAGGCTCCCGGCCTGCCGCGCTGGCAGGCTGAACTGTTCCGCGCCCGTGCGCATGCACCGGGCGAATGGCTGTTGGCCGAAGAGCAAGGCGATCTTACCGCCAGCAAGGCTCGCAGTGCAGGCGATGAGATACTTGGCAATTGGACGGCGGGATTGCGCCAGCGGCGCCCGCTGCGCCGGGCGTGAACCCCCCGCAGGAGGGTGGCTCCCGCGCCCGCCGCATCCTGTCGATCTGGCTTCCTGCGCTGGCAATGGATCGCTGGCGGATGGTGACGGGCAAGCAGGCCGGGGCGCTTGATGCCCAGCCGCTGGTGCTGATCGCCGATACCGCGCACGGCCCGCAGATCGAGGCGGTCAACCGTGCGGGCGCGGCAGCCGGCGCGCACAAGGGCATGATGCTCGCCGATGCGCGTACGCTCTGCCCCGAAATCGCCACCGCGCCGAGCGATCCGGCGGGCGATCTCGGCTTTCTCGAGACCCTGGCGATCTGGGCGCAGCGCTGGGGGCCGTGGTCCGCGCTCGACCCGCCCGACGGGCTGCTGGTCGATGTGACCGCGGTGGCGCATCTCTTCGGCGGGGAAAACCGGTTGCTTGCCGATGTGCAGCAGGCCTTTGCCCAGCGGCAGCTGGCGGTTCGCACGGCGATTGCGCCAACCGCCGGGGCCGCCTGGGCGCTGGCGCATCATGGCCGCGACGGGGCTATCGTCGAGGGGGCCGAAGCGATCGAACGCGCCCTAGCCGATCTGCCCGTGGCCGCGCTGCGGCTCGACCAGGATGTGGTGACCGTATTGCGCCGGCTGGGGCTCAAGCGGCTGGGCGAGATCGCGACCCTGGGGCGCGATGCGATCCAGCGCCGTTTCCGCAACCGCAAGTCGCCTGCCGCCAACCCGCTGGTCCGGCTCGACCAGCTGCTCGGCCGCGTGCCCGAACCGCTGCTGCCCGTGGTTCCGCAGCAGGTGCCGCTGGTCCAGCGGCGCTTGCTCGAACCGATCCGGCATCGCCAGTTGCTCGATACGGTGGTCACCGATCTTGCCGGGGACATGGCGCGCGAGCTCGAGGGGCAGGGGCAGGGTGCTCGGCGTCTCGAACTGGGGCTGTGGCGCGTCGATGGCGAAGTGGTGGTTCGCCGGCTCGAACTGGCGGCCGCGACACGCGATCCGGCGCATATCGTCCGGCTGTTCGCGGCGCGGCTCGACGATGTGGATGCCGGGTTCGGGATCGAGATGCTGCGCCTGCGGGCCAGCTGGGCGGAACCGCTGGCACTTGCCCAGGACGATATCGAGACCGCAGCGGAAACCCACGGCACGTCGCTGGCGGCCTGTATCGACCGGCTGACCGTCCGTCTCGGGGCGCAGGCGGTTACCCGCCCCGTGCCCTTTGCCAGCCATATTCCCGAGCGTGCACAGCGCTGGCAGCCGCCGCTCGAACCGGAGGCATCCTCGCAAGGGCAGCTCGCTTTTCATGCGCGCCCGCTCAAGCTGCTCGACAGTCCCGAAAGCATTGCCGTGCTCTATGCGACGCCCGATGGCTATCCGCAGCGGTTTCGCTGGCGCGGGCAAGTGCACGAGGTGGCGCGGGTTGAAGGGCCCGAACGCATCGCGCCCGAATGGTGGCGCGAACGCGGCGGCGCGCGACTGCGCGACTATTACCGGATCGAGGACGAAGCCGGCCGGCGGTACTGGATCTATCGCCTGGGCATTATCGGCGATGGCCGGGGCGGCCCTCCCGACTGGTACCTGCACGGTTTGTGTGCCTGAAACCGCACCAATACATCATTCGACATTGGCAAGATGTTGCGTGGAACATATATAGAACGCATGGCCACGCAAACCGTCCTTCAGAAGCTTGAGATTCTCGCCGACGCGGCAAAATACGACGCTTCCTGCGCGTCCTCGGGCACGGCCAAACGCACCAGCATGGGCGGTAAGGGAATCGGTTCGACCGAGGGGATGGGCATCTGTCACGCTTATGCACCCGACGGGCGCTGTATCTCGCTGCTCAAGATCCTGCTGACCAATCACTGCGTGTTCGACTGCCATTACTGCGTCAACCGCAAGAGTTCGAACGTCGCGCGGGCGCGGTTCACGCCGCAGGAGGTGGTCGACCTCACGCTGTCCTTCTACCGGCGCAATTATATCGAGGGGCTGTTCCTGTCCTCGGGCATCGTGAAAAACTCGAACCACACGATGGAACAGCTGGTGGAAGTCGCCCGTATCCTGCGGGAAGAACACGATTTTCGCGGGTA